>JBARZR010000261.1:0-4229 GCA_049650205.1 Pacificimonas sp. | reverse complement strand
CCCATGGCCTCCTCCGCCAGCGCCAGGGATTCGGGTGTGTCGGCGCCCGTCTCGCCAAATTCGCCCTGCACTTCGCCCAGCTCCGCCGCCAGATCGCGCTGCTCCGCGCCCAGCATGTCCAGCGAGGTTCGTTCCGGCATGACGGATTCCGCGATCGTGCCGGCCCGCAACCGTTCCTGCCTGCTGGCGATATCACGCAGTTTGGCGGCGATCTCGCTCGCCTTTTCAGCCTTCGCCGCCGCTTCGGGATCGGGCGCGCCGGGGCCGAACTGGATCGACTCCATCAGGCCGCGCAGATTCGCCAGCGCCTCCATCGCACCTTCCGTATCGCCCGCCGCCAGCCGGTCCTTCAGGTCGGCCATCATCGCGTCCAGAAATCCCGCGTCCACGGCGGACGCCATGCCCGACATGCCCTGCATCATCTCCGCAGACGGCATTTCGCCCGCATTCATCGCCGCCTCCATCTGCCGCCTCAGATATTCGCCCATCGCCTGTTCCAGCTGCGTCGTCAGCGCGGCCAGCATCTCGTCGTCGCCCGATCCGGCCTCCTGCGCCAGACGCTCCATTGCGGCGCGCAGATCGTCCATGGCGCGGCTGGTTCCGCCATCCTCCAGATCGACGGCGACGTCCCACAATATCTGTGCGGACTGCGCGCGGCCCGCCGCCGTGGCCTGATAGCGCAGCCGCCACGTCGCCGCGCGCAGCCCCGCGAATACCTCCAGCCGCTCATCGAACTGCACCGGATTGGCGGCGATCTCGCTCAGCCGCCGCGCCGCCGCATCGCGCGCGCCGCCTTCCAGCAGCGACTTGCGAATGGCGACGATCTCCCGCGCGATGGGGTCGGAGAAGGTTCTGACCGGCAACTTGACGAGGATGGGCGCGGAGGTGCCGACATTGCCCGCGCCGTCACGCGCCACCAGGATCAGCCGCGCCTCCTCACCCGCGCGTGGATCGGCGGTCAGATCGGCATATAGCTGCCCCTCGCCCGGCTGCGCCGCCTCGTTCAGCAGTGTTTCCCGCGCGTCCGCCGCGCCGCCTTCAACACGCAGCGACAGCGACGACAGGCCATGATCGTCGGTCAGGCGATAGGGCAGGCGCAGCGCACCCGACGCGGCCTTGGCGGGATCGCCCGCGAAGCGAATAACCGGCACGCCATCCGCCACCATATTGATGTTCAGCGCCGCCAGCTCCCGCGATCCGCGCATGATGCGCCAGATGCCACCCGTTTCGGGCCGGAACCGCGTTCCCGTAAGAAGTCGCCCTCTGGCGGTGCGCACCTGCCAGCGATCGACTTCCGCCAAGGGCTGAAGGTTGATCGACGCGCCTTCCAGCAGATCGAGATCCAGCGTTTCGCCACCCGTCACCGTCAGGCTTTCGGGCCGCAGCGCCGCATGGACGGGCGGCGTCACTTCAACCCGAAAGGCATAGGCGGACAGCGGCGTGCTATAAGACGAGAATGCCGCCGCCAACCGCTCCGGGCCAGTACGGTTCGCGAAAACGGCACCGACCAGCAGCAGTGCCGCCGCCGCCAGCAGCGCGCCCGCTAACAGCTTCGGGAAGCGCAGATTCGGCAGTCCGATCCGCGCAGGCCGCGACAGCGCGTCCTTCCGCGCGCGCTGCCACAATATCTCCGCCACCTCGCCGTCCAGCCGCGCGGGCGCGTTGTCGGTAAAGCTGACCGTACCCACGGGCAGCGCGCCGCCACGGTCCAGCCGCGCCAGAATCTCCGGTCGCTCCGGCAGCGGCGTGCGCGCAGCGTATCGCACGAGCGCCCCGGCACTCCCGACGATCAAACCGCCCAGCAGCGCCAGCCGTACCTCGCCCGGCAACCAGTCGCCGAGGCCGAACAATGCCAGCGCGGCAAACCCGGCCCAGGCCGAGATCACCCAGCCCAGTTCCGCCGCCAGCCCGCGTTCCAGCCAGATCAGCGCACCCGTCCATGGCAGACGTCGCGCGGCGCCTGCGGACAGCCCCTTGTGCGGGGGCTGCGCGGTCATTGCGTGTCGAGCCAGTCCGGCACGGTGTCGCGCGCGATCAGCGCTTCGTAGGTCGAGCGTCTGCGGACCAGCGCCCAGCGGTCGCCGGACACCATGACTTCGGGTGTCAGCAGGCGCGAATTATAGGTGCTGGCCATGGTCGCACCATAGGCACCCGCCGTCCGGAAGACCACCAGGTCACCCTCCTCCAGCGCGGGCAGGTCGCGTTCGCTGGCGAAGGTATCGCCCGTCTCGCACACTGGCCCAACCACATCGGCGGTCATGCGCGCAGCCGTTTCCTTCACCGCGCCGATGTCGTGCCACGCTTCGTACAGACTGGGCCGCAACAGGTCGTTCATCGCCGCGTCGATGATGACAAACGTGCGTTCACGCCCGGTCTTCAGCCTGACGACCCGTGACACCAGAATGCCCGCATTGCCCGCGATCAGCCGCCCGGGCTCGAAGGCCAGGCGCACATTCCAGCCCTTCGTCACCCGCGCCACCATCTCGCCATAGGCGGCGGGCGTCGGTGGGTCGGGCATGTCGCTGAGATAGGGGACACCCAGACCGCCGCCCAGGTCGGCGCGGCTGACCTCATGCCCGTCCGCCCGTAGCTCCGCTATCAGCGCCCCAACGCGGATGAAGGCTTTCTCCAGCGGCTCCAGGCTGGTCAGCTGACTGCCGATATGCACGGCGACACCGACCGGGTTCAGGCCCGGCAATGCCTTTGCCCGCGCAAAGGCGTCCGCCGCCGTGTCGATCGGGATACCGAATTTGTTCTCCGCGCGGCCTGTCGAGATCTTCGCATGGGTCATCGCGTCGACATCGGGATTGACGCGGAACGACATGGGCGCGGTCACACCCATCTCGGTCGCGACGGCGCTCAGCAGTTCGGCCTCGGACAGCGATTCGACATTGAACTGGTAGATGTCGGCCTTCAGGGCCGCTTCCATCTCGTCCCGTGTCTTTCCCACACCCGAAAAGACGATCCGGTCCGCGGGAACGCCGCCCGCCAGCGCGCGCATCAGTTCGCCCACCGACACAACGTCCGCACCCGCGCCCTGCCGCGCCAATGTGCGGATGACAGCCTGATTGGGATTCGCCTTGACGGCATAGGCGATCAGAGGATCGTCGAGCGCAGCCAGCCCGTCCGTGAACACGCGGTAATGGCGTTCCAGCGTTGCGGTGGAATAGCAGTAGAAGGGCGTCCCGACTTCCTCGGCCAGCGCGGCCAGATCGACGTCTTCGGCATGCAGAATGCCATCGCGATAGCGGAAATGGTCCATGTCAGGCCTATGTCGGAGGCAGGTCGAAGGGATCTTCGCCGCGCTGGTTGGTGTTCCTGACCGCGTCGTCGATGCGGTCGGGCGCGGCCTGAGGCGGCGGTACCAGCATCTCGTCCGCCGTCTGCACGGCTTCCTGCCCCTCCGGCGCGGGCGGCGGTCCGCCTTCCGGCCATGTCAGCGGTCCGGCGGACCCACAGGCGGACAATGCGACCAGCGCGCCCAAAGTCAGCAGTTTCCGCATCATGCGCCTCTCAATTCCGTGATTCGCGCCCGCACCTGATCGGGCGCGGTTCCGCCGTGACTCTTACGGCTGGCGACCGATGCGTCCACTGTCAGGACATCGAAAACCCGTTCATCGATACGCGGGTCAATGTCTTTCAGCGCTGAAAGCGATAGGTCCGCCAGCATGCAATCCGCCGCGTCCGCCGCCGCCACCGCGCGCCCGGTGATATGGTGCGCGTCTCGAAAGGGCACGCCCGCTTCCCGGACCAGCCAGTCGGCCAGGTCGGTCGCGGTCGAATGCCCCGCCGCCGCCGCCGCACGCATTTTCCCGGCATCGAATGCCAGCCCCTCGACCATGCCCGTCATCGCCGCCAACGCCAGCGCCAGCGTGTCATAGGCGTTGAAAACGGGCGTCTTGTCCTCCTGCATGTCCTTGGAATAGGCAAGCGGCAGGCCCTTCATCACGGTGACCAGCCGCGTCAGCGCACCCAGGAACAGACCCGTCTTGGCGCGCACCAGCTCCGCCGCGTCGGGATTGCGCTTTTGCGGCATGATTGACGATCCCGTCGAATAGGCGTCGGGCAGCTTGACGAAGCCATAGGGCTGCGACGACCAGATGACGATCTCCTCGGCCAGCCGCGACAGGTGCAGGCCCGCCTGGAGAGCGGAGGTGAGGAATTCGAGCGCGAAGTCGCGGTCGCTGACGGCGTCGAGGCTGTTGGCGCAGGGGCCGTCGAAACCGAGC
>JBARZR010000260.1:0-4029 GCA_049650205.1 Pacificimonas sp. | reverse complement strand
TGCTGGGCTTCGCCCTTGCGTTCCTGGGCATAGCCCTCTTGTTGCATCTGCTTGTCTCCGGTCGCCTTGCCGACGTCCTGCTTGATGTTGCCGGCGGCTTCGTTGGCGTGGCCCTTGGCCTTATCGCTATATTCACCCATGATCATACTCCTTTCGAGCGCGTTTCTGTCACGGCTCAATATAGGAACGCTTGATGTACCCTCCTGTTCCCACTTAAAAAATTGATGTATGATAACTTGGCCGGCAAGCTTTCAGATCAGTCCGGCGAGGGGTGACGACGGATCGGCGTAGCGACGCTTCGCCATCCGGCCGGCAAGGTAGGACATGCGCCCTCCCTCCACTGCCGCCTTCATCGCCGCCGCCATCAACACCGGGTCTTTCGCCTCGGCGATCGCGGTGTTCATCAGTACCCCGTCGCAGCCGAGTTCCATCGCCGCCGCCGCGTCTGATGCGCAGCCGACACCAGCGTCGACCAGCACGGGGACGGACGCGCCTTCGATGATCAAGCGGATCGTAACCGGGTTCTGAATGCCGAGGCCAGACCCAATGGGCGCTCCCAGAGGCATGATCGCACACGCACCCGCGTCTTCCAGCTTCTTCGCGGCAATGGGATCGTCGGCGCAATAGACCATGACGTCGAAGCCGTCCTGGACCAGTTCCTTCGTCGCCAGAAGCGTCGCCTCCATGTCGGGATATAGCGACTTCGCCTCACCCAGCACCTCCAGCTTCACGAGGTTCCAGCCGCCCGCTTCCCGCGCCAGCCGCAATGTCCTGACGGCGTCCGCGGCGGTGAAGCAGCCCGCCGTATTCGGAAGATAGGTGACTTTCCTCGGGTCGATGAAATCAGTCAGTTTCGGCGCATTCGCATCCGACACGTTCACTCGCCGCACCGCGACCGTGACGATCTCCGCCCCCGCCGCGTCGACCGCGCGTGCGTTGGTCTCGAAGTCCTTGTATTTTCCCGTCCCGACGATCAGCCGCGACGAGAATTTCCGCCCGGCGACTTCCCAGCCGTCATCCCGCTGCCTGCCCTCCTGCTCACCTCCCCCGACAAAATGCACCACCTCGATCTCGTCACCCGATTCCAGTGCCGTTTCCGCGTAGGTTGATTTCGGCACGATCTCCAGATTGCGCTCGACCGCGACAGACGCCGGATCCTGACCCAGCACGTTCAGCAGATCGACGACCATCGCGGGCTTGCGGATGCGGCGGTGCTCGCCGTTCACCGTGATCGATAGTGTCTTGTCCATGGGATTCCCAATATTGTCTGCGGGCGATATAGACATGGCGCACAACCAAACCAACCAGGACAGACATCATCGCTTCAGAACCGCTCGTCATGGTCCTCAACGGCCCCAACCTGAACCTGCTTGGCACACGGGAGCCCGAGGTCTACGGCGCGGAGACGCTGGACGACATCGCCGCGCGCCTGCATGACGAGGGGCAGGCGCTGGGCGTCCGCATCGACCTCCGCCAGTCCAACCACGAAGGGCACCTGATCGACTGGCTGCACGAGGCACCGTCACTCGGCGCGAAGGCCGTGGTCCTGAACGCGGGCGCGCTAACCCACACCTCCATCGCGATCCGCGATGCGATCAAGGGTATCGAGACGCCGGTGATAGAGGTGCACCTGTCCAACACGCACGCACGCGAGGGCTTTCGCCGCCGGTCGCATATCAGTCCGGTCGCGCGCGGCATCATTGCGGGGCTGGGCTCACATGGTTACAGCTTGGCGCTTCAGGCTGCGGCGCAGCTTTAACGGGGACTTTTTTCATGGCGCAGACGCCAAAGGCAGGCATGATGAACATCGACGCGAAACTGGTGAAGCAGCTGGCCGATATGCTGGGCAAGACTGGCCTTAGCGAAATCGAGGTGGAGGACGGCGATCGCCGCATCCGCGTTGCCCGGCAGATGGTCGCTGCCGCCGCGCCCGCCGCTGCCCCTTCTGCCGTAGCGCCCGTTGCGACACCTGCCGCCGCCCCCGCCGAAGCCGCTTCTGCCGCTGTCGACGAGAGCGCCGCATTGAAGACGCATCCCGGCGCGGTGAAATCGCCCATGGTCGGCACGGTCTATCTCTCGCCCGAGCCCGGCGCGGCCAATTTCGTCAAGGAGGGTGACAATGTCGCCGCCGGTGACACGCTGCTGATTGTCGAGGCCATGAAGGTCATGAACCCGATCACCGCGCCAAAGGCGGGCAAAGTGGTGAAACTGGTCGCCGCCAACGAGTCACCGGTCGAGTTCGACGAAGTTCTGGCCATCGTCGAATAACGCGCCCGATGTTTGAAAAACTCCTCATCGCCAATCGCGGCGAAATCGCGCTGCGCATCCACCGTGCGTGTCATGAAATGGGCATCAAGACTGTTGCCGTGCATTCGACAGCCGACGCCGATGCGATGCATGTCCGCCTTGCCGACGAAAGCGTCTGTATCGGGCCGCCCTCCGCCGCCCTCTCCTATCTGAACATCGCCAACATCATCAGCGCCGCCGAAGTGTCCGGCGCGGACGCGATCCATCCAGGCTATGGTTTCCTAAGCGAAAATGCCAAATTCGCGGAAATCGTCGAGGCGCATGACATCGCGTTCGTCGGCCCCACCGCCGAGCATATCCGCATCATGGGGGACAAAGTCGAGGCGAAACGCACCGCCGGTGCGGTCGGCCTGCCGCTGGTTCCCGGGAGCAAGGGAGCCATCACCGACCTTGCGGAAGCGGAGACCATCGCCTTCGAGATCGGCTATCCCGTCATCGTCAAGGCGGCGTCCGGCGGCGGCGGGCGCGGCATGAAAGTCGTCGAACGGCCTGAAGAGCTCGCACGGTCCCTTCAATCCGCTGGTCAGGAGGCGAAGGCCGCGTTTGGCGACGACACGGTCTATATCGAAAAATATCTCGGCAATCCGCGCCATATCGAGTTTCAGGTCTTCGGGGACGGCGAGGGCGGCGCAATCCATCTGGGCGAACGCGACTGTTCGCTGCAACGCCGCCACCAGAAGGTTCTTGAGGAGGCCCCCAGCCCAGCCCTCAACGCCGATCAGCGCGCGCACATGGGAGAGGTGTGCCGCAAGGCCATCGCCAACCTGAAATATCGCGGCGCGGGCACAATTGAATTCCTCTACGAGGATGGCCGGTTCTACTTTATCGAGATGAATACGCGGCTCCAGGTCGAGCATCCCGTTACCGAGGCCATTACCGGCATCGACCTGGTGCGCGAACAGATCCGCGTCGCCGCCGGGTTGCCGCTTTCCGTCGCGCAGGACGATATCGAATTTCGCGGCCACGCCATCGAGTGCCGCATCAACGCGGAGGATCCGCGCACCTTCGCCCCATCGCCCGGCAGGATCAGCTATTATCATCCGCCCGGCGGCCTGCACGTCCGCGCCGACAGCGCGCTTTACGACGGCTACTCCATCCCGCCGCATTATGATTCGCTGATTTCCAAGCTGATCGTCTATGGCGCAAATCGCAACAACTGCCTGATGCGCCTGCGCCGCGCGCTAGAGGAATATGTTATCGAGGGGCCGAAAACGACGATCCCGCTGCACCGCGACATCATCGAACAGCCGGACTTCATAAACGGCGACTATTCGATCAAATGGCTTGAGGATTGGCTGGCGGAAGAAGTAAAATAGAACCTCCAAGGGCATGAGACCGTTCGCCATAATTGCCCAGGCCCGCCAGGCCGCCCGTGAAGGGCATCGCTCCGTTCGGGCGCAGATCCGCGATATGGTCCGTCTCCGCTTCGGGCCGCAGCGATTGTTTGCGCAGTAATATTTCGACTACCGGCTTCACGATCCCGCCTTCAGCCGCACCGCACAGGATGAATTTTACGGCAACTGGGCGAAAGGGTCGCTGTTCGACATCCAGAATCCACAATGGTTCGCCCTGGCGGATGACAAGCTGGCGTCATATCAGGCGCTGAAGGGGGCCGGGTTGCCCTTCCCAGATGTTGTCGCCGTCGCCCACGCACAGCGCGCCTTTCCAGGTGCGGCACGGCTCTCTTCGCTGGCAGAGACACGGGCATGGCTACTCGATCCG
>JBARZR010000259.1:0-10020 GCA_049650205.1 Pacificimonas sp. | reverse complement strand
GCTGCTTCCAGACCCTGAGCGCGACCTGTTCGAGCAGTTGCGACGGGACAACCAGCGCCGCGGTGCCCGGCAGGGCGAGGCGGCGGTAAAGGACGCGCGCGGGTTTCTGACGGTCGCGCTCGTCCTGGTTGAAGCCGTCCTCATGATGAATGAGCGGTGTATTGCCCCAGAGGCGTCGGGCGAGGACGGCGTCCATCGCGCCGAAATTGTAGCTGAGCACCAGGGCGTAACCGCCGCCACCTATGGCAGTTGCAAGGCGTTTCAGGCGCGCGGGTGCCGGGCGTCCCGCGAGCGGCGGGAAGTCCGTCAGCAAACGTGCGTCGATGCCCGGCTCCACCGCGTCCATCGCCGCCGTCGCCGACGGCACGGCGCTGACGATGTCGTGGCCAAAATCGTCTCCGAAGGCGTTCATCAGACGGACGGCGCGCGCCTCCTTGCCGCCAAGATCGAAGGTGGAATGCAGGTGGAGAATCCGGGGATTTGTCATCTGTGCGCCACCTTATAGGCGGACGTCCGTGCGCGCGGTAGTGGTCTCGCAATCATTACTGGGCTATGGCGCGCCGTCATGGGTGGACTTTATCTCATTCGCGAAAGCGACGATGCGGGCGCACGGATTACGGCGGCGGAGGCGCAGTTCGAACGGCACGGGTTCCGGACGTTCACGCCGGTGTCGGCCAGCGGCTTCACCGGGTTCCACGCCGCGCCCTATCACGGAGGTGCGCATGGGCCGGAAAGCCTGGTCGAGGAGGGCGGCGACCTGATCGCGGTGGCAGGCACATTGAGTTACGACGGAAAGCTCGGACGGCCCGCGCTGACGCAACTGCTGCAGGAGTTCAGCTTCCCGTTCGAAGACTGGGACCGCCTGCACGGGCAGTTCGTGCTGTTCGTGCGCAAGGGCGGGCGAAGCTATCTGGTTACGGACTATTTCGCGGCATTCCAGCTGTTCCACGACCCGGACGACCGCATATTCTCGACGAGTTTCCTGGCGGCGGCGGGCAGCCTCGACCGGGTCAGCTTCGACCCGCAGGGACTATATGAATTCGCCTTCAACGTGTTTCCGACCGGCAATGATTCCGTCCTGAAGGAAGTGCAGCGCATCGGCCCGCGCCAGCAGGTCGAGCTGGGCGACCCGGTCACGCGCAGCGCGGTGGAAAAACCACTGCCAGACAATGCCGCGCGAAGGCCGCTGGGCGATCGGATCGGGCGCACGGCCGATCTGCTGCGCGCGCTGACCGCACCCTTCGCGGCGCATTATGGCGACCGGATGCAATGCCCGCTGTCGGGCGGGCTCGATTCCCGGCTGGCGCTGGCGATGCTGCGGGATGCGGGCGTCAGGCCGCATGTCTATGTCTATGGCGCGCCGGGCGACGGGGATGTGGAAATCGCCCGCGCCATCGCCAAGGGCGAGCGCTTTGATCTGGAAGTGTTCGAAAAAGCGAAGCATGCCGAGGTGTCGCCAGACGAATTCGCCGCGCAGGTGGAGCGCAATTTCCATGAGACGGACGCGCTGGTCACCGATGGCGGCCTGTTCGACAACGGTGGCAACGCCGCGGCCCGCCATGCGCGGCAGGAAGGCGGCCAGCTGGCGGTGTCGGGCGGCTGCGGCGAGGTGTTCCGCAACTTTTTCTACCTGCCCGACCGGCGCATGACCGCGCGCGAAGTCGTGGGTGCGTTCTTCGCACGCTATACGAACGCGGACGTGGTCAACGAATTCAAGCCGGAGCGCTTTCTTGCCAATCTGGAGGCCAAGGCGCTGCGCGCCGTGGGCGAGGAGCATGAGGGCAGGAAACTGCCCCGTCCCGTTATCGAACAGCTTTATCCCCGCATGCGCTGCCGCGCGTTTTTCGGGCGCGAGATCAGTCTCGTCGGGCGTCAGGGCGGCTATATGATGCCCTTTTTCGATCACAAGGTCGTGGCGGAGGCGCTGACGCTGCCCATCGGTCTGAAAAATGCGGGCAAGTTCGAATCCGCACTCTTGACGCACATCGATCCAAAGCTGGCCAGCTATCCGTCGGGTTACGGTTACGCATTCGACGACAAGGTGACGTTCGAACACCGCATGTCGGAATTCGGAACGCGGGTCAGGCCGCCCTGGATGCGGAAACGATCCTATGCGCTGCGGCGGCGGCTGGGACCGATCGAGGATGAACATGGCGGCCTGCTCACGCCCGCCTATCTGGGCCGCGTCCTCGATCTGCATTTCCCGCATATGCGGCGGTTTTTCCGCACGGAGAACATCGCCGACAGCGGCCTCTATCGCCGCGTCGCGACGCTGGAATATCTGGCGCAATATTTAGAGGGGCATCTGGCGGACCGGCCGGGTTGAAATGCGTCTCTTCAAGTAATAGGATATTATCGTATTGGAGAACATAATGGCAGGTTCGGCGGTCAGTGTAACTCTAGGTTCGCTCAAACCAAAGGCGGACGCATTTTTATCGTCCGGCGATTATGCGACGATGAGCGAAGTCCTGCGCGATGGCCTGCGGGCGCTGGACCGTGAACGCGCCGCCCTCGACCGGATTTACGAGGCGAAAGTCAAGGAAGCGCTGGACGACAGGCGGTCGACGGTGCCGCTTGAAGACGCCTTTGCGCGTGTGCGATCGTTCATGGACCGGGCGTGATCTATGACGTCGTTCTAACGGAACTTGCGATCGAGGATCTGAAGGTGGAAGCGGACTGGATCGCGGCAAATGCAGACCGCGATACGGCGCGCGCATTCATCGACAGCCTGTATGAGAAATGTCAGAGCCTGAGCGAATTTCCCTTTCGCGGTAGACCGAGAGAAAGTTTCGCATTCGAGGCGCGGTCGATATCCTTTCGGGACCGTGTGATATTTTACACGGTAGAAGGCAATCTGGTCAGCATTCAGCGCGTCATTCATTCACGCCGGATACTGGAATAGCGCAAGGACAGCTATGAATTGAGCCAAATTGACTCTGGCTCATATTTTGCCGTAACAATGGGGGTTCGACCCTGGGGAGTGTTCGTTCGATGGCCACACGCGCCGCCACAAAGACAGATACCGCACCGGCGCGGGACAGCCGCGCGCGCCGCTATGACCCGGCCGAGACGCGGCAGCGCGTGCTGGAGGCGGCGAACCAGCTGTTTTCGCAGCGGGGGTTCGCCAAGACGGGCACGGCGGACATCGCGCGGGCCGCGGACGTGTCGGAGGGTTCGATCTTTTACCATTTCGGATCGAAGCGCGCGCTGCTGGAGGAGCTGGGGCGCGGTTACGGGGAACGCATGGTCGCGGCGATGCAGGCGGGCGACGCGCTGGAGGACATTCATCCCGGCATCTCCATCCGCCGCTGCTTCGCCTATTGCGAGACGAACCAGACCTGGGAGAATATGGTCCATCTGAACAGCCCGGACGGCACGAAGCAGGGCATGAGCGGGAATCCCGACGCGGAACCCTTCTACCGCGCCAGCCAGGAGGTCGTCGTAAAGTGGGTGGAGCAGCAATATGAGGCGATGGCGAAGGAACGCGGCCTGACGCAGATGAACGCGCCCGTCGCCGCGCGCCTGACCTATGGTGTGGTCGGCGATGCGCTGGATCTGGCCTTCGGCGTCGATGCCTGCCCAGACGCGCGCGCGGAAATCGAGGCGGAAACGATTCGCTTCGTCTGCGCCGCCTGCGGAGTGGAAGACTGCTGATTTCGCATCGCGCCGACACGGCGATCCTGGCGCTGGGCGACGAGTTCTACGCGCCCGTCGCGGCGGCTGATTTTCCTGAAACAACGCTGCGGTTCCGCAATGACCGGGCGGCAGCCGACGTTGGCCTGGACGGACTGTCGACCTCCGACTGGTTGCGCCATTTCGGGCGTTTCGAGCCGCTGCCGGAAAATCTGCCGCAGCCGCTCGCGCTTGCCTATCACGGGCATCAGTTCCGCAGCTATAATCCCGAGATTGGCGATGGACGCGGCTTCCTGTTCGCGCAGATGCGCGATGCGCGCGGGCGTCTGATGGACCTCGGCACGAAAGGATCTGGCCGTACACCCTATAGCCGCACGGGCGACGGACGGCTGACGCTGAAGGGCGGCGTGCGCGAGATCCTAGCGACGGAAATGCTGGAAGCGCTAGGCGTGGAAACCAGCCGGACGCTGTCATTGGTGGAAACGGGCGAGGCGCTGCAACGCGGCGATGAGCCCTCGCCGACGCGGTCCGCCGTGATGGTGCGGCTCAGCCATTCGCACATCCGCTATGGCACGTTCCAGCGGCTCGCTTACCAGAAAGACGCTGAGAATATGGAGCGGCTGATCGACTATTGCCTGCTGCATTTTGTTGGCGAGCCGAATGCGGAGGACCGCTATGCCGCCCTGATGAATCATGCCGTATCGGGCGCGGCGCGGCTGGCGGCCAGTTACCGCGCGGCGGGTTTTGTGCACGGCGTCCTCAACACCGACAATATCAATATCACCGGCGAGAGCTTCGACTATGGCCCATGGCGCTTCGCCCCGCGCTGGGACGATGGTTTCACGGCGGCCTATTTCGACCAGTTCGGGCTGTACAGTTTCGGGCGGCAGGCGGAGGCGTTGCAGTGGAATGTGCACCAGCTCGCGCTCGCGATGCGGACGGTGGCCGAAGCGGACAGTCTGATCCCGGCGCTGAAGGCGTTTCCGGACCGATATGAAGCGGAATTGGCGAAAGCGATGCTGGCGCGGCTGGGGGTGCAGCCGCAGGGCGGCGAGGCGGACGGGTCGCTGCTGCGCGCGTGGGAAACAGGTCTCGCAGAAAGCGATATCGAACCGGGCCGCGCTTTTTTTGACTGGCGCGGCGGGACACCGAGGCGGGATGCGAACGTCTATGACCGCGCGGCATTCGCACCGTTCCGGGAAGGCGTGGCCGCGTTCGACGCCGTCCCCGGCGCGACGGCGCACGACTATTGGTCGGACGCGGTGCCCTGCTCCATGTTGATCGACGAAATGGAAGCTCTATGGACACCCATCGCCGAGCGTGACGACTGGAAACCGCTGCATGAGAAGATCGAAGCGATCCGCAGGATGGGCGATGCTATGGCGAAAACGCGGTAGGTTTTGGCGTCCGTTTCCGACCCAAAGGCGGTCATTCATCCACAACTGGAATATGCGTCCAAAACCCAAGCTTTCACTTCTTCATCAAAATCTGAGCTGGCTTCCAGCTTAACCCGGTGACTGCACATCGCATTGTATGTTTGCAGGCGGCCACTTGGCTCTACTCCCTTAAGTGCCAAGCCAAGATAAATTCGAGTTTTCGTGGCAGGTAAGATCAGAGCAAACTGCTTCTCGCGACGGAGACTTACGCTCGTTTTCTTCGGAGCAATTTCAACATCATCACCTAGCGTACGCACAAACTCAACGATTTCATTGAATAGCGGTTTTAGCTTGGCCTTCGCGCCGGAATACTGGCTGTCTATCAGGTCATCTGGCTGATTATTTTCGAGAGCCTTGGCAGCGATCAAATTGGCAAAACCATGGGTGACCGAATGTTCTGCTTTCAAAAATTTCACGATCTGGCCATGTTTTTCAATTCCACTCTCGGATATGAGCTTAAGCCATTCACTGAGCGGCCTTCCCGTCTTATCAGGGAGGTTTGACAGCATCGTGGCGAGCTGTTCCTCTGGTGAAGTCAAGTCTAGCCCCTTCGATTTAATCCGAGCAATCTGGCCAGACTTCTTCGCCTGCCACAGCCTTTTTCAGTTGGCCATAAGTCCATTCGTTTCCTTTAACGAAAAAGTCGAACATCGTTTGCCACTCGGGGCCATCTCCATAGCCTAGACCCCAGCTTACTATCCGCGTTCTACCGCCATCCAACGGCTCGAACTCGATTACATTATAGAGATCATCGCGCCGCGAATAAATACTGTCATTCATCCACGCCGCGTCGCGCGCAGATTCTAAGTTCGATTGCAATGTTAGCAGGTGCTGGGGTATGTAGTTAACGATCGTAAGTTCTATGGTACCAGGATCTCCGATTGAAGCGCAGCTATCGTAATGCGTTCGAATGGTACCGCCTGTTCTCAAGTCGACTTCGGCCACGGGTGCTATCCAGCGTTTCACTTGGCTTGCCTCAGTAAAAAGCGCCCATGTCTGCTCAAGATCGGCGTCAACAATCACCGATTGTTTGAGGGCTACCTCGCCATCGGCCATGTGGATCGTCTCAGAAACGAGTACGCCGGAAGCAGCGTGTTCACCAGCCGGCTTGGCACTACCCACCGCTGAAGTTGCGAAAAGCGCACCAGTTAAAAATAGAGCAAGAATATTCTTTCTGACCAACATTTCGCCTCCATCGATATGAATGGTCGCCGAAAACTCAGGTTAGTGCAAGCACAAGTCTAGCAATGTCCGCTTTCCACCCCCTCGCTGACATTGGCGCCTATGTTTCCGCGAAGCCCAGCGCTTTCAGAAGGGCCGTCCGCGCCGCCCATGTCTGCTGCCACAGGTCGGGCGCGCTGAGGTCGGTGGGGGCGATGCTTTCCGGCCAGTGGGTTTCTATGAGGCGTTCCAGGCGGTCGGCCTTTGCCTCGGTCAGGAGAAAGCGGTCGTCGATGGCGGCGTGGGCGGCTTCGCCTACCGTGACGCGGAGGCGGAGGCAGGCCGGGCCGCCGCCGTTTTTCATCGATTCGCGGACGTCGATGAAGCGGGCCTGATGGATGGGGCCATTGCCGCCGGTGCTGGCGGCGATCCATTTGGCGACGTTGGGGTTTTCCTGACATTCGGACGGCAGGATCAGGGTCATCTGGCCGTCCGGGAGCGTGACCAGCTGCGAGTTGAACAGGTAGCTGGAGATCGCATCCTCAAGGCTGACCTGGCTGGCCGGAACTTCGACGATGGCGGCGCTGGGTATGCGCTCCGTGACTTCGGCGTAAAGCCAGACACGGTCGTCAAACGCCTGTTCATGCGCGAAGAGCAGGTTTTCATTGGCGACGGCGACGACATCGTTGTGGAACGCGCCCGCTTCTATGGCCTCGGACGACTGGGCGGAGAAGATGCTGTTTTCGACGCCGTGTTTGCGGGCGACGGCCTCGGAGGCGTAGCGGGACTGGCGCGCGGGGAATCTGCCGCCGCGATCCTCGCCGTAGATGAAGATTTCCACGCCCGGTTCGCCGTGGCTGGGCGCGACGCGCATGAAGTTGGCCGCGCCCTCGTCGCCGAAACGGGGCGGAACGGGCGCGTGGACCTGGAAGTGTTTCGGGTTGGCGAAGATCAGGGACAGTTGCCGCGCGGTTTCGCGCCATTCGAGGCTGCGGTGGGTCATCGAGGAGAGGTTGGCGGGCGTCAGGTGGACGCGGCCATCGGCGGTGTCGGCGGCGGGCGAAACGGTGGCGGCGTTGGCGGTCCACATGGCGGACGCGCTCAATGTGTTGCGGAAGAGCGCGGGATCCTCGCGGTGGGCGGCGGCGGCGATGTCGGCGTCCGAGCCGGTGAAGCCCATATCGCGGAGGAAGGCCGTGTTCGGACGGTCATGCGGCAGGAAAAAGCCCTGCGGCAGGCCGAGCGACATGAGGAGGCGCATTTTTTTCAGACCCTGAAGGGCGGCGGCGCGGGGTTTGGAGGTGCCGCCGGCGTTCGACGCGCTGGCGATATTGCCGAGGCTGAGGCCGGCGTAATTGTGGCTGGGCCCGATCAGGCCGTCGAAGTTGATTTCACGGGTGGTCATCATGAGAGCTTAGCTTGGCGTCAGGCGAGTGGGAAGCAAAGGCAGATGCGGCTTCGCCACTCTCCCGAATTAGAGGGCGCGGCTGACGACTTCCTTCATGATTTCCGATGTGCCGCCGTAGATGCGCTGCACTCTGGCGTCGCGCCACAGGCGGGCGATGGGGTATTCGTTCATATAGCCGGCGCCGCCGTGGAGCTGGAGGCTCGCGTCGCAGGTTTCCCATTGCAGTTCGGTGTGGTGGAGCTTCGCCGCGCTGGCCTCCGCAGGCGTGAGGTTGCCGGCGACGTGGCGTTCGATGCACCAGTCGATGTGCGTCCAGCCCGCCTGCAGTTTGGCCGCGAGGCCCGCCAGGACGAATTTGGTGTTCTGGAAATCGAAGACGGTCTTGCCGAACGCCTTCCGGTCCTTGGTGAATTTCACCGCCTCGTCAAAGGCGCGCTGCGCGCCCGCCTGCGCGCCAAGGGCGATCTGCAGGCGTTCCTGCGGCAGCATGTTCATGAGCTGCGCGAACCCCATATTCTCCGCGCCGAGGCAATTGGTGATGGGGACGCGGACATCCTCGAAGAAGAGTTCCGAGGTATCGGCAGAGTGTTGCCCGATCTTGTCGAGGTTGCGGCCGCGGGCGAAGCCCTCGCGGGTGGCCTCGACCAGGATCAGGCTGGTGCCGCGCGATCCGGGCGCGTCGGTATCCGTTTTCGCGCAGACGATGACGACGTCGGCGAGCTGTCCGTTGGTGATGTAGGTTTTCGAGCCGTTGATGACATAGTGGTTGCCGTCGCGCCTTGCCGTGGTGCGGATGGATTGCAGGTCGGAGCCGGTCGACGGCTCGGTCATGGCGATGGCGGTGACGACCTCTCCCGAAACCATTTTGGGGAGCCATTCGGATTTCTGTTCTTCGGATCCGTAATGGATAAAGTAGGGCGCGATGATGTCGGACTGGAGCGTGATCCCGGCGCTGGAGCCCGCGTAGCTGAGTTCCTCACCGACGATGGCGTTGAATTTATAGTCGAGGCCGGGGCCGCCATGTTCCTCCGGAACCTGCGGGCAGAGGATGCCCGCCTCTCCGCATTTGGCCCAGAAGTCGCGGGAGACCATCCCGTCCGCCTCCCACCGGTCGAGATTGGGAACGAGTTCGGCGGCGAAGAATTTGCGGACGGCGTCGCGGAAGACGGCGTGGTCCTCGTCGTAGATGGAGCGGTTGGCGAGGTCGAGCATGGGGCGGGTTCTAGCGTAAGGTTTCGGCTTTCGAAGCTGGTGATTTTGGTTAGCATCGCGGGCTCGCCTGCGGCTTCGCACCCTCTCCTAGCCCCTCCTTGGAAGGGAAGGGAATCAGAGTGACCGCACTAACGTCTTCGCGACGGCGATCCAGGGGACGTCCTGCAGAATGATCTGCCTGGACCCGTGCTGGGGCGGGAGGAGGCTGAGGCGCTGGCCGAACATGTCCACCAACCGCCCGAAGGCGTAGCGGCCCGCGGGTCGGGGGGCGAGGATGTCGCGGTTGGCGGCTTCGTTGAAACGGGCGGGCGGCAGTTTTTCCAGCCAGAGCTGGTCGCGCGGGCGGTAGTCGCCGAAAGGGTATTGGATGTCGAGGCCGATCAGATCGGTGGTGGGCTGCGGCGGGGCGAAGTTCTTTTTCGCGGTAAGGGCTTCCGCGCCGTCCGCGGTCAGGCGTGCCGCGATCGGGATGTCGGGGCGGGCGTCGGTTTTGACAAGGTCGGCGGGTAGCACGCCGAGGGCGGCGGCGATGCGATTGAGCCAGTCGATGCTGACCGTTCTGGTACCCGTCTCGAGGCGGCCGACCGTCTGCGGTGTGGTTGGCGGTTCGCAGGCGGCGGCGACGTCGGCCAGAGTAAGGTCTTTGCCCTTACGGATTTCACGGATGCGGGTTATCATGTTTTTACTCCCTTAGCCTATTTGGTTCTTTCCTACACCCGGACGCTTATGGCAAATTGTTTCTTCAACTGGTGAAGGAATCGACATGGTACAGGCGGTGAAGCTGACGGGGACGGAGCGCAAGGTGCTGGGGCAGATGGCGATGGGACGGAAGCTGATGCCCGATGCGCGGGGCGGCTTCCGCGTGGGGTCGCAGGCGTGCCGCGCGGACATGCTGGACCGGCTGAAGCGGCATGATCTGGTGGAGGATGCGGGCGCGGGCTTCCGGATCAGCGGGCCGGGCATGGCGCATCTGACGCGGCGGGAGGCTGGCGGGGAAGCGGCGGACCTGCCGAACCGGATGATCGTCAATGCGGCGGACGATGCGCGGACGAAGGATGCGGCGCGCGCCGGGGCCAGGATTGCCAACCGGGCGGAGGAGCCGCTGGCGTGGCTGCATGCGCGGGGGAAAATTTCGGAGCGGCAATATGAGGCCGGGGAGCGCCTGCGCGG
>JBARZR010000258.1:0-2206 GCA_049650205.1 Pacificimonas sp. | reverse complement strand
CACGAGGACAGCGACCTGATCGTCATCGACAAACCCGCGGGCCTCGTCGTGCACCCCGCGGTGGGCAATGTGGACGGCACACTGGTAAACGCGCTGCTGCACCATTGCCGGGGCAGCCTGTCGGGCATCGGCGGCGTGACCCGGCCTGGCATCGTCCACCGGATCGACAAGGATACGTCCGGGCTGATGGTGGCGGCGAAGACCGACCATGCCCACCACGCGCTGGCCGCGCAGTTCGCCGCGCACAGCGTCGGGCGTCTCTACGCCGCCATCGTCCGCGACCGGCCTGTGCCGCCCGCGGGCCGCATCGAGGGGCATATCGGCCGCTCCACCAAAAACCGGAAAAAGATGGCGGTGCTGGAGGACGGGCGCGGCAAGCGTGCGGTGACCCATTACCGGACCGTCCAGCCGCTCCAAAATGCCGCACTGGTCGAATGCCGGCTGGAAACCGGGCGCACACATCAGGTGCGCGTCCACATGGCTTCGATCGGGTTTCCGCTGCTCGGCGATCCGCTATATGGCGGAAAAGGCGGCAGTTCCCAGGGAAAGCTACTGACCCGGCTGGGCTTTTCCCGGCAGGCGCTGCACGCGAAAAGCTTGCAATTTGAGCATCCCTCAGCTAAAGAAATCATGTCTTTCGAAAGCCCGCTTCCGCCTGATATGCAGGAACTGTTAGCGGCGCTTTAGCGTTCATATAACAAGTGAGAGACCGTAACGTCGCCGTAGTTCGGGACGTGACGATAGGTAACCATCTGTGAGAAATTGGCGGGTGCCTGTTCGAAAGGGCTCGCGAAACAGGAGTAGATTATTATGGCGAAGGCCACGAAGACCAGAAACAATGTCCCTGCGACCATCCCCGCCGTCGGCGGCGCGACATCGCTAAACAGTTACATGTCCGAAATCAAAAAGTTCCCCGTTCTGTCCGCGGACGAGGAATATATGCTCGCCAAGCGCTTCAAGGAGCATGGCGACCGCGAGGCCGCGCATAAGATGGTCACGAGCCACCTGCGTCTCGTCGCCAAGATCGCGATGGGTTATCGCGGCTATGGCCTCAACACGAGCGACCTCATCAGTGAGGGCAATGTCGGTCTGATGCAGGGCGTCAAGAAATTCGAGCCCGACAAGGGCTTCCGCCTGTCGACCTATGCGATGTGGTGGATCCGCGCGAGCATTCAGGAATTCATCCTGCGCTCCTGGAGCCTCGTGAAGATCGGCACGACCGCCGCGCAGAAGAAGCTGTTCTTCAACCTCAGGCGCATGAAAAGCCAGATCGACGCGTTCGAGGACGGCGACATGCATCCCGACGATGTGAAGCGGATCGCCACGGATCTGAAGGTCACCGAGGAAGAGGTCGTCTCCATGAACCGCCGCATGATGCGTGGCGGTGACACCAGCCTGAACGCGCCGCTGAAGGCCGACGAGGGCGATTCGGAATGGCAGGACTGGCTGGAATCGGAAGAGCCCCTCCAGGACCAGATCGTCGCCGAGGCGCAGGAAGCCGACGTGCGCTCCGCCCTTCTTGCGGAATCGCTCGACACGCTGAACGACCGGGAAAAGCACATCATCACGGAGCGCCGCCTTACCGACGATCCGCAGACGCTGGAAGAACTCAGCCAGGTCTATGATATAAGCCGCGAACGTGTGCGTCAGATTGAGGTGCGCGCCTTCGAAAAGCTGCAAAAGGCGATGACCGAACGCGCCGAGGAGCGGAATCTGCTTGAGATGGCGTAAGCCGAAGTTGTATGATTTTAGGCCCGTGTATGGAAACATGCGCGGGCCTTTTTTTCTCCCTTCCCTGCTTGCAGGGAGGGGATGGGGGAGGGTGAGAGACGCGAAGCGGCGAGCTACGATGTAGCCGCCCGCTCCGACGCTCGCCTTCGGCATCGCAACCCTCCCTAGCCCCTCCCTTGCAGGGCGGGGAAAACAGTTGCGAAACTGCGCAACTCATCCGAAACGACCTCCATGCCCAGGAAACGCAAACCCCGTCCCGGCAAGCGCCGCGTCCGCCCCGTCCGTTTCCTCGGCAAGCTGATCCTCTACACCCTCCTGTTTACGGTCCTCTGGGTGGGCATCTACCGCTTCGTCCCCGTCCCCGCGACCAGCATCCAGATCCGCGACTGGACGAATGGCACGGGCGTTACGAAGGACTGGGTTGCATTGGATGACATCGCCCCCGCCCTGCCCCGCGCCGTGATCGGCGCGGAGG
>JBARZR010000257.1:0-9548 GCA_049650205.1 Pacificimonas sp. | reverse complement strand
GTCCTTACCCGTCATCATACCGATCAGCCGCCCCAGCACCCCGGCCAGGTCCTTGCGGTGCACCACCTTGTCGATCATGCCGTGCTCCAGTAGGAACTCCGCCCGCTGAAACCCCTCGGGCAGTTTTTCCCGAATGGTCTGCTCGATCACCCGCTGTCCGGCGAGGCCAATCAGCGCGCGCGGTTCGGAAATCTGGATGTCGCCCAACATGGCATAGCTGGCCGTGACGCCGCCCGTCGTCGGATCGGTCAGGACGACCAGATAGGGCAGGCCCGCTTCGTTCAGCTCCTCGATGGCCACCGTCGCCCGCGGCATTTGCATCAGGCTGAACAGCCCCTCCTGCATCCGGGCGCCGCCCGACGCGGTGCAGACGATATAGGGCAGGCCATGTTCCAGGGCCTGACGGGCGCCCGCGACGAACGCCGCGCCGACGCCCATGCCCATGGAGCCGCCCATATAGGCGAAATTCTGCACGCCCAATATACAGTCGGTGCCGCCGATCCTGCCGCGCGCGAGGACGAAGGCGTCCTGTTCGCCGGTGGCTGCGCGCGCGGCCTTCAACCTCTGTGGATAGGGCTTCTGGTCCTTGAACTTCAGGGGGTCATCGGCAACTTTGGGCGCGGGCAGGCGCTCGAACTCGCCCTCGTCGAACAGCTGCGTCATGCGCTCGGCGGGACCGATGCGCTCATGGTGGTCGCATTCCGGGCAGACGCTCAAATTCTGGATCAGGTCGCGCTGGAAGATCATCTGGCCGCAGCCCCGGCACTTCACCCACAGATTGTCGGGCGTGTCCTTCTTCTTGAGAAATTTCAGACGCGGTCGGAGGTTGTTCAGCCAGCTCATGTCGCGTCTTTAATCGCGTCCGACAGGCTTTGCACATATTTCAGGACTGCCGGTGCAGGATCGTCCTGATTGTCACCGATGATGTCGACAATGGCCGACCCCACCACGACGCCATCGGCCACGCGCGCGATGGCGGCGGCCTGTTCGGGTGTGCGAATGCCGAAACCGACCGCGACGGGCAATTCGGTCTCCCGCTTGATCCGCGCGACCGCCTCGCCGACATCGGCAGTCTCCGCGCTGGCCGTGCCCGTCACGCCCGCGACGGACACATAATAGAGAAAGCCGGACGCCCCATTCAGCACGGCGGGCAGCCGGTCGGCGTCCGTCGTCGGCGTCGCCAGCCGGATGAAATGCAGCCCTGCCGCGCGGAATGCAGGGCCGATCTCGGCATCCTCCTCGGGTGGCAAATCGACGATGATGCAGCCATCGCAGCCTGCGTCGGCGGCGTCTTTCGCGAACCCGTCGCCATAGGCCAGCAGCGGATTCAAGTAGCCCATCAGGATCAGCGGCACATCCGGATGCCGCGCCCGGAAACCCTCGACCAGCCCCAGCGTCTTCCTAAGCGTCATTCCCGCGTCCAGCGCCCGTATCCCGCCCGCCTGAATCGCCGGACCGTCCGCCATTGGATCGGTGAACGGCATTCCCAGTTCGACCACATCGGCACCCGCCTCGACCAGCGCATCGAGAATGGCGGGCGTCTGTTCTGCACTAGGATCGCCGGCCGTGACAAAGGCGACGAGTGCGGCGCGGTTTTTGGCGAATGCGGATTGAAGGCGCGCGGTCATGTGCATCCTCCCCCACCGGGGAAGGGGGACCGCGCAGCGGTGGAGGGGGGTCCGGATTTACCAATGCGCGTCGACTCATATTTTCGAGATCGTATCCCCCTCCCCCACGGCTGCGCCGCGGTCCCCCTCCCCCGGTGGGGGAGGACGGACATAGCCAAACCCCTCACAACTCCACCCCCAACGCGTCCGCGACCGTAAAGATATCCTTGTCCCCGCGCCCGCACAGATTGGCGATGATGATTTGCTCCCCGCTCATCTCCGCCGCCATCTCGCGCACGACATGCAGCGCGTGGGCGGGCTCAAGCGCGGGGATGATGCCCTCGGTGCGGCAGAGGAATTTGAAGCCCTCCAGCGCGTCCTGATCGGTGGCCGACCTATATTCCACACGGCCAATCTCGTGCAGCCACGAATGTTCAGGCCCGATCCCAGGATAATCCAGTCCAGCGGAGATCGAATGCCCCTCGGTGATCTGGCCGTCATCGTCCTGCAACAGGTAAGTCTTGTTGCCATGCAGCACGCCCGGACGTCCGCCCGCCAGGCTGGCGGCGTGTTCGTCGCCGTGCAGGCCCTTGCCCGCCGCCTCGACGCCGACGATGCGCACATCCTCGTCGTCCAGAAAGGGGTGGAACAGCCCGATGGCGTTCGACCCGCCGCCGATGCAAGCCACGAGCAGGTCGGGCAGGCGGCCCTCCTTCTGCAGGATCTGCTCGCGCGCCTCGGTGCCGATGACCGCCTGAAAATCGCGCACCAGTTCCGGATAGGGATGCGGGCCCGCCGCGGTGCCGATCAGATAATAGGTGTCGGCGACATTGGCGACCCAGTGGCGCAGCGCCTCGTTCATCGCGTCCTTCAACGTGCCGCGCCCCGCCGTGACACTGACGATTTCCGCGCCCAGCAGCTTCATGCGGAAGACATTGGGCTGCTGGCGGCGGATGTCCTCCGCGCCCATGAAGATGGTGCAAGGCAGGCCAAAGCGCGCACAGACCGTCGCCGTCGCCACGCCGTGCTGGCCCGCGCCCGTCTCCGCGATGATCCGCGTCTTGCCCATGCGCCGTGCCAGCAGGATCTGGCCGACGCAATTGTTGATCTTGTGCGCGCCGGTGTGGTTCAGCTCGTCACGCTTCAGGTAGATTTTCGCGCCGCCAATCTCTTCCGTCATGCGCGCCGCGAAATAGAGCGGGCTGGGCCGGCCGACATAGTTGGTCAGGAGGTCGCGAAATTCCGCGTCGAAGGCTGGATCGGCCTTGGCGCGCTTATATTCCCGCTCCAGTTCCAGAATCAGCGGCATCAGCGTCTCGGCGACATAGCGCCCGCCGAACTGCCCGAAATGCCCGCGTTCGTCCGGGCCTGCCTTCAGCGACTGCACACTCATCGTTTCACTGCTTCCATGAAGGCCGCGATCTTCGCCGCCGATTTCTGTCCGGGCACGTCTTCCACACCGGAGGAGGCGTCCACAAGGGGTGCGTTCGTCGCCGCGATGGCCTCCGCGACATTCTCCGGCGTCAGCCCGCCCGCCAGTCCCCAGCTCTGTCCGGGTTTGACCTCCTTCAGCAGCTGCCAGTCGAAACGCACGCCGCGCCCTCCGGGAAGGGCAGCGCCCTCTGGCGGTTTGGCGTCGAACAGGATCATATCCGCCGCCCCGCGATACTGGCTGGCGGCCGCCACCTCGGCGCGCGAAGACACGCCAAGCGCCTTCCAGACCTGTGTGCCGAACCGCGACCGCAACGCCGCCGCCCGCTCAGGGGTCTCCCCCCCATGTAGCTGCAGCACATCGAACATTGGCGCGGTGGCGGCGATCAGCTCGTCATCCGGATCGACGAACAGGCCCACGCGTACCAATCCGTCAGCTTGCGCCGACAGGTCGCGCGCCTCCGCAAGCGACACATTGCGCGGACTTTTCGAAAAGAACACAAAGCCGACATGGCTTGCGCCGGCCTGCCGAACGGCGTGCAGGGTCTCGGGCGTTTTCACACCGCAAATCTTCACGTCGGTCATAGGGGGGCGGTCATTTCAGCGAGGCGGCAATCGCCTTCGCCGCCGCCGCCGGCTCGCTGGCGGCCGTAATCGGTCTGCCAACAACCAACAGTCCAGCTCCCGCCTGCATGGCCTCCAAAGGCGTCATCACGCGCTTCTGGTCGCCGACATCGGCCCCGGTCGGGCGGATGCCCGGCACCACGAACAAACCGTCCGCCCAGTCCGCGCGCCGCGCCTCGACCTCACGCGGGGAACAGACGATCCCGTCCAGCCCGCTCTCCTTCGCCAGCGCCGCCAGCCGCGCGACCTGCGCGTCGGCGGTATCGGCGACACCGGCGGCGGTCAAATCGGCATCGTCCATGCTGGTCAGCACGGTCACACCGACCACGGCAGAGTGCTCAGGCGCAGCCTGTTTCGCCGCGCGCATCATGTCCGCACCGCCGGAGGCATGGACCGTCAAGATGTCGAACTCGACATTCTCCAGCGCCCGCACCGCGCCCGCGACGGTATTCGGAATGTCGTGCAGCTTCAGGTCCAGGAACAGCCGAAGTTTCGGCGCGCGCGCCATGACCTCGGCGACACCCGGCGCGCCGAAGCTGTTCCAGAATTCCAGCCCCAGCTTAAGGCCGCCGACATGCGGCGCAATGGCAAGCGCCAGATCGCAGGCGCGCGCCAAGTCGGCGGTGTCCACCGCGCAGAACAAAGGGTTGGGTTTCATCATACCCGGCTAAAGCGAAGGCAGCGGCGGCACCGGCTCATCCGCCCGGTGCGGGGCCATGCCGGTCGCTGCGGAACTGCCAGCCACCACTGGCTCGGACGTAGCGGCCTCGGCCAGCTGCGCCTCCAGCTTCCTGACCCGCCGCTTCCAGCGCCAGCGGCTCAGCGAGTGCATGATACTGACCGGCAGCGCCCCCAGGATCAGCGCGACGATGATATACACGGCGAATGGCCAGTTCGCCTCATAGCCGAAGGGCAGCCACATCGTGACCCGCTCGAAATTCATGGTGGCGAACCCGGCAAGCAGCAGCCCGAGCAGGATATAGACGATCAGTGTGAATATGCGCATCCACTTGCCTTAGCGCAGCCGCGCCGCCGTTTCCAGCGGTGCGGCTGCGATAAAGAAACGTCAGAGTTTTTCGGTCAGCTCCGGCACGGCGGTGTAAAGGTCCGCGACCAGGCCGTAATCCGCGACGGAGAAGATCGGCGCGTCCTCGTCCTTGTTGATGGCGATGATGGTTTTCGAATCCTTCATGCCGGCGAGGTGCTGGATCGCGCCCGAAATACCGATGGCGATATAGACTTCCGGCGCGACGATCTTGCCGGTCTGGCCGACCTGATAGTCGTTCGGCACATAGCCCGCGTCGACCGCGGCGCGCGACGCGCCGATGGCGGCACCCAGCTTGTCGGCGAGCGGCTCGATGATCTTCTCGAAATTCTCGCCCGACTGCAGCGCGCGGCCGCCCGACACGATGATGCCGGCGGATGTCAGTTCGGGCCGTTCGCTCTCGGCGATTTCGGCGGAGACGAAGCTCGACGTGCCCGCATCGCCCGGACCCGATACCGCCTCGACGCTGGCCGAACCGCCCTCGGTCGCGGCCTTATCGAAGGCCGTCCCGCGTACGGTGATGACCTTCTTCGCGTCGGACGATTTCACCGTCGCGATGGCGTTGCCCGCATAGGTCGGACGGTCGAAACTGCCATCGTCGTTGATCGCGGTGATTTCCGAGATCATCTGCGTATCCATCTTCGCGGCGACGCGCGGCAGGACATTCTTGCCCGTCGTCGTCGCGGGCGCGAGGAGATTGTCATAATCCCCCATCAGCCCCTCGATCAGCGGCGCGAGGTTCTCCGCCAGCGCATGGCCGTATGCGGCATCGTCGGCGTGCAGCACCTTCGTCACACCCGCCACCTTCGCCGCGGCGTCGGCGACGGCCTGCGAACCCTCGCCCGCCACCAGCACATGAACGTCACCGTCCAGTTTCGTCGCGGCGGTCACCGCGACCAGCGTCGCCGGTGCCAGTTCACTATTGTCATGATCTGCAAGAATAAGCGTGCTCATGCCGCGACTCCCATTTCTTTCAACTTGGCGACCAGCGTGTCTACGTCCGGCACGATCTCACCGGCCTCGCGCTTGGGCGGCTCGGTGACTTTCAACACTTCGAGGCGCGGCGCGGTATCGACGCCGTAATCGCTGGGCGTCTTCTCGTCGATCGGCTTCTTCTTCGCCTTCATGATGTTTGGCAGCGACGCATAGCGCGGCTCATTGAGGCGCAGGTCGGTGGTGATGATCGCCGGTGTCGAGAGTGCCAGCGTCTCCAGCCCGCCATCGACTTCGCGCGTCACATTGATCTTGTCGCCTGCGGCCTCGACTTTCGAGGCGAACGTGCCCTGCGCCCAGCCCAGCAGCGCGGCGAGCATCTGGCCCACCTGGTTCGAATCGTCATCGATGGCCTGCTTGCCCAAGATGACGAGGTCGGGCTTCTCTTCCTCGGTGATCTTCGCGAGGATCTTCGCCACCGCCAGCGGTTCCGGCATGTTGTCCGACACCACCAGGATCCCGCGGTCCGCGCCCATGGCGAGCCCGGTGCGCAGCGTTTCCTGCGCCTTCTGCTCGCCGATGGAGACGACGACGATCTCGTCCGCCGTCCCGGCTTCCTTCATCTTGACGGCCTCCTCGACGGCGATTTCGTCGAAGGGGTTCATACTCATCTTGACGTTGGCGAGGTCGACACCGGACTGGTCCGCCTTCACCCGCGGTTTCACAGTATAGTCGATGACCCGCTTCACGGGCACGAGGATTTTCATATCGGTCCTTTCGAAAGGCTGTCTCGGTCGCCGCGCTCAATGGCGCAGGCGGTTCATTCGAGTCAACGCGGCAAAAGGAGTAGGGGTCCACGCGGAAACACCGCAGCGCATATGCCGATCACGGTGCGTCCGTCTTTATCCGAAGCGCATGGATCGGATTGTCCATCAGATCGCCAATGGCGGCATAGACCGCGCGCTGCCGTTCGACGCGGCTCAGCCCCACAAACTCATCCGCCACAATCTCCACCGCGAAGTGGCTCTCTCCCGACCCGTCATGCCCCGCATGGCCCAGATGCTGGTCGCTTTCATTGATGACGGTCAGCGCCGACGGCGACAGCGCCGCGCGCAGGCGGGTTTCGATCTGGTCGGCAACAGACATATCGGCGCGGCACTCCTTCATTCATCGGCCCCGGCGTCTATATGGACCCGCGTGAGCGAAGGACCACCCCCGAAACGCAAGCGCCGCGAACGCTTCCATGGCCGTGTCGAGCGCCCGGATGCCTCCCTCTGCGCCCGCCCCGGCTGCCCGGAGCCCGGCGAATTCCGCGCGCCCGTTCCCGGCGCGCCCAATGGCACATGGCAGTATTTCTGCCTCGACCATGTGCGCGAATTCAACACAGGCTATAGCTGGAAAGGCCCCATCCCCAAGCCCACCGACCGCTGGGAGCGCGCGACCCAGGCCTTTGCCGCCAACGGCTATGCCGGCGCGTTCCGCGACGATCTGGGTATCTTCAACGCTGACGAACTCACCATGCCCACACGCGCCGCCGCCCGCTGGAGCGCGAAGGAGCGCACCGCGCTTTCCGTCCTCGACCTTGGCACATCCGCCAGTGCCGCCGACATCCGCGTACGCTACAAGGAACTGGTGCGGCAATATCATCCCGACAGCAACGGCGGCGACCGGTCGCACGAGGCGCGGTTGCAGGCCGTCCTCGATGCCTATACGCAACTCAAGAAGGCGAGCGCTTTCCAGCGCATTTCATCTGACTGAATTTTTCCAAGGATAATCATGGCCACCCAGCCCGCCCCGCTTTCCGACACCAGCCACGAGACCGTCATGGCCGCGCCCGACAAGGAGGTCGACGCGCGCAAGGTCTTCGGCGTCGATACCGACATGACGGTCCCGGCGTTCAGCCAGGCGGACGAGCGCGTCCCCGACCTCGACCCCGATTACAAGTTCGACCCCGACACGACGATGGCGATCCTGGCGGGCTTCGCCTTCAACCGCCGCGTCATGATCCAGGGCTATCACGGCACGGGCAAGTCCACCCATATCGAGCAGGTGGCCGCGCGCCTGAACTGGCCCTGCGTGCGCATCAACCTCGACAGCCACATCAGCCGCATCGACCTCATCGGCAAGGACGCCATTGTCCTGAAGGACGGGCAGCAGGTGACGGAATTCCGCGAGGGGCTGCTGCCCTGGGCGCTGCAGACTCCCACGGCACTCGTGTTCGACGAATATGACGCGGGCCGCCCCGATGTGATGTTCGTGATCCAGCGTGTGCTGGAGCTGGAGGGGAAGCTCACCCTCCTCGACCAGAACCGCGTCATCCGCCCCAATCCCTTCTTCCGCCTGTTCGCGACGTCGAACACGGTTGGCCTGGGCGACACGAGCGGCCTTTATCACGGCACGCAGCAGATCAACCAGGGCCAGATGGACCGCTGGAACATCGTCACGACGCTGAATTATTTGCCCGCGAAAACCGAAATCGAAATTGTCCACGCGAAGGCGGGCGAGATGTTCGCGGGCGAGGGCGGCAAGGCGAAGATCGAAAAAATGGTCCAGGTCGCCGAAATGACGCGGCAGGGCTTCGTGGGCGGCGACATCTCAACCGTCATGTCCCCCCGCACCGTCCTGACCTGGGCGCAGAACGCCGGGATTTTCGGCAATCTGGGCTTCGCGTTCCGGGTCAGCTTCCTAAACAAATGCGACGAACTGGAACGCCCCATCGTGGCGGAGTATTACCAGCGCATATTTGGCGAGGATCTGCCGGAAAGTGTTGTCGCGCAGGCGCGGGGGGGATCTACTTCCTGAAACCCATAGATGGCTGGCGTAGTGTTCAGACACTGGCTGCAACACACCGCGAGATAAGACCGTGCAATGACGTTTACCTTGCGTCCACTTTCGGAAAAACTTCGCCGTGCCGTTAAGTTAAGAATTTTTGCATCTGAAAATCCACCGCGCGGTCTGCATCCTTATGATTTATGGGGCTGGTTTCACTAGGGTCTGTCCGCTACTCAAGACGATCTCGGGGATTATGTTCAAAAGGTGATCGTTCTGGTGAAATCTTTTTTTGTGTCTTTGATTGAAAGGCTCGCTGCCCGGTTCAAATCAGAAAATCAGTGGCGTATGGAAGCGAGCCTGGTCGCCTCTGAACTGCGTGCGGTGCGGCAGTCCGTATGCAATCAGATGCCTGAAGACATAGCATTATATGGCTACAAATCTTATTCCCAGAATGAAGAAGACGGGATAATAGCGGAGATATTCTCCCGCATCGGGGGCGGGCGAACATTTATCGAAATTGGTGTGGAGGATGGGACAGAATGCAATTCGCACCTGCTTTTGCTTCAGGGTTGGCAGGGTATATGGTACGAGGCCAATCCGGAATCGATCGCATCAATTAATAACTCACTTGGTTCACTAATCTTTGAAAACGAGTTTTCATGCAGGGAAGTTTTCGTCGGGCCGAATAATATTGTTCGCCTGTATCAGGAATCATGTAAGTTTCTCAAATCTGAGGAAATCGACTTTTTCTCGTTGGATATCGATAGCTATGATCTTGAGGTATTGAAATCTCTTATTCGGAATAAGTGTTGCCCAAAGGTGATCTGCGTAGAGTATAACAGTAAATTTGTTCCCCCAATGCGCGCGTCCGTACCCTTTCGCGAAGACCAGTATTGGAGAGGCAATGATTATCACGGGGCAAGTTTGCAAAGTTTTGTGGACCTCCTTGCGTCAGACTACGCCTTAATTACTTGTGACTTAAATGGAGCAAATGCATTTTTCGTCCGAAATGAGTTCGCCGCCTTGTTTCCCAAAGTTTCGCCTCGCGATGTGTGGCGCCCGCTGCGTGGTCATTTGGCTGCGTATTGCTTCGGGCATGAGCCGTCTAACGAATTTTTGAGAGATCATCTAAATCG
>JBARZR010000256.1:0-4862 GCA_049650205.1 Pacificimonas sp. | reverse complement strand
CGCACGGGCGGGTGCGCGGAGACGATGGACGCGAGATTTCCGGCCTCCCGCGAGCGCAGGTCGGGATCGTCAAGCAGGCTGTCCGGGAACGTCCGCGCCAGCCGCGCCGCGTCGTTCGGGTCCGCCGGATCGGCCCTGGCGCGGGTAACGGCGACGCCGACCGCGCGGTAGAGAAGTCCGGTATCGAGATGCGGCAGGCCGTAATGACGGGCAAGCGCCTTCGCGATGGTGCCTTTGCCCGACGCGGCGGGGCCGTCGACGGCGATAATCATGCGGGCAAAATTCGGGCTTGGCGAAACATGCCCGTGCGCCTACGCGGACCGGCACGGGGTATCAAGTTCGAGCCGCCACCATCTTGCTGAAACTTGCCGGGGGGCGGGCGTTGCGTAACTTCCTTATCGTCATCGGCACGCGCCCGGAGGCGGTCAAGCTCGCGCCTGTCGTCTTTGCGCTGCGCCGTGCCGGGGCGGAGGCTCATATCGTCACCACAGGGCAGCATCCGGACTTGCTGCCGCCAACGCTTGCCGCGTTCGGGCTGTCCGCGGATCATGCCCTGACAGACGGGCGGGACTGGCGCGCCGTGCTGCCCGGGCTGCGGGCGCGCATTCGCTGCGTCCGGCCCGATGCCGTGATCGTGCAGGGCGACACGAGCAGCGTCATGGTCGGCGCGATGGCGGCTTCGGTGGAGGGTGTGCCTGTCCACCATGTCGAGGCCGGCCTGCGGAGCGGCGACTGGATGCAGCCTTTTCCGGAAGAACATATCCGCAATGCCGTCACCCGGCTGGCGACGCTCCACTTCGCGCCGACACCCGCCGCGCGGGAGGCGCTGCTGTCGGAGGGAATCCGCCCGTGCCGCGTTCACATGACCGGCAACACCGTGATCGACGCGCTGCGCCTGATCTTGCCGGACGCCGGTGCCGCGCCGCCTTCTGGCATCGATCCGGACCGCCGCCTCGTCATCCTGACGATGCACCGGCGGGAGACCGATGGCAGCGGCGTTCGCGCCGTCCTGCGCGCGGCAAGCCGGATCGCCGCGCGCGCCGACGTGCAAATGATCTATCCCGTGCATCCGCGCACCGCCGCCGCCGACCTGCGCGCCGCCGAAGCGGCGGGGCGTATCGAACTGGTCGCGCCGATCGCCTATGATAAATTCCTGCCGCTGCTGGCGCGGGCGGCGCTGGTCATCACCGATTCGGGCGGTGTGCAGGAGGAAGCGGCGGCGCTTGGAATACCGCTGATCTGCGTGCGGCGCGTGACGGAACGACCAGAAGCGTTGTTGGGTCGCCGCGCAGTGCTCGCCGGGACCGACGAAGCCGCGATCCTTGCCAGTGCGGAGCGATTGCTCGCCCTGAAGGAAAAGGGCGTGCCCTCGCAGGCGTTCGGCGATGGCCATGCCGCCGAGCGCATCGCCGATATTCTGACCCGCTGAATATATTCCGTGCGTTAACCAACATTAATCAAAGACGCAGCGTTTACGCTTTGTTAACCTGTCGTCAGGATTGCAAAAGGACCCGCTACGCATGTTCGCCTATCGCCATGAAAAGACCAGCTTCGGGCGCAAGGCCGTCACGCGTGCCATTCCGGCATCATCCGATCTGCGCTTCTTCGTCCTGTCGACGCTGGGAGCGACCGCCTTCATTCTGACGCTCATCGCTTGATCCGTCGCCTGAGCGCGCACCCAGCGACCGCATCAGATCGGCGAACCCTGGAAAGCTGGTTTCGACGGGTCGCGCATCATCGACCACGACCGGCCGCACCGCGTTCAGGCCCAATATGGCGAAGCTCATGGCGATGCGGTGATCGAGATGACTGGCGACCGTCGCGCCGCCCGGAAGCGGACGTCCGCCGCTGCCGGTAATGACAATGCCGTCATCCAGGAGCCTGAGCGGCACGCCGCAGGCGGCAAGACCCTCGGCCATGACGGCCAGCCGGTCGGATTCCTTCACCCGCAATTCCTCAAGCCCGCGCATTTCCGTGTCGCCCTCGGCAAAGGCCGCCGCGACCATCAATGCGGGATATTCGTCGATCATCAGCGGCGCGAGCGCAGGGTCGATGACCGCGCCCTTCAGCACTCCGGCGCGCACGCCGATATCGCCGGTCGGCTCGTCTCCCGCGTCCGGTCCCAACCGCAGCTCGATATCCGCGCCGAGCGCACGCAGCGCGGCGATCAGGCCGGTGCGTGTCGGGTTCAGGCCGACGCCCGTCACGCTGACCGCGCTGCCCGGCACGATCAGCCCCGCGACCAGTGGGAAGGCGGCGGAACTGATATCGCCGGGAATCATGACGGTCTGCGGGCTGAGATCGGCCTGACCCGACAGGCTAATCACCTTGCCTTCATCGCCGCTCTCAACCTTCAGTTTCGCACCGTAGGCGCGCAGCATGCGCTCCGAGTGGTCGCGCGTCACCACAGGCTCCCGTACCACCGTGTCGCCGGGCGTGTTGAGCCCCGCGAGCAGCACCGCCGACTTCACCTGCGCCGAAGCCACCGGTAACCTATAGTCGATGGGTAGCGGCTGGCACGTGCCGGTCATGGTCAGCGGCAGGCGATCGCCGCGTGATACGAATTCCGCCCCAATCCGGCTGAGCGGTTCGATCACCCGGGCCATGGGGCGCTTCTGCAATGAGGCGTCGCCCGTGAATGTGGCGGTCAGCGGATGACTGGCAAGGAGGCCCATCAGCAGCCGCGCCGAGGTGCCGCTATTGCCCAGGTCGAGCGCGCCTTCCGGTTCCAGTAGCGCGCCGACACCGACACCGTCCACGGTCCAGTCGTCTCCATCGCGTCCAATGATCGCGCCCATCGCCGTCATCGCCGCGGCGGTGGCATGGACGTCTTCACCCTCCAGGAGGCCGGATATGCGCGTCCGCCCGACCGCCAGCGCGCCCAGCATGAGCGCGCGGTGGGAGATCGACTTGTCACCCGGAACACGCACGCCGCCGGTCAGGGGCGCATCGGCACCCAGCGATAGCGGCACGGCTGTATCGGTCATCGTCACCCTCTTGAATCCGGTCATCGCGCATCTGATATTGCGCGGGCATGGCGGCGCTGGGCTTTGACAGCGCGCATGGGGCGTGGCAAGCGCCCGCCGCACCTTACACGTCCGGTGATTCGCGAATAACCGCCGGACGATCTAACCTACTGGAGACCGAATCTTGGCAGCCGCAGCGAAAGTTGAGCTGGGTACGAAGCGTACCTGCCCCGAATGCGATACCCGCTTTTACGACCTGGGTAATGACGACCCGGCCACCTGCATCGAATGCGGTCACGCCTGGGCGCCCGAGCCCGTCCTGAAGGCGAAACAGCCGCTGCCCTTCGACACGGCCAAGACGTCCAAGGAAAAGGCCGCCGAAGAAGCGGACGACGACGATCTGGACATCGACGAGGACGAAGAGCCCAATCCCGACGACGAGAACGATCTGGGCGGCGACGAGGATCTGTCCGAGGTCGCGAAGTCCAAGGGCGACGACGAACAGCCGGACACCTGAAGTTAATGTGCCGGGCCTATTCCGGCCCGGCACATACGCGCTCTTGTCAGCGCGGGCGGGCGGCGATATGTCCCCGCTTCCCACCGGCGCGGAATCCACGTGCCGAAAAATGTGAGATGGGGCCGTAGCTCAGCTGGGAGAGCGCTACACTGGCAGTGTAGAGGTCAGGGGTTCGAGCCCCCTCGGCTCCACCATTTCCACTATCCGGCTAAGAACCCGCGCCCAATGCACCGCAGGCGGCTCCAGGTCCGCAAGATGCTGGTGGCCAGTCCATAGGGCCCCACGCGGAGCCGCCGCATCCACGCGCCCAGCGCCCAGCGGTCGACGTCCAGTTCAGGCGGCAGGTCCGGTAGATCCATCGACGTCGTGAATGACAGCGGCGGTAACAACCATGCCGTGCGCTGGCCATGGGTCGCCTTGCCGATGCGCGGCCCGTCGTTGCGGACATAACCAATGGGAGGATTGAGCGTCAGGCCATTGGCGGCGATGACCGCCGCGTGCCAGTAGATGTCCCAGGCATCGGATTCACTGGCATCCGCCTGGCGCAGCATCTGGCTGTATCGCATCGCCCCGCCGACCTCGAAATGCCTGCGGCCCGCCCGGCTTTCCAGAAACGCCCGCGCTGCAGGTGCCTGATCGTCGTAATGGGACCAGGCTCTCCGCCATGTCGCCCAACCTGACACGGTTGGATGATAGAAAAAGACCGCGCGCCCCTTTTTCGCGATGCGGGGAACGTCATACATCTGCGCCGCGATATGCATGACGCGGGGCGTGTCCGCATACGCACGCAAGCCCGCGTTGAACCAGTCGAGCGTCGCCGGTCCGAAATGGAGATCGTCCTCCATGACGATGACGCGGTCATGCTTGCGAAGGACATCGGTGACGCCGGTGACGATGTTCCGTCGCGCACCGTAATTCCGTGTCCGCGCGATGATCTGTGTGTTGGGGAGGTCGGCATCCTCAATCTGTTTTCGCACACTGGCGACCGACGTTCTGTCGGCGTCCGTTTTCGCGCCGTCGATATGGATATATTTGGGAGCCTCCGCGAATCCGCGCATCCGCCGCCAGTTGGCGAGTTTGTCGGGAAGCGCCTCATCTCGCCTGTAAAGGAACAGCGCGATGGGTGAGAGCGTTTGGGCGGACGGCTCCCCTGCGCCTTGTTGCCCCGCGTCTCGCGGTCCGGCATTTCGTGGCTGGATGTCCGGCATCAGTCCGTGTTGGCAGCAAGTCTATTGAACAGGGCCTGCATGCTGCGCGCTTCCGTGACGCTGTCGAAGCGCCCCTCGATCCGCTGACGGCAGGCGGCGGACATTTCCGGATGCGCCTGCACGGCTTCGAGTCCCGAAGAGATGACCCGGCCCAGTCGATCAGTGTCGAAC
>JBARZR010000255.1:0-1509 GCA_049650205.1 Pacificimonas sp. | reverse complement strand
ATGGCGCATGTGCAGGAGGTCATCGCCGGGATCGCGCCGCATGACAGCGTCGAACGATTCGAAGGGCTTGGCGCGCATGTCGTGAAGCACCGTGCCGTTTTTACCGGCAGGAAAACGGTCGAGGCGGGCGGCGAGACTTACCGCGCCAAACGCTTCGTCATCGCCACGGGATCACGCGCACGCATTTTTCCCATCCCCGGTCTGGACGAGGTCGACCATCTGACCAATGAAACCATCTGGGCGCTGACCGAGCGCCCCGGTCATCTACTGATCCTGGGGGGCGGCAATATCGGTGTGGAGATGGCGCAGGCGTTCCGACGGTTGGGCTCGAAGGTCACGATCGTCGAGAAGAACGAGATCATGGCCAATGACGACCGCGAACTGGTCGCCGTCGTTCACAAGGCCTTGTCCGCCGAAGGTGTCGCGATCCATGAGAATACCGACGTTTCGAAAATCAGGAAAACCGCGACTGGCATCACCATCGATTTCGAGCGCGGCGACAGCGTGGAGGGTTCGCACCTGCTGGTCGCCACGGGGCGGCAGGCCAATGTTGAAAATCTGGGCCTGGATGTCGCGGGCGTGAAGCTGGGCAAGGACGCGATCAAAGTCGATGCCCGCCTCAGGACGTCCAACAAGAAGATATTCGCTGTCGGAGACTGCCGTGAAGGCCCGCAATTCACGCATGCTGCGGGCTATGATGGCGGCATCGCCGTTCGAAATATCTGCTTCCGCCTGCCCGCGAAGGCCGACTATAGCGCCCTGCCCTGGGTGACGTTCACCGACCCTGAACTCGCCAATGTCGGCCTGACCGAGAAGATGGCGCGGGACAAGGGTCTGAGGAAAATCACCACTGTCGAAGCACCGCTGGGCTCCAACGACCGCGCCCGTGCGGAGCGGCGCGGCGACGGGAAAATCAAGATCGTCCTGTCGAATGGGAAGATCGTCGGCTGCGGTATCGTCGGCCTGCACGCGGGCGAACTGATCCATCCCTGGGCGCTCGGGATAGCGCAGGGCCTGAAGCCCAGCCAGATGACCGGCTATATCGCGCCCTATCCGACGCTCGGCGAGATCACGAAGGCGGGCACGAACGAGCTGTTCAAGGAAAAGCTGTTTTCGAAGCCGGTCAGAATGCTGGTCGGACTGCTGTCGAAACTGCCGTGACCTGATCACTTCGTCATCCCCGCGAAAGCGGGGATCCAGTTCCATGAGCCTTTTGCCGGCCTGGATTCCCGCTCTCGCGGGAATGACGCATCTAGGCTGAGCGCACCTCAGCGACAAACAGCCTCGTGACCTGCCGCGTCACAGGCGCTATCAGCATCCCATGACCTACACCGCCCCCCTCACCGAGCAGCGTTTCGCGCTGGAAACCGCCGCCAATCTCTCCGCGCTCGCCGCGCTACCCAAATTCGAGGCCATGGACGATGACCTGGTCGACGCCATCCTGTCCGAATCGGGCAAGTTCGCGGCGGAGGTCTTCGCACCGCTGAACCGCATCGGAGACACGGAGGG
>JBARZR010000254.1:0-18723 GCA_049650205.1 Pacificimonas sp. | reverse complement strand
ATGTTGACAGACCGGCAAAAGCAGTATTGCGACGATTGCGGCAGCGATTTTTCCGGCCTGAAAGCCGTTTTGATCAATTGCACGCTTAAGCCATCGCCGCAGCCGTCGCATACCGATACGCTGATGGGTGTCGTTGCGGAGATATTCGCGCGCCGCGAGGTGAGCGTGGATCGCATCCGTCTGGCTGACCACCATCTGCCCCCCGGCGTTTATCCCGACATGACCGAACATGGCTGGGATCGGGACGACTGGCCGAAGCTGGCAAAAACCGTGCTGGACGCCGACATCATGGTGGTAGGAACACCGATCTGGCTTGGCGAGAAAAGCAGCCAGGCACAGCTTCTGATCGAGCGGCTTTATGCACATAGTGGCGAGACCAATGACAAGGGCCAGTACCGATTTTACGGCAAGGTTGGCGGCTGCGTCGTTACGGGCAACGAGGATGGCATCAAGCATATCGGCATGGGCGTCCTCTATTCGCTGCAGCATGTCGGCTATACGATCCCACCACAGGCCGATTGCGGCTGGATCGGTCCGGCTGGTCCCGGCCCCAGCTATGGCGACGAACAGGAAGGTGGTTCGCGCGTCGGCTTCGACAATGAATTCACCCAGCGCAATACAACCTTCATGGCCTTCAACCTGATGCACATGGCAAAGATGCTGAAAGACGCGGGCGGCATTCCGGCCAGCGGTAATGTCAGCGCGGACTGGGACGCTGGATGCAAGCCGGGTTTTCCAAATCCCGACTACCGCTAGGGTACGTAAAGGCAGACAGTCGAAAAACGAAAAGACGATTGTAGCCGCGAATGCGCGGCCAAGTTTCTGGCCTCTTTCCCCAAGTGAATTTTCGGGTCCTTCGGAAACGCCGTCAGGGCGTCACGCAAGGATGACCTCTTTAACGCGGAACTCCATGCGATCCCGTGTTTTGCCGGTAATGGGCAACGGGGTCCAAATCTGATATATTTAATCTACAGCAACGTCAGAGGAGGCCATCATGCGCCATTTTTCCGTTTCGTGTATTGCTGTTGCGTCCGTTTTGCTTCTTCCAAACCCAGCCAGCGCCGTCACGATCGAGGCGGGTACGATCGAAACCGATGGCGACCGTGCCACGGTGGATCTGATCTATTTCAGTACCGAATCTGCGGGATTGAGCGATATCGGCCTCGTGGCCCGTTGTTTCGGTCTGTGCGACGTTATCACCGACGAAGCCGTCGGGATGAACCTGTATCGTGTGAACGCCGACGGCACGCCCGGATCGCTGATCGCCTCCGCCCCTGGCAACGCCAGTGATAACAGTGTGTCATTCGACGATATCAATCTCGCCATGGGCGATTTCGTGATTGCGGTCGGTTCATTCGAACTGGTCATGGGCGAATTGCCGCCGTTCCAGGTCGATACAAACGTCACGCGCGATTTCGACTATGAAGTTGCCTTTACCGGACAAGCCGACAATGGCGGCGTCAATTGCATAATCGAGGGAAATCTGGACGGAAGCGCTACGGTCACCCTGCGCCGCGACGATGCCTTATGCGCGCTGCCGAATGTCAACGTGCCAGAGCCTGAAATGCTTGGCTTTTTTGGAGCGGCACTGCTGCTTGGCGGCGCTCTACGCTTCTCGCGGCAAGTCTAGCCTTTCAAAGCCTCGACACCGGGAAGTGGCTTTCCTTCCATCCATTCCAGGAACGCACCGCCCGCCGTCGAGACGAAACTGAAGTCGTCCGCGACCCCGGCGTGATTGAGCGCAGCAACCGTGTCGCCGCCGCCTGCCACCGATATCAACGATCCGTCGCGGGTCAGGGCTGCCGCGGTCTTCGCCAGGCTGACGGTCGCGCGGTCAAAGGGAGTCATCTCAAATGCGCCAAGCGGCCCGTTCCAGACCAGCGTGCGGCAGATCTTCAGGACATCGGCCAGCGCCTCCACGGCGGCGGGGCCGATGTCGAGGATCATCTCTTCGGCTTCAATTTCGTGGACATTTACCGTTCGGTTTTCTGCATTTGCGGCGAATTCACGCGCGCAGATCGCGTCATATGGCAGATGCACCGTGCAATTCGCAGCCTCGGCTGCGCTCAGGATGCTGATGGCGGTCGATGTCAGCTCATGCTCGCAAAGGCTTTTGCCGACGTCGACACCCTTTGCGGCAAGAAACGTATTCGCCATGCCGCCGCCGATAATCAAATGATCGACCCGCTTCACGAGGTTCTGCAGCACGTCGAGCTTGGTCGAAACCTTTGCGCCGCCCACAACAGCCGCGACCGGGCGTTCAGGCTTGCCCAGTGCGGATTCGAGCGCGGTCAGTTCCACTTCCATCGCGCGACCGGCATAGGCGGGTAGCAGCCTGGCCAGCCCTTCCGTTGAGACATGAGCGCGATGCGTGGTGGAGAAAGCATCGTTGACGAAGATATCGCCAAGCTCTGCGATCCTGCCCGCCAGACCGGCATCGTTTTTGGTCTCACCGGCATGGAAGCGCGTATTTTCGAGGACGGCGATGCCGCCCGCGTCCATTAGGCCGATCGCCTGTTTCGCCACATCGCCGAACGTCTCGGTAATGAACATTACCTCCCGTCCCAGCACCTTTTCCAGCGCGCTGGAAATTGGCGACAGGCTGAGCATCGGATCTTCACCTACGGGCCTGCCGAAATGCGAGAGAACAAGGACTTTCCCGCCCTTATCGGCCAGTTCGGTCAATGTCGGCACGGCGGCGCGCAGGCGTGTGTCGTCGCTGACCGCGCCGTCCTGCACGGGGACATTGAGATCGCAGCGAACGAGAATCGTCTTTCCGGTCAGATCATCAAGATCATCCAGAGTTTTGAAATCGACCATCACTATTTCTCCGTCATTCCGGCAAAAGCCGGAATCCATGTCCGGAGTCTGCACCGATATCTAGCGTTCGAGATGAACCCCGGCACTCGCCAGAGAGACGACCTTGATCTAAAGTCCGACCATGACTTTCGCGGTGTCGATCATGCGGTTGGAAAAGCCCCATTCATTGTCATACCAGCTGACGACGCGTGCAAGCTTGCCCTCCATCACTGCCGTTTCCAGGCTGTCGACAGTAGAGCTGGCCGGGTAGTGATTGAAATCGCTCGAAACAAGCGGCTGTTCGGTGTAATCGAGCACGCCCTTCATTGCGCCTTCGGCAGCTGATTTCAGCGCGCCGTTGAGCTCTTCGACGCTGGTGTCCCGCTTCGGCGTGAACACAAGGTCGATCAGGCTAACATTCGGCGTCGGGACACGGACGGAACTGCCATCCAGCTTACCGTTCAGTTCCGGCAGGACGAGGCCGACGGCACGCGCTGCGCCCGTCGTCGTCGGGATGATATTCTGCGCGCCGCCTCGGGCCCGGCGCATGTCGCCATGCATCTGGTCCAGCATCCGCTGGTCGTTCGTATAGCTGTGGATCGTGGTCATAAAGCCGCGCTCGATCCCGACCGTGTCATTCAGAACCTTGGCGACGGGCGCCAGGCAATTGGTTGTGCAACTGGCATTGGATACAACAATGTCCTCTGCCGTTAGCGTATCGTGATTGACACCGAAAACGATGGTTTTGTCGACGCCCTTGGCGGGCGCGGAGATAAGAACGCGCTTCGCACCGGCATCGATATGCGGGCTGGCGGCTTCCTTCGACTGGAAAAAGCCGGTGCATTCCAGCACCAGTTCGACGCCCATGTCCTTGTGCGGTAGTTTGCCGGGATCGCGTTCGCTTGTGACGGCGATTTTCTTGCCGTTGACCGTGATGCTGTCGCCGTCCGACGACACCGTGCCAGGGAAGCGGCCATGCGTCGAATCATACTGAAAAAGCAGGGCATTGGCTTTCGCGTCAGCAAGATCATTGATCGCGACAAGCTCGAAATCATGATCGTCTCGCTCCAGAATGGCGCGGGCGACCAGCCTGCCGATACGACCGAAACCATTGATGGAAATCTTCACAGCCATGGGGAAACTCCGCTTTCGCTTATTGGGATTTGAGTTTGTCTTTCACGCGCGCCACGACGGCATCGGGCGTGAAACCGAATTTCTCGAACAGTTCGGGTGCGGGTGCCGACGCGCCGAAGCGATCGAGGCCGATAGCGAGGCCATTCATCATGGTGTGTTCCGCCCAACCCATGGTAACCCCCATTTCGATCGAGACGCGCAGGATCTTTTTGGGGCTGGTGTTGGGAAGCAGATCCTCGCGGTAGCTGTCCGGCTGCTGGGCGAACAGCTCCCAGCACGGCATGGAAATGACATCGCAGCCTACACCTTCCGCCTCGAGGCTGGCCGCAGCCTCGACTGCGAGATGCACCTCTGACCCGGTGGCGATGAAGATCACACGGCGCTCCGCCTCGGCCGCCTTGAGACGATAAGCACCTCGCGAAGACAGATTGCCCACCATGCCCTCGGTGCGCATTTGTGGCAGGTTCTGCCGGGTCAGTGCGAGGACCGAAGGGGTTTTCTCCGAATGTAACGCCAGCGCCCAGCATTCCGCGGTTTCCACTGCATCGCAGGGGCGAAAGACGTTGAGGTTGGGTATCATGCGCAGCGACATGACCTGCTCGACCGGCTGATGCGTTGGGCCGTCCTCTCCCACACCAATGGAGTCATGCGTCATCACATGAATGGCATGCGCCTCCTGCAAGGCTCCCAAACGGATGGCCGCGCGGCTGTAATCGCTGAAGATCAGGAACGTCCCGCCATAGGGAATGACGCCGCCATGCAGCGCCATGCCGTTCATCGCCGCCGCCATGCCAAATTCGCGAATGCCGTAATTGACGTAGCGACCGGCATAATCGTTGCGGTCGAAATCGCCGAGTTCGGGCGTCTTCGTATTGTTGGACCCCGTCAGGTCTGCGGAGCCACCGATGGTAGCCGGAATGACCGGGTTGATGACCTTCAGGGCCGCTTCGCTCGACTTGCGGGTCGCCTGTTTAACGGGCTCGTCGATCAAGGCGGCGATATGTTTCTCTATCGCTTCATCCAGATGTGCCGGAATTTTGCCCGACATGCGTGCGGAGAAATCCGCCCACTCCGGTTGGCGTTCCGCCTTCGCGGTCCAAGCGGCGGACAGTTCGCCCCCGCGTGCGCCGGCATCACGCCATGCGGACAAGATACGCTCCGGGATCACGAACGGTTCGGCACTCCAGCCGATGGCCTTTCGCGTCGCGGCGATTTCCTCTTCGCCCAGCGGTGCGCCGTGAGTCGATGACGTGCCCTGCTTGTTGGGCGCACCATAGCCGATGATGGTGCGCGCCGCGATCAGACTGGGGCGCGGATCGGCCTTTGCCGCCTTCATTGCAGCATCGAGCGCGTCGGCGTCATGGCCGTCGCATTCCGCGACATGCCAACCCGCGGCAGCAAAACGCGCCTTCACATCCTCGCTGGTCGAGAGGTCCGTCGCACCGTCAATGGTGATGCGGTTGTCGTCCCAGATGACATTCATGCGGCCAAGCTGCAGATGGCCGGCTAGGCCTACAGCCTCGTGGTTGATGCCCTCCATCAGACAGCCATCGCCCGCGACCACCCAGGTACGGTGATCCACGAGCGCATCTCCAAAATCGGCGTTCAGTTTTCGCTCCGCCATCGCCATGCCAACGGCCATCGCAAGCCCCTGCCCCAGCGGCCCGGTCGTTGCTTCGACGCCATCCAGCAAGAAATTCTCCGGATGTCCGGCACACGGGCTGCCCAGCTGGCGGAAATTGCGGATATCGTCGATCGTCGGCGCGGCATAGCCGGTCAGATAAAGCAGGCTGTAGATCAGCATCGAGCCATGGCCGGCCGACAGGACGAAGCGGTCGCGGTCGGCCCATTCGGGGCGTTGTGGATCGAATTTCAAATGCTTCGTGAACAGCACCGTGGCGGCATCGGCCATGCCCATCGGCATTCCGGGGTGGCCACTGTTTGCGGCCTGCACGGCGTCCATGCTGAGGGCGCGGATTGCACCGGTGAGGTCTTCGTGCGTGACGGTCAAATCGGGCCCCTGTTCTGGCGAATTCTGGCTGTTCCCGGCGTCTTCTGGAGGGCGAGCGGGACAGCGTCAACAGGCGCAGGCGCGCACGATTTGACGAATCATAAGGTCGCGTCTTACAGAAGGCCTGCAACTGGCTGTTCCAAGGGACTTTTGACTATGAGTGAATCCGGTCCGCTGGACATGGAGATTTCCCGTCTGGACGGTGCGCTGGTGGCGCTGCAGGCCGCGTCCGAGTCGGCCAGTGAAAGGGCAAGGACGCCGTCTGCGGCTCAGGACAATAGCGAACATGAGGAGGCGCTTTCCGCCGCCCACGCGGAACGCGACCTGATCAAGCTGAAACATCGTCGCCTTGTGCAGGAAACCGAAACCGCGCTCGGCGATCTCGAACGGCTGATCGCGGATCGGGGAGCACGCTGATGGCACAGGTTCGCGTCAATGTTGGCGGCCGCGCCTATCCCCTGGCCTGCAAGGACGGTGAAGAGGAATTGCTGGAAAAACTGGCAAAGCATGTGAACTCGAAAGCGGAGCAGCTGTCCTCGCAGCTTGGTCACCTACCGGAAGTGCGACTGCTTCTGATGGCGGCGATCATGATTGCGGACGACTACGTCGAACTCGCAGCCGCAGGCGACCCGCTGGCATCGAAGACGCCCGCGCCGACAGCAGTGGAGCCGGATACGGAATCGGAAAACCGCGCCGCTGCCGCCATTGCCGCAGCGACGGAAAAGGTCGAACGTCTGACTGCACTGCTTGAGAAAAGCCTCGCCGCATCCTAAATCAGTCTTTGACGGATACTGCCCGGTACGAGCGTAGCGAACATCCCTGAGGCGATAAGGCATCCAAGGGAGCTGTCCCTGTCCGGGGTCTTGCCCCGACGCACACGGCGCCCACCTGACGTACTAGGCGTCAGTGGATTTTCCAGCAAACGGCCATGGTGGTTCCGTCACTAAAACCTTCTTCGAATGCTCCATTTCATGCACGACCTAAGCCCGAAAGACCTCGCCCGGCGCGATCTGCGCAAGTCGCGCGCCGACTTCGTGTCGGGGCTTAGCCCGAGTCAACGCAACGCTGAGGAGGCAAGGCTGGCGCAGCAGGTGGCAGAGCTGGTGAGGACCGCAAGGCGGTTGGCCAGTTATGCACCCATGGGGCATGAAATCGCCCCGAGGCAGATTGAGCAGGCCGCGAAGGCCGACATCGGCTTGCCCTGGTTCGCGGATCGCGGTGCCCCGATGCAATTCAAGGTGATCAATGGCCCACTGGAGCCAGGCCCTTGGGGTGTCGCGCAGCCGCCGCACGATGCGGAACTGATGATCCCGGACGTGCTCATCGTTCCACTGGTCGGGGCGACGGCCACTTGTGACCGGCTCGGTCAGGGTCAGGGGCATTTTGACCAGTGCGTAGCGAAGCTGCGATCCGCCGGGCCATTGCTTACGATCGGTCTGGCATGGGACTGCCAGATCGTGTCCGCTGTACCAACCGATACGTGGGACGAAACGCTCGATTACATTGCCACGCCATCATCCCTATATGCGCGGCCATGACCGAGGAACCGAAGCTCAGAAAGCCGCTTGGCGTGCTGCTGGTGATCGTGCTGATCGCCATTTATGTGCTGGTCGCGGGTGCGCTGTCCGATCCCATATTGACGCTGCCCGTGCTGGCGCAGGTGCCGATCTGGATCGCCCTAGGCGTGGTTTGGATATTTCCGTTGAAGCCGCTGGTCAGATGGATCGAAACAGGGCGCTGGACAGCATGACGACCGAGCGTGTCCGCCCGCAGAAATGCCAGACCATGGCGGAAATTCGTCAGGGAATCGATGAACTTGATCAGCATATTGTAACATTGCTGGCGGAACGTTTGCGCTACATCGAAGCGGCGGCCCGCGTGAAGCAGGACCGGGATGTCGTGCGTGACGAATGGCGCAAGGCAGACGTGATCGCCAAGGCGTGCGAGACGGCGCGAAGCCATGGCTTCTCAACGGATATGGTTACGAAGATTTATGACCAGCTGATCGAACTTTCCATCGCGCATGAATTCGAGCGGTTCGACCGGCTGAAGGGCTAGCGCAGTCCTTTCAGAAACGAACGCGCGCTCGAGAGATAGTCTTCACGCTTTTCCGCGGTCATCTTATCCCAAGTTCGATAGGGCATGGCGAGGCGGTGATTATCGTGCAGCTTGTCGCGATTGCGGTCCAGAAAGTGCCAGTAGAGCGCATTGAACGGGCAGGCCCCTTCGCCCGTTTTTTGCTTCACATCGTACACGCAAGATCCGCAATAGTCCGACATCTTGTTGATATAGCTACCTGAGGATGCATAGGGCTTCGATCCCAGCAGCCCGCCATCGCCAAATTGGCTCATGCCCAGCGTGTTGGGCAGTTCGACCCACTCATAGGCGTCGGCATATACCTCAAGATACCATAAGTGTACCTGATGCGGGTCCGCACCGATCAGGAGCGCGAAATTGCCGGTAATCATCAGGCGCTGAATATGGTGGGCATAGGCGTGGTCGAGGGTCTGGCCAATTGCCTGTGACAGACAGTGCATGTCCGTTTTTCCGGTCCAGTAGAAACCTGGCAGGTTGCGGTCCGCGCCGAGAAAATTGCGCTCCACATAATCCGGCATTTCGCGCCAGTAGATGCCGCGCACATATTCGCGCCAGCCTATGATCTGCCTGATGAAGCCCTCGACCGCGTTGAGCGGGGCGTCCCCGCTCTCATATTTCGCTTTGACGCGCTGGCAAATGTCGAGCGGGTCGAGGAAACCGATATTCAGATAAGGCGAGATAATGGCGTGGTATAGAAACGCCTCGCCGGTCAGCATGGCGTCCTGGAAATCCCCGAACCGTGCCAGCGCCTTGTCCAGAAAATGCTCGACGACCTTTTCCGCATCGTCGCGCGTCACCGCAAAGCCGAATTCGTCGAGATTGCCGACATTGTCCGGAAAGCGGCGTTTCACCATGTCGACCACGTCCGACGTGATCTGATCTGGCTGAAAAGTCAGCGCCTTCGGCATGAACATGTCGGTATCGGCGGGTTTTCGGTTTTGCTTGTCATAGTTCCACTTGCCGCCTTCGGGCTTGCCGTCACCGTCCAGCAGCAGCCCGGTTTTCCGGCGCATCTCGCGGTAGAAATACTCCATGCGCAGTTCCTTGCGCCCCTCCGCCCAGTCGGCGAATTCGCCGATGCCGCAGACGAAGCGATCATCATCGAACATGCGTATGTCGCAGTCGAAGCGGTCCGGCCATTCGTCGATGGCGGCCTGCACGCGCCATTCGGCAGCTTTGACCACCCGTACCTCGTCCACATCGTGCCGATCCAGCGCCCGCGCCAGTTCACCCGTGAAACTGCCGCTATTCGCGTCATCTTCCAGCTCCACATAATCGACCGTCCAGCCATCTGCGCGCAATTCTTCAGCGAAGTGACGCATGGCGCTGAGAATGAAAACCAGCTTTTGCTTGTGATGACCGACATAGGTGGTTTCCTCGTCCAGTTCGGCCATCAGGATGACGGTGTCGTCCTTTGTACAGCCTCGCAAAGACGCAAGCGTACGGGTAAGCTGGTCGCCCAATATGCAAACAAGTTTCATGGGCGGGAAACTGCCATGCGCCCCCTGCCCCGGCAATGCGGCAAAACCACGTTGGCTCCGAACAGAAAAAAGGCCCGTCGCGGCGAACCGGGACAGGCCATTTTCTTATGGAAAAAGGATGGCGCGAGTGACGGGACTTGAACCCGCGGCCTCCGGCGTGACAGGCCGGCGCTCTAACCAACTGAGCTACACCCGCTCATCCTTTTTGCTACTGAAGACTGACGTTTTCAGCAGCGAAGGCGCGTCCCTATGAGGCGCACCGATTTCTGTCAAGCGAGTCCGGCGCTATTTCAGACCGAGCATGGAAATAATCTCCGCCGCCAGCTCCGGTCCGGCGTCTTCCTGAATGAAATGGCCGCCCTTTTCGATGATCCGGTGCGGCTGTCCCTCGCAGCCCGGAATGCGCGCCCGCATGACCTGCTCGCCGCCCTTCGTCACAGGATCGCTGTCGCCGAACAGAGTGAGAAACGGCTTGTCGAATGTTTCCAGCACTTTCCAGGCGGCCTTGTTCGCCTCCGTCTCCGGATCGTCGGTGCCGATGGGGACGAGGATCGGAAAGGCGCGCGCGCCCGCCTTGTAACTGTCGTCGGGATAAGGCGCGTTGTAGGCGGCGATTTCTTCTGCGGACAACTCGCTCACCGTCGCGCCCTGCAGGATGTGGCCGGCATTGAAGTCCGGCGTCTCCTGCGAGAACGTGCGCCAGTTCATGAAGGCTTCAGACGGTTCCCGGTCTCCGATTGGCAGAAAGGTGTTCGATGCCACCACGCCTGCGAACAGTTCGGGCTGCGCAGCGACGAGGCGCAGCCCGATCAGGCCACCCCAGTCCTGACAGAACAGCGTCACGTCGGACAGATTCTGGGCCTCAAGCCATTTCTGCATCCAGTCGACGTGCGCGGCATAACTATAGTGCTTTACCTGGTCCGGCTTGTCGGAACGGCCAAACCCCACCAGGTCCGGCGCCAGCACCCGCGCACCTGCCTCCACGAGTGGCGGAATCATCTTGCGGTAGAGATAGGACCAGCTCGGCTCGCCATGCAGCAGAAGCACGACCGGACCATCGGTTTGTCCCTCTTCAACGTGGGCGATGCGGATACTGCCCAGCGCTTGGTCTTCGATCTCTGTATAGTGCGGCTTGAAATCATAGCCTGCCAGTTTCTCGAACCGGCTGTCCGGTGTGCGCAAAATTGTCATTCTGTTTCCTTTGAAAATATGAATTTGTTCGGTTTTTCACGGATCAGCGTCGTCTGGTCCAGCAGAAATCCGGTGATGTTCGGACCGCCTATGCGTTCTAGCAACGACTTGGTGATGATTAGCAAAGGCACGGCGAGCAATGCCCCGACCGCACCCCACACCCAGCCCCAGAAGCTGAGCGCGACCATGATAAGGAGCGGGTTGACATGAAAGCGCCGCCCAAGAACCAGCGGCGTGAATATATAGGCCTCCGCCAGATTTATCCCCAAATAGGCGAGCGCCGGAATCATACCCGTCAACGGATCTGCCGCGACCGTCATGCCGCCAAGGATGGCGAGCAGGAAAAACACGACCGGCCCCGCGTAGGGCACGAAATTCAATAACGCTGCCAGGCCGCCCCACATCCACGGTGTTTCGACCCCAAGCGCATAGAATACCAGCGTGACGGTAACGCCCAGCAGGACATTGATGACCGCGATCATGCCGACATAACGGCCCGTATCGGCGGCGACGTCAGTCAGCAGGCGCTCCGCCGTATCGCCGCCAATATCGGTACCTGCGGCATTCACCAGTTTCTCGCGCATCCGCGAGAACGTGCCGAGAAAGAAAACCAGGATCAGCAGCGCGAAGAAGGTTTGAATGAGGGCGCTTGGCGCCGCTGTCGACGCCGCCTCATATACCGAGCGTGGTGCGTCGACGACCATGGTCGGCTCCACCTGCGCTATCGGATCGACGCCAAGCTCCTTCGAGAGACGATCCACGGACTGGTCGACGCTGTCGAACAGATCGATCACCGGGTCCAGGTTGATGCGCACATTATACATACGCCCCGGCAAATCGTTCAGCCAGGCCAGTGCGGGGGTCACGATGACATAGCTGACGGCCGCTATGACGCCAAAACAGAGGATCAGGTTGAACGTCGCCGCCAGAACGGCCGGCAAAAACCGTTCCAGCTTCAGCTGCAGCGGAACCAGCATCATGCCGATCGTCAGACCCGCTGTCAGCGGGAGGAAAAACGCGGACCCCGCCTGAAGCGCGAACGGCAGCGCCAACAGTACCGCCGCCGCCATGATGAGGTTGAGCGCACTTAGCAGGCGGTCGCGGCGATAGGCGGAGCGCGGCGCCGTCGGCATTTTCCGCCGTGCAGCGCCCTCCGCATCTTTGTCACCTCTCCGTAATAATTCCATACCGCGTTAACCCCGATTTTACCCTCATTTGTCCATAACGGACATGAACAGGTTCATCCCGGAGCCTGTGCAGGAGTAGATTCGTTTGACCAACTGCCGTGCCTTGATTTGGGTTGCATCCGCCGTGCTGGCGTCGTCCGGCATGGCTGGCACATCCCATGCGCGCACGGCGGCCGGGACACAGATCCTCAATATCGCACAGGCCAGTTTCGTCGATGAAAACGGCGCGACGCAGATGATCATGTCCAATCCCGTGACGTTCCGCGTCGAGGAGGTCATCGATCTTTCACTGGACAAGGTTGGCGTAGTCCCGCTGATCGCCCAGCCGGGCGACGCGGACCGTTCCGTACAGTTCCGGCTGACCAATCTTGGCAATGGGCCGGAACGGTTCGTCCTCGCTTTCGACGATGCCCTGTCAGGCGACGATTTCGATCCCGATGTCCAAAGCATCTTCATTGATTCCAACGGCAACGGCCGCTTCGATCCGCTCGAAGATCTGGAATATATCCCGGGCCGTGAACCCGATCTGACACCCGACCAGATCATCGATCTGTTCGTGATCGCGGACGTTCCTGTCGACGCGCGCGATGCCGATGAGGGCTATCTGACCCTGACCGCCACCGCCGAGACCGGCAGCGGCACACCCGGCACCCTGTTCGACAATGCGGGCGAAGGCGGGGTCGACGCGCTGATCGGTCTGACGACCGCGCGGGAAACCCGCCGGGGCGAATTTCTGATCGCCGCGCCGCAGCCGCTTCTGGCCAAGGCTCAGTCGCTAAGCGGTGACCCCGTTGGCGGGTCAACGGTGACTTACACGCTGACCGCAGACTACCGGGGCGCCGATCTGCCCGATGCGCGCGTAACCGACGTAATTCCCGCAGGTACCAGCTTTCTTCCCGGCAGCATCACCCTCAATGGCACCAGCCTTTCCGATGCGGCCGATTCCGACGCGGGCCGCTTCGACGGCACGCAAATCTCCGTCGCGCTCGCAGAACGCGTGTCCGCGCCGCAGGTCATCACCTTTCAAGTCGTTCTCAACTGAAGAACTCAGGAGCAAGAAAATCATGTTTTTCCGGGCCGCATTCATCGCCGCTACTGTCGTACTCGCGGCACCGTCGCAGGTTTTCGCCGCGCCTATCGAATTATCGAGCGCGATCTTCGTCGAGAAGACGGAAACGGCCGCCGATGGCACGGTCAGCGTAACCCTTACGCCCGCAGAGCGCGTGGTGCCGGGTGACCGGCTGCGCTTCGTCATCAGCTATGCAAACCCCTCTGACGAGGATGCGGACGATTTCGTCATCACGAACCCGATCCCGTCCAGCATCGCCTATCTGGAGGCCGACGGCCCCGTCGAGGTTTCCGTCGATGGCAAGGCTTGGGGCCAGCTTTCCGAATTTTCCGTAACCGCCGACGACGGCAACATACGGGCCGCACAACCCTCTGATGTCACGCACATCCGCTGGGCCTTCAATAGCGCCATCCCCGCCGGAAGCTCCGGCGAGGTGCTGTACCGCGGCGAACTCCGCTAGCCTTATCTATTTGAACCAGCTGCAGAAAGCAGCGCCCAACCAAGCAAGGAACCAAATCCATGAAAAAATATACTGTGGGGGCGCTGCTTCTTACCAGCGCATTGGCCGCCCCGGCCCTCGCCGCCGACCTCGGCACCGACGCCGGTTCGATCATTACCAACAACTTCACTGTCGACTACAGCGTCGGCGGCGTCGACCAAGCCGATATCACGACGAATGCAGGCAACAACGCCTCTTTCACAGTCGACCGCAAGGTCGATCTTACCGTCATCGAAAACGGTGGTGGGGACCAGACGGAATATCGCACCAACGAGCAGGATGCCGTCACCGAATTCCTGGTGACCAACAAGACCAACGGGTACATGGACTATGCTCTGACCGCGGCAAACAACGCTGCGGGTGACGATGTCGATATGGACACCGATTTCCTGATCTTCGTCGAAAGCGGTGACAATGTCGGCTATCAGCCTGGCGAAGACACCGCCACGTTCATCGACGAACTGGCGGAAGACGCTTCGGTAGTCGTGTATGTTCTGGCCGACTATGCCGGTACGCCGACAGCCGATCAGACAGCCGACATCACGCTCACCGCCGTATCGCGCGAAGCGGCGACGACGCCCACCGACGTCACGCCGCAGACCGGTGCCCTCGGCGCGGTCCTCGCGAAGAACAACGCCGACGCGAATACCGCGGGTGTCGACAACGTCTTCGTCGATGTGGCCGGTGCGGGCGATGCCACCGCCGATCAGGACGGTCGAGCGAGCAATGTCGACACGTACATCTTCAAGACAGCGGCTCTGTCGCTTTCCAAGGAAAGCGCGATCATCTGGGATCCGGTGACCGGCACGACCAATCCGAAGAACATTCCGGGCGCGATCGTGGAATACTGCTTGAAGATCGAAAACACCGGCGGCGACGATGCGACCAGCGTCTCATTCTCCGATACGCTGCCGACCGAAGTCGAAAGCAATTATTCGACGGCGGACGGTGAGCCAGCGAACATCTTCCGTTTGGGAGCTACGACCTGTGATGCGAGCGTCACGAGCGGAGCGGCCTATGGTACCGCGGAAGACTTCGACGCGACGGGTGCGGGGGACAATGGCTCCATCAACGCCACGACCGTTTCCGTACAGAACCAGACGGTTGCCGCCGGTTCCACCGGCACGCCCACGGTCTATGCCGTTCGTTTCCGGGTGAAAATCAGGTAAGCCGGTAGCCCGGTTTACCTGAACAGCGGATATGGGAGGCGTCTGGTCCATCGCGAAGCCGGTTGAGGCTGTGCGGCTCCCTATCCGTCTGCGCCTGATCATCATGGCCTTGCTTGGGGTCGTCAGCCTTCTGGCTGGCGGCCCACAGGCGCTTCATGTCGCCAGCGCGCAAACCAATATCACGAATACCGCCCAACTGACCTATGCGCTTGGCGACGACGATGTCAGCGTTTCCTCCAACGAGGTATCGCTGCAGCTGCGCACGGTTCGCACCGATGCGGTCATCCGTTTTCTACGCGAATTTCCAACTGGAAACGGTCAGGCCGTTCCGGCAACGGGAGGCATGTGCAAGAGCGCGGGCGGAGAGTTCGGGCCGCTGCCCCTCGATGACGCCCGCAAGAACGGACAGAACTCAGGCGACACGTCGCTAAGCGAAACGGCGAGTTTCCGCCCTGGCGATCCGGTGTTTATTTCCGTTGCCGACGGCGATCAGAATCTGGACAGCGCCGTTCGCGAGACCGTGGAAGTTCGCGTCGTCTCGTCCGGCGGCGATGAGGAAGTCCTGCTGCTGAACGAAACGGGGCCGGATACCGGCATATTCATTGGTGGCATACCCACGACCGCAGCGGCACCGGCTACGCGCAACAACTGCCGCCTGTTGCTGACCCGCGGCGAAAGGATCAGCGTCTTCTACCGCGACAACGCGGATGAGGAAGACCAGACCGAGACGGACGCCCTGGTCGATCCGCTTGGCTTCGTATTCGACAGCGTCACTGGCGCAGTCGTAAATGGCGCGCGCGTCACGCTGATCGATCTTGCCACAGGCCAGCCTGCCCAGGTTTTTGGCGATGACGGTGTGTCGCCTTATCCATCGACCGTCATCACGGGCGAAGAAGTCACCGATGCGTCGGGGGTCGTCTATCCCGGCATAGAGGGCGCGTTCCGCTTTCCGTTCGCGCGGCAGGGCGAGTATCGTCTGGAGATCGTTCCGCCCACAGGCTTTGCGTTTCCGTCCACGGCGCCCGCCGATCAGATCGCGGCGCTGCGATCCCCCGATGGCACGGAATATGTCATTCAGGATGGATCCTATGGCCGTCCCTTCACGCTGACGGGACCGGAACCTTTGCGCATTGATGTTCCCATCGATCCGCCGGGCGCGGGCGATCTGCTGTTGCAGAAGACCACTTCGGTTCTCCAGGCTGAGGCTGGCGATTTCGTGCAGTACCGCCTGTCGCTGCAAAATGTCGACACCATCGCTGCCCGCGATGTGGTCATTGCCGACACGCCACCCGAAGGTTTCCGATATGTCGCTGGTTCGGCGCGTTCGCGGACGGCGGAACTTCCCGACCCTGCCATCGCCGCCGATGGCCGGACCCTTCGCTTTGTCGTCGGTACAGTGGCACCCGGCGAAAGCAGCGACATCACCTATCTCCTGACCGTCGGATCGAATGCACCTGAAGGGCGTGCGCTGAACCGCGCCATTGCGCTCGCCGACACTGAGGAACTGAGCAACGAGGCCATCGCCGCCGTGCAGGTCCGCTCTCCCCTGATGACGGGAAGCGCGACAATCATCGGCCGCGTGTCCGAGGGACAATGCGGTCTGGAACACCCCGGCGACCGTCCCGGCGTCGAGGGTGTCCGTATCCTGATGGAGGACGGCCGCTATGTACTGACGGATCGTGACGGACTTTATCATTTCGAGGGCATCACGCCCGGCACCCATGTCGTGCAGATGGATGTCGGCAGTCTGCCCGCTGGCTATGAAGCCGTTGCCTGCGAACGCAACAGCCGCCGCGCGAACCGCGCCTTCTCCAGCTTCGTCGAAGTTCAGGGCGGGGCCCTGTGGCGCACGGATTTCGTCCTGAAGCGCGACGAAAGCCTTGTTGTCGAAGATCCGGACGCGCTTCCCGAAGTCATGTCCGACAGTGAAGCCGCCGGTACCGGACGCGACTGGCTGACGGGTCGGGAGCCGGGTGTGGAAATGCTGTTTCCCGAAACCGGTCACAATCCCCGCACGCCTTCGCAGCGTGTCGTCGTGAAGCATCTGCCCGGTCAGAAGGTGTCGCTGACGGTGAATGGGAATGCGGTCAACGAATATGCCTATGACGGCAAGCTGGGCGGCGCGGAGCGTGGTTTTGAAATCGGGCGCTGGCGCGGACTTGCGCTTACCGAAGGCCGCAATGTCATCAGGGCCGTGGTTACGAATGAGGACGGCAGTGCTGCCGAAACGCTGACGCGCGAGGTCTATTATACCAATGTCGCTGCCCGCGCGGCGCTATTGAAGAACCAGTCACGCCTGGTCGCCGACGGTCGCATCCGCCCCCGCCTCGCCGTCCGTCTGACCGATGGTGGCGGCAATCCCGTCCGCGCCGGTTCCAGCGGCAACTTTACCATCGACTCGCCCTATCGCGCGGCATTCGAAACCGATCAGCAGCAGGGCCGCCAGCTTGCCGGTATCGAAGCCTATGAACCGCAATGGCGCGTTCGGGGCGACGACGGCATTGCCTATATCGAACTCGATCCGACCACGCAGGCCGGCGGCGCAAGGCTGGAATTCACCTTCCAGTCCGACGAAACGAGCTATGTGCAGGAACTGGAAACCTGGCTGGAGCCGGGTGACCAGCCCTTCGTCCTGGTCGGTTACGCGGCGGGCACGGCAGGCTTCAACACGCTGAAGAACCGCGCCGACAATCTGGTCCACCGCAATGCGGACACCAGCTTCACCGATGGTGAGGTCAAACTGTACGGCAAGGGCCGCATCCTCGGAAAGTGGCTGCTGACGATGGCCATCAGCAGCGAGAAACCGGAACGCCGCAATGGCCGCCGCAGCCTGCTGGGTACCATCGACCCGGATGAATATTACACGATCTACGGCGACGGGTCGGAGCAGCGTTTTGACGCCGCGACCAGCGATCGCCTCTATCTGCGCCTCGAACGCTCAAAATTCTACGCGCTTTACGGCGACTTCGAAACGGGTCTGACCCGCACCGAACTAACCCGGTACAGCCGCACGCTGACGGGTGTGAAGACGGAATATCAGGGCGATGTGCTTGGCTTCACCGGCTTTGCCGCCGATACCGGCCTGCAATCGCGCCGTGAGGAAATCCAGGGCAATGGCCTCAGCGGCCCCTATCGCCTCGGCGCGCGCAACCTCGTCCTCAACAGCGAGAAGGTCGTTATCGAGGTGCGCGACCGCCTGAGGAGCGAAATCATCATCAGCCGTGAGCCGCAGCAGCGCTATATTGATTATGACATTGACGCCAACAGCGGCACGATCCGTTTCCGCCGCGCGATCCTCAGCCGTGATGCGAACCTGAATCCGATTTTCATCGTGGTTGACTATGAAACCGAGGGCTTTGCCGAGAAGCGCTTCAACGCCGGTGGCCGTGCGTCCGCGAAACTGGGCAGTGTGGAGCTGGGCGCGAGCCTTATCCGCGACGATGATGAGCGCGCGAAGACCGATCTTTATGGTGCAGACCTGACCTGGAGGGTCCGCGACGACACCGAGATCCGCGCCGAATATGCGCGCAGCCAGGCCGACATTCAGGACTTCGGCACATCGGACGGCCATGCCTGGCTGGTGGAGGCCGAGCATCACGGTGAAAAAGTCGATGCGCGGGCTTATGTGCGGGAGCAGGAGGCGGGCTTTGGCGTCGGTCAGCAAAACAACGCCGAAACTGGCATACGCAAGTACGGCGTCGATGCCAGCGTGAAGCTGAACCGCGCCATCACCGGCTCCGTTTCCGCCTTTCGCGAGGATTTCCTGATCGGTCCTGCCCGCCGCGACTCTCTGCAGGCCAAAGCCGAGTGGCGCAAGAATCAGACGACGCTGTCGGGCGGCTATCGCATGGTCGATGACATTGGCCGTGACGGCGTGGCCCGGGAAAGCGACCTTCTGACACTAGGTGCGGCGCAGGGCTTCATCGATGGCAAACTTGTCCTGACCGCCGATGCGGAAATCGCACTGGGCGGCAAGGATGAGAGCGCCGATTTCCCCAGCCGCTATCGCGCGGGTGCCAGCTATCAGATCAGCGACGCCGTGCGCGTCATTGCGAGCCATGAATATGCCGTTGGCGAGACGTTCAC
>JBARZR010000253.1:0-7932 GCA_049650205.1 Pacificimonas sp. | reverse complement strand
GACGTGGCGCGCGCGCGGTCGCAACTGGCGGAGGGCGTGACCGAGGAGAAGCGCCGCGTGGACGAGGGCAAGCTGGCGGCGCTGTCGGCCTTCGCCGCCTCCACCGTCTGTCGCCGCATTGCGCTGCTGACTTATTTCGGCGAGCCTGCACCGGAGCCGTGCGGGAATTGCGACAACTGCCTGAACCCGCCCGAACTGACCGACGTGACGGACGACGCGATCAAGCTGCTGTCGGGTGTTTACCGCACCGGGCAGCGCTATGGCCTGGGCCATGTCGCCGACGTCCTGGCGGGCGTGGCGAACGACCGGGCGGTGCAGCTGGGGCATGACCGGCTGGGCGTCTTCGCGCTGACCCCGGACAAGGCCGCGCGCGACTGGAAACCCATTCAGCAGCAGCTGGTCGCCGAGGACGCCCTGCGCGTCGATCCCGCATATGGCGGCATCATGTTCGGCCCGAATGCGCGCGCGGTCCTGAAGGGCGAGAAAACCGTTGAAATCGGCCCGCAGCCTGAGCCGTCGAGCCGCCGGAGGCGCGGGCGGGCGCGGGCGGGGAGCATACCACTAAACGCCGCCGACGACGCGCTGTTCGAAATGCTGCGCGAGACGCGCAAGACCCTGGCCGAAGAGCAGGGCGTCCCCGCCTATGTCATCTTCCACGACGCGACCTTACGCGAAATGGCCGCCACCCGCCCCGCCGACCTGAACGCCATGGCCGAAGTCAGCGGCGTCGGCGCGGCGAAGCTGGAAAAATATGGCGCGGCGTTTCTAGCAGCAGTCAGCAGTAGCTGACGTCATCGAAAATTACGGATTCATACATTCACAGCACGAACCCGTCCTTAGTAGCGGGTCACTTTTGGCCGCTGATCGATATCGCTGAAGCCATTCCCGGCGCGGTGGATTTGCCGCCGATCTTGTCGCGGACGGTTTTCTCGATCTTCTTGCCGATCGCCTCATCGACATTGCGCCAGTATTCAAAGGCGCGGACCAAGACTTTTTCGCTGACGCCGTCCGCCAGATGGCCGGAAACGTTACCCACGAACCGCTCGCGCTGCTCGTCGTCCATAACCTCGTTGAGGAGGGCGCGGGGCTGGCTCCAGTCGTCATCGTCCTCGCGCAGCGTATAGGCCTGACGGACCATGTCGCCGTCGGCGTGCCACAATCCAGCTTCGGGACCGGGGAGCGGCTGGGCGGAGGGGCCACCATAGGAGTTGGGGGCATAGACCGGATCGACGGCGTTTTCCGTGCGGCCCGCACCGTCCTTGGTGTAACTGTGGACCGGGCTTTGCGGCGTGTTGACCGGAATCTGCTTGTAATTGACGCCGAGGCGGGCGCGGTGGGCGTCGGCATAGGCGAACCCGCGCGCCAGCAGCATCTTGTCGGGGCTGAGGCCGATGCCGGGTACGATGTTGTTTGGCTCGAACGCCAGCTGCTCGATCTGCGTATGGAAATCGACCGGGTTCGTGTCGAGCGTCAGCCTGCCGACTTCGATCAGCGGATAGTCCGCATGCGGCCAGGTCTTTGTCAGGTCGAACGGGTTGATGCGATAGGTTTTCGCGTCCTCATATGGCATGATCTGCCATTTCAGCGTCCAGCTGGGGCCGTTGCCCTTGGCGATATTGTCGAACAGGTCGCGGCGATGGTAATCGCTGTCCTCGCCCGCTTTCTTCACTGCCTCTTCCTGTGTCAGATGCGCGTTGCCGCTCATGTCGCCGACATCGGTGTGGAAGCGGAACTTGACCCAGAATTTCTCGCCCTCGGCATTCACCAGCATATAGGTGTGGCTGGAATAGCCGTTCATTTCGCGCCAGTTCTTCGGCACGCCGCGATCGCCCATCAGATAGGTGACCTGATGCGCGCTTTCCGGCGACAGCGTCCAGAAGTCCCACATCATGTCATGGTCGCGCAGGCCATTGTCGGCGCGGCGCTTCTGGCTGCGGATGAAGTTCTGGAACTTGATGGGGTCGCGCACGAAAAAGATCGGCGTGTTGTTGCCGACCATGTCGAAATTACCCTCTTCCGTATAGAATTTGACCGAGAAGCCACGCGGGTCGCGCCATGTGTCCGGGCTGCCCCGTTCGCCCGCGACGGTCGAGAAACGCATGGCGACATCCGTTTTCACACCCGGCTGGAACAGGGCGGCCTTGGTATAATTCGAAACGTCTTGGGTGGTCTCGAAATGGCCGAAGGCACCTGATCCCTTCGCGTGCGGCTGCCGCTCGGGAATGCGCTCGCGGTTGAAGTTGGCCATCTGCTCGAGGAGGTAATGATCATGAAGAACAATGGGCCCGTCCGGGCCAACGGTCAGGGAGTGTTCGTCGCTCTGGACGCGGATGCCGCCGTCCGTCGTCGTCGCGGGAACCTTGTTCGTGTTGGCCATGATCTCGTCCTCATTTGCGTGTGATATGCAAACGGGCCGGGAGGCGGCATGTTCCTCTGCCGCCAGTGGAATGCGGTGGCTTACGCCGCGACCGCCAGCGGCTGGATTTCACCCGACAGATACAGCGCGCGCGCTTTCGAACGGCTCAGTTTGCCGCTCGACGTGCGCGGCAATGTTCTTGGCGGGACGAGTTCCACGACGCAGCTCATGCCGGTCAGGGTCTTGATGCGGGTCTTGATGGCGTCGACGAGGGCGGCGCGCTCATCCGCGTCGCTGGTGCGGCACTGGACGAGGACGGCGGGGCTTTCCTCGCCCTCGGGCGTGGTGACGGCGAAGGCGGCGATGTCGCCGGACTTGAAGCCGGGCAGCTGCTCGATCGCCCATTCGATGTCCTGCGGCCAGTGGTTCTTGCCGTTGACGATGATCATGTCCTTGGCGCGGCCGACGATGTAGATCGCGCCGTCCTTCAGATAGCCCATGTCGCCTGTATCGAGCCAGCCGTCATTGAGGCAGGCCTCCGTGGCCTCGGTATCGCGGAAATAGCCGGTCATGATGCTGGGGCCGCGGGTCAGGACGCGGCCGATGGCGCGGTCGGGAAGGACGTTGTCGTCCTCGTCGCGGATTTCGATTTCCATATCGGGAAGGGCGACGCCGCAGTTGACGATCTTGCGGGTGCGCTTCTCGCCCGCCATGGCTTCTCCGCCGGACAGCAGGCGTTCGTCTACCTCGTCCACCTCGATACCGGTGCCGGGTTTCGCCATTGTGACGGCCAGCGTCGCCTCCGCGAGGCCGTAGCTGGGCATAAAGGCGCACGGATCGAATCCGGCGGGGGAGAAGGTCTCGGCGAACTCGCGCATGACGCCGGGACGGATCATGTCCGCGCCGTTGCCCGCGACGCGCCAGCGACTGAGGTCGAACTTGCCGCCGACATCGGTTTGGCTGGAGACGCGGCGCGCGCAGATATCATAGCCGAAAGTGGGCGAATAGCTGAGCGCGGTCCCGGCGTGGCGGCTGATGAGGGTCAGCCAGGAAAGGGGACGGCGGGCGAAATCCTCTGTGGCGAGATAGTCGGCGCTGACCTGGTTGGCGATGGGACTGAGCAGGCACCCGACAAGGCCCATGTCGTGATAGAAGGGGAGCCAGGAAATCACCCGGTCCTCGGGCTTCAGATCGACGCTGACGCTGTGGCCATTCAGGTTGGCGAGAAGCGCGCGGTGCGTGACCTCCACGCCGTGCGGGAAGCGGGTCGAGCCGCTGGAATATTGCAGATAGGCGATGTCGTCCGGCGATGCGTCGTGCAGGGGCGCGTCCGGCGCGGGTTTCGCGGCGAAATCCGACCAGCCAAAAGTCGTGATTTCCCCCAACGGCTTTGCCGCCTCGGCGACGAACTCCGTCAGCGCGTCGGGGGCAATGGCGAGCATCGGGTCGCTGGACGACAGCTGGTTGCGGATCTGTTCGATATACCCCTCGCGCCCGCCGAAACTGGTGGGGAGCGGTAACGGCACGGGGAGGACGCCGGCCAGCGCGCAGCCGAAAAAGGCGGCGACGAATTCGGGGCCGGTTTCGGCGATCAGCGCGACACGGTCTCCGGGCGTCGCTCCCATGGCGATCAGGCGGCGCGCGTTCGATTCCGCGTCCGACTTCAGATCGACATAGGTCTGGACGCGCGGGTTGGCGGCGCGCGCGTCGAAGAAATTCAGGCCGCAGGCACTGGTCGCGGCATAGTCGAGCGCGTCCCTGAGCGTATCGAAATCAGACAGGCGCCTGGGGACGCCGCTTCGCGTCGGGGTAGGATGGGGCGCTTCGCTCATCTTGCCAGTTTCATGGCAAGCGGTTGAGCTGTCTGCGGAAACGTCCGTTTCGTCACTCACTATCCTCACGCGTGGCACCCTCTTTGACAAAGCCTGTTACACAAATCTTTCAGCTTGCCAAAGGGGCGTCGCATTCAGGGGCGTTCAAAGTTCGGCGCGGTTGTGGCAGCAATGCGGCCATGGCCTTTGGCAAAGCATCAGGCAAACCGCGTAAACCGCGTGATTTCAGCCAGCCGCGGAAACGGCGGACGCTGGACCAGGAGGGGCTGCGCGCGCTCGCCATCCGCTATGTCGAGCGTTACGCGACGACGCGGGCGAAACTGCTGGCCTATATGGGACGGAAACTGCGGGAACGGGACTGGACGGGCGACGCGGCGGCGGACCTGGAGGGGATCGCCGACCGGTTCGTGGAACTGGGCTATGTCGACGACCGCATTTATGGCGAGGCGAAGGCGCGCAGCCTGTCGGCGCGCGGCTATGGCGCGATGCGGGTCGAAGGCGCGCTGAGGCAGGCGGGCGTGGACGAGGATTTGCGGGAGGAAATCCGGGATACGCTCGACGCGCGGCAGGCGCTGCTCGCCTTTGCGAAACGGCGGCGGTTCGGACCCTATGCAAGGGAGGAGGTGGATGCCGACAAGGCACGCAAGGAGTTCGCGGCCTGTATGCGCGCGGGGCATTCGGTGGATTTGGTAAAGCGACTGATGGGCGCGAGCGACGCCGGGGCGCTGGAGACGGAGTGGGCGGAGGAAGAGGAGAATTTCTAACTCTCTTCGTCATTCCCGCGGAAGCGGGAATCCAGTGCCGCACCGGACCTGACATTTCAGGAACATATGTGCGTTCTGGATCCCCGCATTCGCGAGGATGACGACTCTGTGAAACAGCGCGTACCTAGCTCAGATACGCCATCGCCTTCCCATCGAACGCTTCCAGTTCGTCGTGTCGGCCGTCCTTGACCTTGGCGGCCCAGTTGGGGTCCTGCAGCAGGGCGCGGCCGACGGCGATCAGGTCGAATTCACCCTTTTCCAGACGCTCGACGATGTCGGCGATGGGGCGGGTCTTGGAGCCCTCGCCGCCAAAGCTGCCGATGAAATCCGAGGATAGCCCGACGCTGCCGACGGTTATCGTGGGCTTGCCGCTGAGCTTCTTTGTCCAGCCGGCGAGGTTGAGGCCGTCCTTGCCGTCGATCTCCGGCCATTCCGCCTCCCACCAGCGTCGCTGGGAGCAATGGAAGATATCGACCCCAGCGTCCGCGAGAAGGGCCAGGAACGCCTCAAGCTCGTCCGGGGTTTCGGCGAGGCGGGCGTCGTAATCCTGCTGCTTCCATTGCGAGAAGCGCAGGATGAGCGGCATTGATTCCGGCATCGCCCTGCGGCAACCCCTGATAATCTCGGCCGCGAAATTGGCGCGGTCGGTCAGGTGCCTGCCGCCGAAGGCGTCGTCGCGGCGGTTCATCATTTCCCAGAAGAACTGGTCGATAAGATAACCGTGCGCGCCGTGCAGCTCGACGGAGTCGAAACCCAACCGCGCGGCCTCTCCGGCGGCATCGACGAACGCCTGGATCATGTCGGCGACATCACTTTCGCTCGGCGCATCGGCGACCTGCTTGCCGCTGTGTGTGACACCCGACGGGCTGTCGCTGTCCGCATCGGGACTGGGGCCGGTGCCGGGTTTGCGGACCATGCCGACATGCCACAGCTGCGGCGCGATGGCCGCGCCTTCGGTCTTGTGGACTTCATCGACCACCTTGCCCCAGGCAGTGAGCGCGTCCGTTTCATGGAAGTTGGGGACTTTCGGGTCGTTCGACGCACCGCCGCGGCCCACGGTCGTGCCCTCCGTGACGATCAGGCCGACATCGGCGGCGGCACGGCGGCCATAATAGCTGGCGACGTCGTCCGTCGGGACGCCGTCCGGTGACTGGCTGCGCGTCATGGGGGCCATGACGATGCGGTTGTTTATGGTCATGCCGCGGCTGGTGAAGGGCGTGAACAGGGGTTCGGCAGTGGTCATATCGCGGTTCCTGGCTGAGGTTGTAAGTCCCGCCTAACGCCACCGGCGCTGCCGGTCAGGCTAGTTTATTTTGCCGGATTGAAAGCGGCGCGCACGGCATCGAGCGCGGCGGGCGTGTCGGCGTCCATGAATATGCTTGCCGATGGTGCGCCGACTTCGCGGACATGCTTCGGGTTGGCGGCGAGAACGGGCTTGCCGCCCATATCGCCCTCCAGCGCGGCCAGCGCGGGGAAATGGCGGCGGCCCCACAGTACGGGATTGCCGCGCCTGCCCTCGAATGTGGGGATGACGATATCGTCCTGCGTCTTTGCCGCACCCGTCATGGCGGCGATCAGCTCCGGCTCGATCAGCGGCATGTCGCCCAGCATGATCAGGGCGGCGTCCCAGTCGGGCGGGATCGCAACGATGCCTGCTCCCAGCGAGGCGCTCAGGCCGTCGGCATGGTCCTCCGCATGAATAGTGACTATGCCCTCGGGCAACAGGGCGCGGGTGCGTTCGGCCTGATGGCCCGTGACGACGAGCCGGGGCAACGCGCTTGCGGCGGCGACGGTACGGGTGAGGAGCGGCTGGCCGGCAAGGTCTTCGTGCAGCTTGTTCGCACCCATGCGCGTCGCGCGCCCCGCCGCCAGAATGAGCGCGCCGACCTTTCGGACTGGCGGCGCAACGCGGGCGGGTCTGGGATCGGGCCGCGGGGCGTCCGCGAGCAGGCCACCGATGCCCATGACGGCGATGTCGGCGTCCGATACATCCAGCCCGGCAAACAGGCGTTCGAGGACGAAATCGAGACCGTTGCGCTTTGGGCTGCGGGCGCAGCCAGGCAGACCGATGACGGGCACGCTGCCGACCTGCCCGAGCAGGAGCAGATTGCCCGGATCGACGGGCATGCCGAGGCGGGTAATGTCTCCGCCCGCCGCGACGATCGCCGCCGGGATCACATCGCGCCGATCGGACGTGGCGGAGGCTCCGGCGACCAGGATCAGGTCCGCGCTTTGCCTTCGGATCGCGGTGGCAAGTGCGGTGGTCTCATGCGCGCATTGCGTGGACGTCATCAGGCCGCCGCCCAGGCGTGTGATCCGCGCCCGCGTGACCCGCTCCGTTTTCGCGAGCATCTTGTCCGCCGTGCCGGGCAGGCGGGTCTGGATGAGGGTGACGGTAAGCGTTAGGTACTGCGCGAGCCGCAGCGTTGCGCCGATGGCGTCCGCTGCGCTGACATCGCTGGCGGCGACGAAAAAGGGAATGACCTTAAGGGTTGCGACGATGTCGCCGGACCGGACGCAGGCATGGGGGCGCATCGTGCCGAGGGTGATGGTTTCGCTGACCATGTTGAAACGGGCGATGGCGTCCACGTCCGCCAGAAACAGGCCGTCTTCTTCGGCGCGGAGATTGACGCGGCCATGTGCGGGCGGGTCGGCGCTGAGCCCGCTGCCGCAAAGCATGGCGGCGAGCCGCGCCGCGGCGGTGTTCTCGCTGACATCGTCCGGGTCGGGAAGAGCAACGGTCGCGCTGGTCTGCCCCGCCCGTGAGAGGCGCTCGATATCGCCCGGCGTCAGGACACGACCCTTGGCGAGGGTCAGGCTGTCCAGGCGAAGACTGTGCGCCAGAACGCCGCCTTCGCAGTCCGCCAGTGGGAAATCGCCGAACCTCATGCGCGGAAGGCGGCGACCATCTGCGCGGCAACGCTCAGCGCGATCTCGCCGGGGTTCGCCGCGCCGATGGCGAGCCCCGCCGGGCCGTGAA
>JBARZR010000252.1:0-8924 GCA_049650205.1 Pacificimonas sp. | reverse complement strand
TCGCCGCCCGGACTGAACGGCACATCCGGTTTGAACTGATAGAGATTCTGGATGATGAGCGTGTCGGGAAAATTGACGCCCGCCACTTTCACATTGATGCGCACCTGGCCGGGGCCGGGTTCGGGGGTCGCAATATCGTTCAGAACGAGTTTTTCCGGCGGACCATGTTAGACGCACTGGAGAGCTTTCATGTGGTTTGTCCTTCTGAGTCGGGTTCGTTTGCGAATTGGTTAGTCGGCCCGGGCGGCGGCGTCGATTAGCGCTTTGGCCAGCATCTGAAATTCCTCGCTACGCGGGCTGGATGTGCGCCAGACCAGCGCGATTTCCCGCGCGGGATCACGTCCGGACAACGGCCGCGCCTTCACGTCGGTGCCGTTCAATATGCCCGCCCTGATCGCCATTTCCGGGATCAGCGTTAATCCAAGGCGGTTATCCACCATTTGAACCAGGGTGTGAAGCGACGTGCCGATCACGCTGGCTTCACTGCGAAATTCAGGGCGTCGGCAGGCGCTGAGCGCATGTTCCTTCAGGCAATGTCCGTCCTCCAGCAGCAAAAGGCGTTCCGGGTCGATCTCTCCCGCCGCGACGCTTTCCTTCGCGCCCGGCTGGTCATCCTCATGCGCCGCGACATAGAAGGCGTCGCTGAACAGGGGCGCGGTTTCGATGTCGCCGCAATTCCACGGCAAGGCGAGAAGAACGCAATCCACCTGGCCCTTGTGCAACGCCTCGCAAATCTGGGCGCTTGGTTCCTCGCGCAGAAACAGGCGTAGCGACGGATAACGGGTGCGCAGGTCCGGCAGCAGGCGTGGAAGCAGAAACGGAGCGATGGTCGGAATGACACCCATGCGCAGTTCACCGGTCAGCGGCTTCGACTCCGATTGCGCCAGCTGGGCCAGATCCTCCGCGCCCGACAGCACCTGGCGCGCCTTCGCGGCGATCCGGTCGCCGAGAGGTGTAAAGCGTACAACACGCCGGGTGCGCTCTACCAGATTGGCATCCAGCAGGCTTTCCAGTTCTCGCAGGCCCGCCGACAGCGTCGACTGCGTAACGAAACTCGCCTCTGCGGCGCGTCCGAAATGGCCATGATCCTGCAAGGCCACCAGATATTGCAGCTGCTTAAGCGTTGGCAGGTGCATCATTCACCATCTCGATCAATGTGTAAGATAAAATTAATTTGAACGATAACGGTAGTGGACCCATATGGCCAGTCATCGGTTCACTTCATGTCCGGCCAGAACAATCGCACTTTCACAAAAAGACGCGGTCATTCCGGTCGGACGACCGTTTTAAGAGATTTGTAACCCCAGGAGAGTTTTGAATATGTTGACTGTTGGTGACACCCTTCCCGAATTTACCGTTCCTGTACAGCAGGGTATCGACGCCCTGCCCGCCGACGAGACGCTGTCGAACACGGATTTCGATGGCAAATGGAAGATCCTGTTCTGGTGGCCGAAGGATTTCACGTTCGTCTGCCCCACGGAAATCATGGGCTATGGCGATCTGAAGCAGGATTTCGAAGACCGTGACGCCGTCCTGATCGGCGCGTCTACCGACACCGACTTCGTCCACTATGCGTGGCGCAAGTCGGACGAGCGTCTCGCCGCCTGCGATTTTCCGTGGATTGCCGATAACAAGCAGGAGCTTGCGAAGGCACTCGGTATCCTCGACAAGAATGCAGGTGTGGCGCTTCGCGCGACGTTCATCATCGACCCGGACGGCATTATTCAGCATGCCACCATCAATGGTCTGAACGTCGGTCGCAATCCAAAGGAAACGCTGCGCATTCTCGACGCGCTACAGACTGATGAGCTGTGTCCGTGTAACTGGGATCAGGGTCAGGACGTCCTGAAGCCCGCAGCGTAAAAGACGTACGCAGATTAACATCAGGGGGCGGTGGTGGCTTTGCTGCTGCCGCCCTTTTTCTGCCCGCCATCCACAAAATGAAAGATTTGACCCATGTCCGTAAACGACCTTGCCCGCACCCTTCCCGATTATGCCAAGGATGTGAAACTCAACATATCCTCCCTGCTTGGCGATCAGATGGTCGACGACCAGAAAAAATATGGCCTTCTCGTCGCCTGCGCGCACGCCACTGGCTATGGCCCGCTGATCGACGCTGCCGAGGAGGAGGCCGCAACGAACATGTCGGAAACCGCCCTGAAGGCTGCAAAATCCGCAGCGTCCCTGATGGCGATGAACAATATCTATTACCGGTTCACGCATTTGGCCGGTAATCCCGAATATAGCCAGCTGCCCGCGAAGCTGCGCATGAACGCCATGGCCAGCCATGGTGTTGACAAGGTCGATTTCGAACTTTGGTCGATCGCTGTCAGTGCCATCAATGGCTGCGGCATGTGCATGGAAAGCCATGAGAAGGTGCTGCAGAAAGCGGGTGCGAATTCCGAAGTCATTCAATATGCCGCCCGCATGGCTGCGGTGGTGTTCGCCCTTGGCCGGTCGCTGGCGGCGGCTTAGCCCAAGTAGCGATGCCAGGTTTGCATCCTGCGAACCCGGCACTTAGGTTATGTGTGGTTTAAATGCCCGGAGACGCGCGATGTTCGATGCCTTCCTTCGTTACCTGGACAGCGTGAAGGCGCGCGACCCCGCAGCCCGCTCACGGTGGGAAGTGCTTCTGTATCCGGGTGTCTGGGCGCTGGGAGCGCATCGGATCGCGAATTTTCTGTATCGAGGAGAGCTTTTCTTTCTTGCCCGTGCGGTCAATCATATCGCCCGCATGTTCACCGCGATTGACATTCACCCCGGCGCTACGATCGGCCAACACCTGTTCATAGACCATGGCTTCACCGTCATCGGCGAAACCGCCGAGATCGGTGATAATGTGACGATTTATCAATGTGTCACACTAGGCGGAACAAACCCGGCAAACGGCATTCCCGGGAAGCGCCATCCGACCCTCGCGGATGGCGTTATCGTCGGCTCGGGCGCACAGATCCTCGGGCCAATCCTCGTCGGCCCGCGCGCCCGGATCGGCGCGAACGCCGTCGTCACGCATGAAGTGCCTGAAGGCGCGACGATGGTCGGCATTCCGGGCCGCGCCGTTCCCGTCGCTGCCGAGAACTATTCCCGCGACTTCATTCCCTATGGCACGCCCTGCGCGGAGAAATTCGATCCGCAAACCCAGCAGGTCGAGATCCTGCGCTGTGAATTGAAGGCCATGCAGGAACGTCTCGACGCCTTTGAAGCGCAGGACGATCAAGAGGAGCGTCGCGCCTAAGTGGCTGTCGTCACACCGCTGTTCGACGCTTCCCGGGCCGGACCGAGACAGGTTCCCTGGGACCGCGCGGAGCTGACCCGGTTGATGGACCTCTACGGTCGCATGGTCGCGGCTGGCGAATGGCGGGATTATGCCATGAGCATGGAAAAGGGCGAGGCCCGTTTCGCAGCCTTCCGCCGCGCCGCAGACCGTCCCGAAGTCACAGTGGTCAAACGGCCCGTTCTTGCCCGGAAACAGGGTCAATACGCGCTGATTGGCGAGCAGGGGCAAATATTGAAACGCGGCCATGACCTCAACGCACTGCTCGCGCCTGTTGAACGCCGCCTCGTCAAGCTGGTGGACGGATAGCCTTCAGGTGCTGGACGTGGCCTTTTGCCCTTCGATCTCCCACAGCATCAGCGCCGCTCCTGTCAGGTTGGCAGCAGGCATGTCGGCACGCCAGCGCGGTGTGCGGCGGATTTCCATCTTGTAGGCCGTCTTGGCCTCGAACCGCTTGTTAAATGCCGCGAGGGCAGCTGGGCGCGCCAGCACCGACCGGGCGCAATGCAGGAACATACCGCTCCAGCCGCCTGTCGCCAACACGACATCGCCTGCGAAGCTGCCGACCATTGCGGCGCGCGCCACGTCGGTCCCTTCGGGGTCACCCGGCAGTCCCGCCGCCCGCCACAAGTCGCGATCTTCATGCGCAAACAGGGCCAGTTCCCAGCTGGTGCCGCCTTTCTGTTTCGCAATGGCTTCGGCTAGCGCCACCTCTTCAGGCCCATGCGGGGCAAAACCGATATGGCCGATCTCGCTATCGACCATCATCATCCGCTGTCCCTCAGCCCGAACCAGCAGGGACGCACCCAGACCATTTTGCAAAGTGATCGTGGCCCAGCGGCCATTGCGCGTGAAATCCGGCAATGCAGGGGCGGACAGACTTGTGTGGCTCTGCGCTGTATGCGCCAGATTTGCCCAGCTTTTGACTGCGCTGTCATTGACGGCGAGCGGCGGTTTGCCAAATACATAGCGCAGGCCCGTGAGCGACAATATCCAAGGACAGCGCTGAATGCGGATTGAATCGCCCACGACCGGCCCGGACACCACGAGGGCGACAGTCCGGTCGGCGATGTCGACGCCAACCTCTTCACCATATTTCTGAAACGCATCGGTGGCGGTCACAAACTGTCTGGTTGGGTAGTCACGCTGGCGGTCGAGCCGAGGTGTCGGCCCTGGCTTGGCCATTGCAAGGCGAATTTCCTGCCCATCGATGGCGGCCAGCAGCCAATCATCTTCTGGCGCAGACGGCCGCGACGATGAAGTCATTGGTTGCATCGACATGACACCGGTCCTTTCGGGACGATCAGACCTTCTTGCGCATCCTGTTCGCGCGGCTGGCGGGGCTTGGATGTGTGGACAGCCATTGCGGGCCGCTACCACCACTCATTGCGGCTAATTTGTCCAGGGCTGTGACACAGGCATCGGGCGCGTAGCCCTTCGCCTTCATGAAGTTCATCGCATAATCGTCCGCTTCATTCTCATTCGATTTCGAATGTTCAGACGTAATGACCTTGGTGAAAAGAGCGCCGAGATCCGAACGGGCGAGGCGTCCCGCCGTGCCGCTAGCCATGGAGGCCGCTCCCAAAGCTGCCTCGGTACGCATGGCGGTCTGCATGCGCTCCTTCGTATGGCCTTCTTTCACATGGCCAATCTCGTGGCCGATGACATAGCGGACTTCATCGTCGGTGAATTCGTCCATCAAACCGGCGAAGACGCGAATTGTCCCGTCGGCCATGGCAAAGGCGTTCACATCCTGGACCAGATAAGCCTTGATATCCAGATCCAGACCATCGTAACTTTCAAGGCCGCGCGACAGGGCGGCAAGGCGCTGGCCATAGGGATCGTTCGATCCGGCCACCGGATTGCGGCTGTCCATATCGGTGGCCATCTGACCGAAGTAATTGTTCATGTCGTCGTCGCTCAGGCTTTCGGCATCGATCAGGCCCTTGCCAACCTTCAACGCCTTGCCGAGACTGAACTGCGCGCTGACCGGCCCAGCGAAGCTGATCCCGCCCGCCAGTGCGGCCATGCCCATGATCTGACGCCGCGTCAGGACGCCATTTTCGGCCTGTTCGATCCCTTCCGACATGGAATTCCCCCTCTAATCTGGTGCCGACCCCCAGCGCCATATTGTCCGCACTAGCAAATTCTAAAGCGAAGGTCACGATATACGGCCCGTGAGAGAAATAGGTCTAGTTGATTTCACCCTGCCGGGACATGACCAGCTGACCCTGCTCAGCGCCCGATTGCGGCACGGTCTCGCCGTCGCGGTCAATGATATCGCCCAGCCGCGCTGCGATGGTTTCCGCGTTGCGATCATCCGCGCCCAGCATGATACCCTTGGTCAGCGTCACGTTGACCGCGTGATAACCGCCTGCGCCGGCACCAAGTATCAGATTGGTCGGCGCGTCGTCAGACGCGAGGAAAACGACGGCGGGCGCAACCTTGTCCGGCGAATAGATCTTCAGCATCTCTTCCGGCATCAGGTCTTCGGTCATGCGCGTGCCTGCGACGGGAATGATGGAATTGACGTGGATGTTGTTCTTCGCCCCCTCCTGCGCCAGCGATTTGGCGAAGCCCACCAGACCGAGCTTCGCCGCGCCGTAATTGGTCTGGCCGAAATTGCCGAAACACCCCGTTGAAGAGCCCGTCATGATTATGCGACCGTAATTCGCGTCACGCATATGCTGCCAGACGGCCTTGGAGCAATTGACACTGCCCATCAGATGCACGTCCAGGACAAATTCGAAATCGTCGAGAGTCATCTTGGCGAAGCTCTTGTCGCGCAGAACTCCGGCATTGTTGATAAGGATGTCGATCCGGCCCCATTTGTCCATGACCTCCGCAACCATGTCCCTCACGGCGTCACGGTCGGTGACGCTGGCGGCGTTCACCATTGCCACACCGCCGGCGGCTTCAATGTCATCGACGACCTTCTGCGCGGCGGATGCGCTGCCCCCAGAACCATCACGCGCACCGCCGAGGTCATTGACGCAGACTTTCACCCCGCGCCGTCCGAGTTCGAGCGCATATTCGCGACCAAGGCCGCCGCCTGCGCCAGTGACAATTGCGGTGCGGTTCGTGAAGTTCATGGGTGTTTCTCCTTGTTGGCGATCAGGGACGTCGTCCTGAACTTGTTTCAGGATCTCTTCCCGTCAGTATGCCGGACTCGCCGGAATATGCTTTGAGGAGATCCTGAAACGAGTTCAGGATGACGATATTAGGGCGAAGTCCGTTGCCATTCGGGCCGTCAATAGCCTATCGAAACGCCCGTCGCCTACCCTGCCCTTTTGCCAGTAAAATGGACCGCTCAGCCCGCTTTGCCGCTTTCGTCCAGCGCATAGCCTGCGGAGCGCACGGTACGGATCAGGTCGGGACGACCGCCCTCATTGATCGCCTTCCGCAGGCGGCGGATGTGCACGTCAACGGTTCGCTGTTCAACATAGACGTCGCGCCCCCAGACACTGTCTAGCAACTGCTCGCGACTGAATACCCGGCCCGGATGCTCGAGGAAATGCCTCAGGAGGCGGAACTCCGTCGGACCAAGTGCAATTGGTGTCCCGCCGCGCACGACCTTGTGCGCGCCAAGGTCCATCTCGATATCGGCATATTCCAGCGTCGACCCGGCAATGGCGGGACGCAGGCGGCGAAGCACGGCATTGACGCGCGCAATCAGTTCACGCGGGCTGAATGGCTTGGTGATGTAATCGTCCGCGCCTGTATCGAGCCCGCGGATGCGGTCCGCCTCGTCGGTGCGCGCCGTCAGCATGATGACGGGCAGGTTCGCCGTTTCCGGTTTCCGACGCAGGCGGCGGCACACTTCGATACCGCTCAGATTGGCGATCATCCAGTCCAGGATGATGATGTCCGGCTTTTCCTCGTCGGCCAGAACCAGGGCTTCCTCGCCATCCTCGGTCTGAACGGTATCAAAGCCTTCCTTCTCGAAATTGTAGCGCAGCAGCTCAACCAGATTGATGTCATCCTCGACGATCAGTACCTTTGGATTCATTGCCGTTCTCCCAATTGCCGAATGATGCGGGGCTTACAGGGGCAGACTAAGTCCCGTCGCGTCGCCGCCCTTGGGGCGGTCACCCAGATACTCGCCGGTCGCACCATAATGCACCATCTCGGCGATATTCGTGGCGTGATCGCCGACACGCTCTAGATTCTTGATGACGAAGATCAGGTGCGTCGCGGGTGCCGTATTGCTGCTGTCCTCGGAAATCTGCGACAGCAGTTCGTGGAACAGACTCTCGTAGTAATCATCGATCGCCTGATCCTCGTCGCTGACCGCGCGCGCCAGATAGGGGTCGCGTTCGGCGAATGACCGCAGCGCGTCGTCGACCTGATCGGATACCATATGGCCCATCCGCTCGATACCCTGATTGGCGATCCGGAACTGCCCTTCGGAAATGGATTGGACCCGCTTGGCGATATTCTTGCCATAATCACCGATGCGCTCGATCACCGCACCGATTTTAAGCGCCGCAATGACTTCGCGCAGATCCTGCGCCAAGGGGCCGCGACGAGCGATGATGGAAATAGCGAAGGCTTCCGCCTCCATCTCCAGATCGTCTATGCGAGGGTCGGCTGCGACGACACGCTCGGCCGCCTCCACATCCTGGGAAAGCAGGGCGGCGACACTGTCGACGACCTGTGCCCGTGCCAGCCCGCCCATCTGCCCGATCATCGAGCGGAGGCTACGCAGATCATCATCGAAGGATTTGACGGTATGAGAGGTTTGGGGGGCCATGATACTTACCTTGAAATCAGCCGAAGCGGCCGGTGATGTAATCGCGCGTGCGCTCGGCGCGGGGGTTGGTGAAGATGGCTTCCGTGTCGCCATATTCCACCAGATTGCCCAGATGGAAAAAGGCAGTCCGTTGCGAAATACGCGCCGCCTGCTGCATATTATGGGTGACGATGATGATCGCATAGCGACCGCGCAGGTCGTCGATCAGTTCCTCGATCTTCGCGGTCGCAATCGGATCGAGCGCGGAACACGGCTCGTCCATCAGGATGACTTCCGGATCGACGGCGATCGCGCGCGCGATGCACAGGCGCTGCTGCTGTCCACCCGACAACGCCGTGCCCGATTCCTGCACCCGGTCCTTCACTTCGTTCCACAGGCCGGCGCGGGTCAAACTACGCTCGACGATCTCGTCCATGTCAACCTTCGATTGCGCGATACCGTGGATACGCGGTCCATATGCGATATTCTCATAGATGGACTTTGGAAACGGATTGGGTTTTTGGAAGACCATGCCAACCCGTGCGCGCAGCTGCACGACATCCATTTTGGCATCGTAGATATCCTCGCCATCCAGTTCGATCCGCCCCATGACGCGCGCGATATCGATGGTGTCGTTCATCCGGTTGAAGCAACGCAGGAACGTGGATTTGCCGCAACCGGACGGGCCGATGAATGCCGTGACATAGTGCGAGTCCACATCGATGGAGACCTTGTCCACCGCTTGTTTCTGGCCATAGAAAACGTCCACGTCACGCGCCGTCATCTTAGCATCGTTCGCCAGCTTCACATCTTCATGGACGACAGTTTGTTCAGTCATTTACCAGCGTTTCTCAAATTTATTTCTCAGGTAGATGGCGACGGCATTCATGCTTAGCAACACCGTTAGCAGCACCATGA
>JBARZR010000251.1:0-5358 GCA_049650205.1 Pacificimonas sp. | reverse complement strand
GAGAATGTCGTCGAATGGCGCAAGGATTTCGTCAATGATCTGGTGGGGTGACGTGCGTTCCGACCTCACTTCGTCATCCCGGCGAAGGCCGGGATCCAGTCCCCATATTTCTACGATTCCAATCCTCCGAAAGTGCTGGACTGGATACCGGCCTGCGCCGGTATGACGGCTTGATTTGACATTGAATCTGGCCCCCTACGCCTCGGACCCGGCACAATCCCGGGGCCGCCTGCACCCCGCCGCGCCCTCAGAACTCCGCGATGCCTTCGACCGCGACCGCGACCGCATCGTCCACGCTACCGCCTTTCGCCGCCTGAAGCACAAGACCCAGGTATTCGTCGCCCCCGACGGTGACCACTTCCGCACCCGCCTGACGCATAGCCTCGAAGTCGCGCAGATCGGCCGCGTCCTGGCGCGCGCGCTCGGCCTGCACGAAGGGCTGACAGAGGCGCTGTGCCTTGCCCATGACATCGGCCATCCACCCTTCGGCCATGTTGGGGAAGACGCGCTGGATAATGCCATGCGCGACTGGGGCGGCTTCGACCATAATGGCCACACCCTGCGGGTGCTTACGAAGTTGGAGCAGTCCTACGCCGACCATGATGGGCTGAACCTGTCATGGGAAACGCTCGAGGGGCTGGCAAAACACAACGGTCCCGTCGCCAAGCCCGATTGGGCGCTCGCCGAAGTCGACGCCGCGCATGATCTCGATCTCGCCTCGCATGCCAGTCTGGAGGCTCAGATCGCCGCCATCGCCGACGATATCGCCTATGACAATCACGATCTGGATGACGGCCTGCGCGCAGGCGTCTTCAGTCTGGAGGAGGCGCTGGCCGTCCCCTTCATCCGTCGCAACTGGGACGTGATCCGCCAGCGCCATCCCCAAGCCCCGCAGGCCCGCCAGATCGCCGAGATGGTCCGCCGCCAAATCGGCGTCATGGTAGAAGATGTGCTGGCGGAAACCCGCACGCGCCTGTTAGACCTTAACCCGAAAAGCGTGGCGGACATCCGCGCCGCTGGCAGGCAGATCGTAGCCTTCTCACCCGTCATCGCGGTGGAGGAGCGCGATATGAAACGCTTTCTCTATGCAAACATGTACCACCATGCGAGCAGCCTTGCCGTGCGCGATCCCGCCGCCGCGCTGATCGGGCAGCTGTTCCGCGACCTGCACCGCGATCCCGCGCGCCTGCCTGCCGACTGGGAGGCCTGCCTGCCGTCCGCAGAAACCCCGCGTGCGCGACACATCGGTGACTTCATCGCCGGCATGACCGACCGCTACGCGCAGAAATTTCAGGGACAGCTAAGCCTGTAACGGTTTCCCTATGCAGCGCGCCATACTAATAGCCGGGGCTGGAAAACCGGAAAGCCGAAATTTGACCACTCTCTTCGACCGTTATCTTACCGTCGTCCACAGCGCGCTGGATGCCGTCGCCGCCGCTGGCGGCCTGCCTGCGGACCTTGACCGGAAAAACGTTACTGTGGAACCGCCGCGCGACGCCAGCCATGGCGATCTCGCCACCAATGCGGCGATGGTGCTGGCAAAGCCTGCGAAGAGCAACCCGCGCGCGCTTGCCGAAGCCTTGAAGCCTCACCTCGAAAACGCAGAGGGTGTGGAAGGCGTCGAGATTGCCGGACCCGGCTTCATCAACATCCGCCTCGCCCCGACCGTCTGGCTGGCGGAGCTCAGGGCCATCGACGCCGCCGGAACCGACTATGGCCGGTCCGACGCAGGCGCGGGGCGCACGGTGAACGTTGAATATGTCAGCGCCAATCCCACCGGACCCATGCACATGGGCCATTGCCGGGGGGCGGTCATCGGCGACGCGATGGCCAGCCTGCTCGCCTTCGCCGGGCATCCGGTCACGCGGGAATATTATGTCAACGACGCGGGTAGCCAAGTCGACACACTCGCCCGCTCGGCGCATATGCGCTACCGCGAAGCGCTGGGGGAGCATATTGGCGAGATCCCCGAGGGGCTGTATCCGGGCGACTATCTGAGGCCGATCGGACAGGCACTCGCCGCCGACTATGGCGACCAGTATCAGGCCGCGCCCGAAGCCGAGTGGCTCTTGCTGTTCCGAGAGCGCACCGTCGGCGCGATGATGGACCTGATCCGCACAGATCTGGCTTTACTCGGCATCCATCATGACGTTTTCTCTTCCGAATGGGCGCTGCAGCGGGCGGGCGCGGTCGATGCCGCCGAGGTGAAGCTGCGCGACATGGGCCATGTCTATGAGGGCGTGCTCGACCCGCCGAAGGGCGAGGTTCCGGAAGACTGGGAACCCGTCGAAATGACACTGTTCCGCGCATCGAACTTTGGCGACGACGTCGACCGGCCGATAAAGAAGTCCGACGGCACATGGACCTATTTCGGCGCGGACGCGGCCTATCATCTGCAAAAATCGCAAAATGCCGATGAACTGATCAACATCTGGGGCGCGGATCACTCCGGAACCGTCAAGCGCATAAAGGCGGCGGTCGAGGCGCTGACCGGCGGAAAGGTGCCGCTAGACGTCATCCTTGTCCAGATGGTGCGCCTGTTCCGTGCGGGCGCGCCCGTGAAAATGTCGAAACGTTCCGGCAATTTCGTCACTCTGGCCGAGGTCGTGGAGGAGGTCGGCAAGGACGCCGTGCGCTTCATCATGCTGACCCGGCGCGCCGACGCGCCGCTCGATTTCGACTTCGCCAAGGTCGTCGAACAGTCGAAGGACAATCCGGTTTTCTATGTCCAGTACGCCCATGCCCGCATTCAATCCATGCGGCGCAAGGCTTATGGCGAAAACATCGCCGACGCCGCCGCGACGGAGGCCACGCTGGCCTATCTGGACGACACCGACATGGCGCTTCTGAAGCAGGCCGCGCAGTGGCCGCGTATCGTCCGGCTGGCGGCCTCGGCGCGCGAACCGCACCGGGTGGCGATCTGGCTTGGCGACCTTGCCGCCGCGTTTCACGCCAATTACAATCGCGGCAATGACGATCCGCAGTTGCGCTTCTTCCTGCCTGAAAAGCCTGAACAGACACAGGCAAGACTGGCCCTCGCGCGGGTCGTGGGGCAGGTCATCGCCAGCGGTCTCACACTGATGGGTGTCGATCCCGTGGAGGAAATGTAGCCATGGCGGAAACCCGTACAGACGCCGATTTCGAGGATACGCCCGGTAGGGATCTCCCCTGGCTGGAACCTGCCGAACTGGAATATTCGGAATCCGGCGGCGGTTTCCTGACCCGCAAGGCGATCATCGTCGGTGGAATTACGATCGCGGTCGTGGTGGCATTGCTCTGGTGGGTCGCCGACCAGTTCGGTGGCGGCGATATAGAAATTCCCGAAGGCGGCGAAATCCCGCTCGTCATGGCACCTGAGGGGCCGTATCGCATCGCGCCCGAAGATCCCGGTGGCATGCCGCTGGCGTCCGACGAACTCGCCACGCACAGCGTGGCGGATGGCAATGCCCTGCCCGGCGATGTCGCCACCGATACCCGCCCCGAAGTGCCGATCCCGGTTGTGCCACCGGTCGGTACCGGCAACGCCGACGGCCCGCCGCGCGACCTGATGGCAGAGGCTGCGAAGGCCAAGGCGGAGGCAGCGAACGCGGAGATGGATGAGCCCGCCCCCCCCAGCGCAGCGCCGCCAAAGCCTGAGCCAAAACCCGAACCCGCTCCTGCGAAACCCGCAATCGTGGCGACGACCGGCGGGTCCGCCGTCCAGCTGGGCGCGTTTTCCACGCCTGCCGGCGCCAATGAGGCCTGGGACAAGATTTCCGGTCGCTATCCCTATGTCGCCGCGCTGGCCAAGTCGGTACAAGCTGTTGTCGTCGGCGACAAGACGCTGTACCGGCTTCGCGCCACCGGGGCAGGCAGCAACGCCGCCGCGAAGGATATCTGCGCCCGCCTCGCCACGGCGGGCGAAACCTGCGTCGTCCCATGAGAAGCGTCCTATGAGAAGCGTCCCATGACCCCCGTCATTTGCGGCCTGTCCGGGCCTGTGGTTACGGCTGAGGAAAGGGCGCTGTTTCAGAAGGCGATGCCGGCGGGCTATATCCTGTTCGCGCGCAATATTGATACGCCGGATCAGGTCCGCGAACTGACTGCGGAATTGCGCGCAATATCAGGTCGCGCCGACCTGCCAGTCCTGATCGATCAGGAGGGCGGACGCGTCCAGCGCCTCAACCCGCCGCACTGGCCGCAGCATCCTTCCGCAGCCGCTTTCGGGGAAGCGTGGAAGGTCGCGCCCATGACCGCGCTGGAAGCAGCGCGCTTTCACGGTATTGCCATTGGACAGGAACTATACGCGCTCGGCATCAGCGTCGACTGTCTGCCGCTGCTCGATGTCCCCGTTCCCGGCGCGCATGACATCATCGGCGACCGCGCCTTTGGCGGCGATCCGAACATGGTCGCGTCGCTGGGAAAGGCATTGATGGACGGCCTTCGGGAAAGCGGCACCTGCGCCATCGTCAAACATATTCCCGGTCATGGCCGCGCGGGTGCGGATAGCCATAAAAGCCTGCCCGTCGTGACCGCCAGCCGCGCGGATCTGGCGGCGGACATCCTGCCATTTCAACGACTCGGTGCTGCGCCAATGGCGATGACCGCGCATGTTCTCTACGAAGCCATCGACCCTGAAAATTGCGCTTCCCTGTCGTCCACGCTCATCACCGATACGATCCGCACGGAAATCGGTTTCGGCGGCCTGCTGATGTGCGATGACATCGGCATGAGCGCGCTGAAGGGCAGTCTTGCAACACGCATGACCGGCGCGCTCGACGCGGGCTGCGATGTGGTCCTGCACTGTTCCGGCGATTTCGCGGAAATGCAGGGGCTGTTTCAGAACGCACCGCAGATGAGCGACGTTGCCCTGAAACGACTGACGAAAGCCATGGCCTGGGCCGAGCGTGACCCTGTTACCGTCAATGACGCTGTCGAACAGCGCGATGAATTGCTGGCTTCGATAACACGAAGCTAGCTCGAAAGGTCCGTCATTCCAGCGCGGGAGAGAATGACGGTCCCTGGAACAGGTTGGACCGCCTACCCTACCCCAGCTTCACGCTATACCGGTCCGCCCAGCGGATCAGCTCGGCGCGGATGTCCCGGCCTTCCTTCAGCCAGCGGCGCATGTCGGCGGCAAGTGGTTTCAGCTCCAGTGAACGCAGCATCGCCTTCACCGGACCGATGCCCGCAGGCGTGATCGACAACCGCCGATAGCCGAGCGCGACCAGCGCCATGGCCGCGATTGGACGTCCGCCCATCTCGCCGCACACCGTGACCGGTTTCCCGGCATCGTCGGCCTGATCGACGATCCGTTTCAAGAACCGCAGCACGGCCGGTGACAGCCAGTCATAACGCTCGGCCAGCACAGGATGCGAC
>JBARZR010000250.1:0-6772 GCA_049650205.1 Pacificimonas sp. | reverse complement strand
ACATCCTTCTTGTGCTCGACCAGGCGCTTGGCCTTCTCGATCACCATGTCGGCGACCTGGACGTGGCGCGTGGCGGGCTCGTCGAAAGTTGAGGAGACGACCTCGCCGCGCACCGACCGCTGCATGTCGGTAACCTCCTCGGGACGCTCGTCGATCAGGAGAACGATCAGGAAGACTTCCGGATGGTTTTCCGTGATGGCGCGGGCGATGTTCTGCAGAAGCACGGTCTTGCCGGTGCGTGGCGGCGCGACGATCAGCGCACGCTGGCCCTTGCCCTGCGGCGCGATGACGTCGATCACGCGGCTCGACTTGTCCTTGATGGTCGGATCGAGAACGTCGAGATTGAGCTTCTGGTCGGGATAGAGCGGTGTCAGATTGTCGAAATTCACGCGCGTGCGGACGACTTCAGGGTCGTCATAGTTGATCTTCACGACGCTGGTCAGCGCGAAATAGCGCTCGCCGTCCTTGGGGGCGCGTATTTCGCCCTCAATGGTATCGCCCGTGCGCATGGCGTTCTTGCGGACGAAATTCGGCGAGACATAAATATCGTCGGGACCAGCCAGGTAATTGGCCTCGGGCGAGCGCAGGAAACCGAAGCCGTCGGGCAGCACTTCGATGGTGCCGCGGCCCATGATCTCCGTGCCTTCCTCGGCTTCGGCTTTCAGGATGCCGAACAGCAGATCCTGCTTGCGGAGCGTCGAGGCGCCCTCCACCCCCAGTTCCTCTGCCATGGTGACGAGCTGGGCGGGGGCGGTGTCCTTGAGATCCTGAAGATGCAATGCGGGCATGAAGTCTACGCTTTCGGGGGAAGGGCCAGAAGGGGTGCGGACGCACGGGGAAGCCTCGAATGGGCGCTGACCTGAGTTGGGAACAAACCGTGCCGATGACGGCTTGCCTGCGGGCAATACCCGGTGGCCGGGTCGCCGTCAAGTTGATCTCATGCGGGGCGAAAGCTGGAGTCCACCTCGTCGAACACCTGCACGGTCGCCTGGGCGGGCCGGGTCGCAAGGCTGACGACTGCGAGGGCCAGTGATGACAACAGAAAACCGGGCACGATTTCATACATTACCGCGCTGAGAGGCTCTCCCGCCAACGTGAAGCCGCCATAAACCCAGATCAGCACGGTCACCGCGCCGGTCACGATAGACGCGAGCGCGGCCGCGAAGGTCGTCCGCCGCCACCATAGGCTGGCCAGGATCAGCGGGCCGAAGGCGGCACCGAAGCCGGCCCAGGCGTTGGAAACCAGGGTGAGGACGTTCGACGAACGGTCATAGGCAAGACCGATGGCGACAAGTGCGACAGCGAGAACCGCCAGTCGTCCGACAATGACAAGCTCCCCTTGGCTGGCTCCGCGCCGAAGGAACAGCCGGTAGGCGTCCTCGGTCAGCGAACTCGACGCGACCAGCAGCTGCGAGGATATTGTCGACATGATCGCCGCGAGGATGGCGGCGAGCAGGAACCCGGCGATCAGTGGATGAAACAGGATTTGCGACAGAAGAATGAAGATCGTCTCCGGATCCTCAATGACGATGCCGTTGGCGCGGGCGTAGGCCAGGCCGATCAGGCCGGTCGCGCAGGCGCCGATGATGGTGACGGTCATCCAGCCCATGCCGATATTTCGCGCTATGGGCACATCCTCCACCGACCGGATGGCCATGAAGCGCACGATGATATGTGGCTGGCCGAAATAACCCAGCCCCCAGGACGCGGCGGAGAGGATCGCGACGATCCCGAGGCCGCCGCCGAATAGGTCCATCAGCGCGGGATCGATGGCGCTTAGCTGGCTGGACAGGCTCTCATCGCCGAGGCCATTCAACGCGACGACGGGCACGAGGACAAGCGCCACGAACATGATGCAGCCCTGCACGAAATCGGTGATGGATACCGCCATGAAGCCGCCGAACAGCGTATAGGCGACGACCACGCCCGCCGTGATCCACAGGCCGAAGCTGTAATCGAGACCGAAAGCACTTTCGAATAGCTTGCCACCCGCCACGACGCCGGACGCGGTATAGAATGTAAAGAAGACGATAATGACGACGGCGGACAACACGCGCAGCGTGTGGGTGTTGTCGTGGAAGCGTTTTTCGAAATAGTCGGGGATGGTGATCGCGTCGCCCGCGACCTCGGTGTAGGTGCGGAGGCGCGGGGCGACGAACACGTAATTGAGAAGCGCGCCGACGAGAAGTCCGACCGCGATCCAGCCCGAGCTGAGCCCGGACACGAACATCGCGCCCGGAAGGCCCAGAAGCATCCAGCCCGACATGTCCGACGCGCCCGCCGACAGGGCCGTCACAGCGGGGCCGAGCTGCCGCCCGCCCAGCATATAGCCCGACACATCGTTTTCGGTTTTCACATAGCTATAGACGCCGATACCGAGCATCAGCACGAAATAGAGGGCGAGCGAGACGAGGGTTCCGGTTTCGATGGCGGGCTGTCCTAAAAGGGTTTCACGACGGCCAGGATGACGACGACGATCGTCACGAGGCTGGGGATTTCGTTCATCAGGCGCAACCCCCGTTCCGAAACAGGCCGCTCCCCCGCCAGCATTTTGCGTGACAGAACAACCAGATAGCCGTGGAAGCCAGTCAAGGCGAGGACAATCAGGATCTTCGGCCCCAGCCAGCCATTTCCAACCATGCCGATGTTGAGAATGAGCGCGATACCAAGAATCCAGACCAGCAGCATGGACGGCGTCATGATGATCTTGCGCAACTTTCCGATGCGCTCATCCCAGGCGGCGATACGGTCCGGCTCGCCGTGCAGATGAACGAGATAGCGCGGCAGGATGAACAGGGTCGCCATCCAGAAAATGACGAAAATCAGATGGGCGGCTTTCACCCAGAGATAGCCCCCGCCGAGATATCCTAGCATGACCGGATTTCCTTCAGCGCGGTCCCGACATGAGCGAGTGGCGTTTCCTTGGAAATACCGTGGCCGAGGTTGAAGATATGCGGGCGGTTTGCCAGCACGGATTTGATGTTGCGGACGGCCGCGGTCAGCACGTCGCCGCCTGCCAGCAAGGCCATGGGATCGAGATTGCCCTGCACCGGCAGGCCCTTTGGCAGCACGCTGTCGGCCCAGGCGGGATCGACGCTTTCATCAAGGCCGATGGCATCGACGCCAGTCGCGATGGCGTAATCGGCCAGCTTGCCGCCTGCCCCCTTGGGAAAGCCGATGATCGGGATGTCCGGATGCCGGGCGCGGACCGCGTCGACGATCGCCCGCGTCGGCTCGACGCACCAGCGGGTGAATTGTGCGGGCGACAGGCTGCCCGCCCAGCTGTCGAACAGCTGCACGGCCTCAGCGCCCGCCTCGATCTGGCCGCACAAATAATCGACCGTCATGTCGCTGATCGCGTCGATCAGGGCCATGAAACGCTCTGGCTCCTGATAGGCCATCCTGCGCGCCGCGCCCTGTTCCTTCGATCCCGATCCGTTCACCATATAGGTCGCCACGGTCCAGGGGCTGCCGGCAAAGCCGATCAGGGTAGCCTGAGGCGGCAAATCGGCCTTTACGAGGGCAACGGTCCGGTAGATCGCCTCGAGATGCTGTGGGGCGGGCTGAAGCGCCTCCAGTCGGCTTTCCGCGAGGCGAGGCCGCAGGTCCGGGCCTTCCCCCGCCAGAAAGCGCAGATCCATGCCCAGCGCGTGCGGCACGATCAATATGTCGGAGAACAGGATCGCCGCATCGAAACCGTAGCGCTTCAAGGGCTGCAGCGTGACCTCGGCGGCCGCTTCCGCGTCGTAAACAAGCTCCAGGAACCCACCGCGTTTCGCGCGCAGGTCCCTGTATTCCGGCAGGTAGCGACCGGCCTGCCGCATGAACCACACCGGCGGCGGATTGACGCGCGTACCGTTCAGAACGGCCAGGATCGGTTTCTCAGCCATGCGCCTCTTTCTTCCTTAATATTATTTTAAGAGAATGAAGTGATAGTGGGTCGGGTGGAAAACGGGGCTTAACGCCTCATCCCCAGACTTGCCAACAGGCGCGCGGCGAAAGCGACTCATCTGGATCGCGCGAGTCGCCGGATCCGATCCCCATTATCAAATTCGAGTCGTCTCAGACGACAATCGCTGTGGACGACTCGTGCGGGGAATATGTGGAATGTGGCGAAGTTTGTTCGTCCCCGAAAATGCGGCGGAGTCGGACACCGGCTTTTCCACAGCCTTGTTAACGCCTATGGCGCTGCCATGCGTATCCACATCCATCTTGTGTCCGACAGTACCGGCGAAACGCTGGAAAGTGTGGCGCGCGCCAGTCTCGCGCGTTTCGAGGAAGTGGACGCGGTCAAGCATTTCTGGCCGCTGGTCCGGTCGAAGGGGCATATGGACCGGGTGCTGGACGATATCGCCGAAAATCCAGGACTTGTGCTGTTCACGCTGGCGACCGGCGATGTGCGCACGCATCTGGAAAGCCGCTGCGAAGCGCTTGGCCTGCCCGCGGTCAGTGCCATCGACAGCGTGGTCGCCGGCATGGCGATGATGCTGGGCAAGGCGGCGACGGCGAAACCGGGGCGGCAGCACCGGCTGGACGACGCCTATTTCGCGCGGGTCGAGGCCATTCACTACACCATGGCGCAGGACGATGGCCAGGCACCGGAAAACTGGAACGAGGCCGACATATTACTGGTGGGCGTATCGCGAACGTCGAAGACGCCGACCAGCATCTATCTTGCCAACCGCGGCTACAAGACGGCGAACCTGCCGCTGGTGCCCACGCGCGATCCGCCGCCCAACCTCTTCACCGTGAAACGTCCCTTCATCGTCGGACTGACGACGACGCCTCAGCGCCTCGTCGAGGTGCGCCGCAATCGGCTGCTGAACCTCGGCGAGACCCCCGACACGACCTATGTCGACAATGAGCGCGTCAAGGCGGAAGTCCTGAAGGCGCGGCGCATGTTCGCCGACCAGGGCTGGCCGGTCATCGACGTCACCCGCAAGGCCATCGAGGAAACCGCGGCGGCCATCATAAACCTCAAACACGCCGCTGCCAGTGGAAGTGGCGGCAGCGAGGTCGTCTGATGGATCTAGTACTTGCCTCTACGAGCAGTTCTCGGCGTGCGATGCTGGAGGCCGCAGGCGTGCCGTTCGACGCGGTGCCGCCTGGTGTCGACGAGGATGAGCTGAAACTGTCCCTGAAGGCGGAAAAGGCCAGTCCGCGCGCGATCGCCGACGCGCTGGCGGAGGCGAAGGCGCTGAAGATCAGCCACAGGATGCCGGACGCGCTCGTGCTGGGCGCGGACCAGATGCTGGCACTGGACGACGGAACCACCATGGACAAGGCGGCGGACATGGCGGAATTGCGCGCGCAGCTGCTGACCCTGCGCGGACGCACCCACCGGCTGATTTCCGCTGCCGTCATCGCCGAAGCGGGACGTCCGGTTTGGCGTTTCGTCGATCTGGCGAAACTGCATGTGCGGGATTTTTCGGAAAGCTGGCTGGATCGCTATCTGGCCGACGCGGGCGAAACTTTGCTTTGGGGTGTCGGCGGTTATCGAATCGAGGAAGCGGGTGTGCAGCTGTTTTCGAACGTCGAAGGCGACCAGTTCACCATTCGCGGCCTGCCGCTGATTCAGGTGCTGGATTATCTGCGGACGCGCGGAGTCATGGCTGCATGACGTCGGAAAATTGGCGCGATACTCCTGCGGTTTCAAAGCCCTATGCCGAAGTGATAGGTGACCCCATAGCGCAGTCGAAATCGCCGGTCATCCACGGGCACTGGCTGGACGCGCTCGGCGTGGAGGCGCGTTATCGCAAGGTGCATGTGCCGCCGCAGGAGCTTGGGGCCTATGTCGCGGCGCGGCGGCAGGATACGAACTGGCGCGGCTGTAATGTGACCGTGCCGCACAAGACCGAGATACTGGATCATGTGGACCGGTACGGCGCGGATGTCGAAGTCATCGGCGCGGCCAACACGATCTGGAAGGACGCTAGGGGCAGGCTGTGCGCGCGCAACACCGACTGGGAAGGTTTTCTGGAGCCGCTTGATGTCCTATCCTTGGCTGGCGGCCACGCCGTCATTTTCGGTGCAGGCGGCGCGGCGCGGGGCGTAATTTATGGTTTGAAAATGCGCAATATTGGCCGTGTGACGATTGTAAATCGCACTCTGGAGCGGGGCAGGCGCTTGCTGAGCGACCTCGATGTGCCAGGTGAGGTCATCGCGCCCGAAGCGCCACTTCCGCGCTGCGCCCTCATCGTCAACGCGACTTCGCTTGGTATGGCGGGCGAGCCAGACCTTGAAATCGACCTTGCCAAGGTGTCTGCCGCAACCGTCATCTACGACATCGTTTATACGCCGCTCGAAACTGGGCTTCTGAAGGCGTCCCACCGATCAGGACAGCGCACAATCGACGGGCTGGGGATGTTCATCGGTCAGGCGCGGGCGGCGTTTCCGGCCCTCTTTGGTGTGAAGCCACCCAGCGATGACAAGGACTTGCGGAAGCTATTGACGTCATGAGGGTCATCGGCCTGACCGGCTCCATCGGCATGGGGAAATCCACCATCGCGGCGATGTTCGCGGCGCGGCGCGTGCCGGTCTTCGATGCGGATGCGGAGGTTCACCGGTTGCAGGCTTTGGGGGGCCGAGCGCTTCCCGCTATCGAGGCCGCGTTTCCGGGCGTCACCGGGCCTGCTGGACTTGACCGCGCGGCGCTGGGAAAGGCGGTCTTCGGGAAGCCCGATGCGCTTGGGCGACTGGAGCGAATACTGCACCCGATGGTAGCGGATGCGCAGGCAGATTTTCTTTTGCGTGCCCGCCAGGCCCGCCGGGC
>JBARZR010000249.1:0-2625 GCA_049650205.1 Pacificimonas sp. | reverse complement strand
TCAAGCAGACTATGGACTGGCTGCAACCAGAGATATCCATCCTCATCGTAGACACATCAATCTTGCTGGTCTTCATAGCTATAGCGATACGGAGCGATCGATTTTGGCCTCTCTTCATCACGGCATTTCAGTTGATCGCAGTCTTGGCTCAGTTGACTCCGCACTTCGGGGAGAACCTGGTTTCCTATGCCGTAGGCGTAACACAGGGCATTTGGGCCTATCTGCAGCTTTTGACGCTCATTCTCGCATCGGAAAGGACAAAGCGCCGTCGCCAGAAGCGGAGCGCGAACTCTTCGCAAGAATAATATCATCCGATATCGATAAAAGTCGGCTCGATCTCGCTACCACTCTCCTGGAGTCCCATGGATCGATCATAGGTGTTGTTGAAGCGGTCGTTCAGGGCCGGGCGGCAGACGTTCCCGAGCCGGTTGTGCATCTTTTGTTGTCGGCGATGAAAATTATGGCCGGAAACTGGCGATCCGAAGCGTTTACCGGCCCTGTACTGGAACGACTGTCGGTGGTTGCCCGCTATCTCATTCATGAGACCGGCCTTGCGTCGCGGGAACAGTTTCGTGTGCTATATCTCAATGCGCGTAATCATCTTCTCTCGGACCAGATCTTATGGGAAGGTTCGGTGGATAGTGTACAAATCCATGTTCGCGAAGTTGTTCGCAATATCCTGAACGCAAACGCGACAGCTGTGATTTTTGCCCATAATCACCCTGGACGGTCCGCAAAGCCAAGCTCTTCCGACATTGCCATCACGCGAGAATTGATCGGTGCGTGTGCCTCCATCGGGGTCAAGGTCCACGACCATTTGATTATTTCCGGCAGAACCTGGGTAAGTATGGCCAGCGAGGGCTATCTCCCTGAATGCAAGGCCGCAGCATGACTGAACAGATCGCGGCGCAGCAACCACTTTCGCTTTTGGCTGCGGACGAACTCGGAGATCATAGTCTCGAGGTGCTAGTCGCCACGGCGCATATGGCCATAGAAGCCGTGCGTAAGCGCCGCATGGATGACAATATGCGAGGCCGCGTTTCCGTAAAACAGTTGATCTCTCTATACGAAAAAAGGCGGAAAATCTTTAGCGAAACCGGAATAATGGGCGATCCTGCCTGGCAAATCCTTCTGGATCTCTATTCGCGAGAGAAGCTGGGCCTGCGCACGACCATCATGAGTGTCATTGTGGCGAGTGGCGCTACGCAGACCACTGGCCTTCGTTATGTTAAAGAACTGGTTCGCGCCGGATACCTGGTTAGAGATGAGAATATCGAGGACAAACGGTCAGCTTTTCTAAGCCTGTCCGCATCCGCCACTGAAAAACTGGAAACGATAATTTCCGTTTAAAATGCTTTGTTATCGCTGGGCAGAATGTGCGTTGTGGCTCCGTCAGCACTTGAAATTCGGTTCAATTCCTCAAGCGCAATGTTGACGTGGATGGCCGCGATACCAAATCGAGCCTCGTCTTGGTCCATCTCTTCGAGAATGGCACAAAGCTCCAACTTCATCTTGTCCGTCTGATCCGACACAACCGGCTCCTCGTCTGCAGCGGTCGGCCCCCTGAACCATGTCTATTAACATCCGACCGGATACATGCAACGGTCGCCTTGCGACATTTTACATCGTGTTGATGGGCTTCGTGTGGCTTTGTTCACTCGCGCTTGTAGCAGGATTAATATTATAGCATCGAATACCTTAATAATCTGCTTATATCCGCGCACCAACACTACGGTGTCGTCAAAAGTGACATATCGATCTTGATATATCGGCCAGCCAGTTAGGTCACCATTTCCAAGAGTCCGGGCTGCGCGGAAGCTGCCCCTGTTCCAGAACCATCACGGCGTTTCTGGCCTTGCCGTCCAGCTGGTCGGAAATATCCAAGTCCACATTACCAGATTGAGATCGTCCGATCTCGCGCCTTTGGCGAAGCTCGGTACGACGATACCCGCATAGCTCAGGTCGATAAGCCGGAGCGCAAGACTATGTGACGCAGGCTCCGAACCCCTGGTCATTTCGTCTTCCCAGTTTGGACAGGCGATGTCCTCATCCGCAATGCCAAAAATATCCCTGACACCCGGATCGGTAAGGTCGGCGATGTCGGCGGAATCGACCTTCAAGAACAGAAACGTGTAAGGGTCGTGACCGCTTCCAAAGCGGACTTCACGAGCGCAGGTTTCGAACGAGAAAGACGTGTAGAGCGCGGGCGTGCCGACAGGATTGAAGCGCCTGCCGCGAAGCGCGGCACCCTCGCCGGATGCCGGCGCGGGTGCTCGATAGGGACGGACCGCGCGAACGACCGTTGCCCTTACGCGCTTTCGATGCATCAGGCGAAGCCGCCGTCCAGACGTCTGAGAATATGCGCGCGAAAACCATCGAAATTGCCGTCCTTGGCAATTTCCTCCGGTGTTCTACCGCCAAAGCCAATGAGGGGTTCCGACCGGTACCAGGCATAGGCCATCATAAAGTTGCCGAACTGCCTGGACACCAAGTTAAGAATCTCGACAAGATCACGAAGCTGCGTCTGAATGCTTGGCGACAACCAGCGCGACTTGCGCGACAGGGACTCAGGCGCAACACCGATCGTCTCGCCAAGCTAGCGCTTCGTCGTACGAAGCTGCGCAA
>JBARZR010000248.1:0-5710 GCA_049650205.1 Pacificimonas sp. | reverse complement strand
GCGTTCATCTACCAAAGCTACTGGGCGCTGGTCGCCGGTCTGGTCGCGGGCAAGATTTGCGGGCTCCTGTTGTCCTACACGGTGCTGCCTTTTCTGCCGCGCCTCAGCCTGCGCCATGCGAAAGACCTGTTCTCCTTCGTCGGCTGGATTACGCTGGGCAAGGTGGTCAACACGCTCAACTGGCGCTTCGACCATCTGCTGATCGGCGGCTATATCGGCCGCGCCGACCTCGGCTTTTACACGATGGGCGACAATCTGGCGGTCATCCCGACACGGGAAGTCACCATGCCATTACAAGGGGCGCTGTTTCCGGCCTTCTCGCTCGTGAAAAAGGACAGGGACAGGTTCGCCACGCAATATCAGCGCGCTCAGGCCTGCATCACAATGGTGGTTCTGCCGCTGGGCTTCGGCATGGCCCTGATCGCCGAGCCGCTGGTCCGCCTCGCCATCGGAGAGAAATGGCTGCCCGCCGTGCCCGTCATACAGGCGCTTGCCTCGGTGTTCGCGCTGCAGACCATCGGATCGCTCGCGCCGTCGGTCGCCATGGCGGCGGGCCGGACGCGGCTGCTATTCCGGCGCGACCTGCAGGCTTTTGCCATTCGTATTCCCTTCATCATTATCGGCATGCTCGTGGCGGGATTTCAGGGCATCGTCTTCGCCCGCGTGCTGTCCGGTTCTCTCGGCATCGGGCTGAACATGAATATTGTGAAGAAAATCTGCGGGCTGAACATCCGTCAGCAGCTATCCGCAAATGTCAGAAGCATCGCCGCCGCCGCGCTGATGGCCGCCGCCGTGTTTGCGCTCAACCAGGGTATTTCGTGGAGCGACGACTGGCGCGGATTGGCGTTTAGGCTTACCGCCCTAGTCGCCTGCGGAGCCGCCGTCTATCCCGCCGCGCTGCTGGCGATGTGGGCTGCGGCGGGCAGGCCGTATGGCGCGGAGCGGGAAGTGGGCACGCTGCTGCTGAGCGGTGCGCGCGCGGTTGCAAAAAGAAGGGCATGACCATGAACCTGCAGGAAAGCAGCAGGCAGCTGATCGAGAGGCATCGGACGCTGTTGAAGGAAGAATATTCCCGGATCCTCCCGCCCGGCTGCCCTTATGCGCTGGTCGATTTTCCCGATCATTCCAATGTCGGCGACAGCGCGATCTGGGTCGGTGAGCGGCGTCTTTTGAAAGCCATTACCGGACGCGATCCCAGCTATGTCTCGACGATCCGCTCGTTCGATCCGGATGTGGTGAAAAAACTGCCACGGGACTGCCCTATATTGATTCATGGCGGCGGCAATCTCGGCGATCTCTGGATCAAGCATCAGGAATTTCGCGAGCTGTTGCTGATGGCCGGGTTCAACCGCCCCATCGTTCAGCTGCCGCAATCGATCCGGTTCGGCGACGCGGACCGCGCGAAGCGGTTCGCGGACATCGTGAAGGGCCGGGAGGATTTCACCCTGCTCGTGCGCGACCGGAAGAGCTTGACGTCTGCGAAGGACCGATTGGGCATATCCGCGCGGCTGGTGCCCGATAGCGCGGTCGGGATCGGTCCCCGGCACGAAGCAAAGACCCCGGAATATGATGCGGTGATGCTGCTCAGGACCGATCATGAGGGCGCGATCGACGACGATTGTGCTAACACAGTGCCTCAAAACACGCTTGCAAGAGACTGGCTTGAAGAGCCGGACGACTTCGCGTCGCGCACGTTCAAGGACAATCGCAGACATGCACTGAAGAAACTCCGCCTCGGCACGCAACAGAGGCGTCTGATGTTCTACGACCTGCTCGCGGAACGGCGGGTTGAGCGGGGACTTGCCTTGCTATCGAAGGGCAGGGTGACCGTGACGGACCGGCTCCATGGCCACATCCTGTCAGTGTTGCTCGGCTTGCCAACCGTCAGCCTAGACAACAGCTATGGCAAGGTTTCGACATATATTGATGCTTGGACATCGGACTATGCGGGGCTGCGCCGCGCGGACGATATCCCCCAAGCGATGCAGGCCTTGCCCGGGCTTCTATCAGAGACCTCCGCTTCCGCATGACCAGGATTAGCGTCGTCATTCCTACGCATTTGCGCGCGGAACTGCTGCGTGACGCGGTGGACAGCGTGGTGCGGCAGACACGGCTGCCGGACGAGCTGATCGTCGTCGGCGATGTCGAGGATGACGCCACGCGGCAGGCGATCGCCGACTTCAAAACGGGCCTCGACTTCCCAATTGTCTATCGTAGAAATCTTGCCGTTCCGGGTGTTTGCGGGTCGCGAAACTTGGGCGCGCGTGTTGCCAGCGGAGACAGGCTGGCGTTTCTCGACGACGACGATGTTTGGCAGCCCGCCTTTCTGGAATCCTGCGCGGACGCAGCCACCGCGACCGGCGCATCGCTGGTCATTGCGCCGCTTCACGAGGTTTCGCCAACCGGGCGCCGACGTGTGCGCCGCCAGCCTGAGGGGCTGCTGCCCGCGACGCTGTTTTCTCAACCCGGCGGCATGACGGGCAGCAATTTCCTGGTTGAGCGCCGCGCATTCTTTTCAGCGGGCGGCTTCGATCCGCGCGTTGCCGTCTTCAACGACTGGGATCTGTTTTTCCGGCTTGTCGCTCTGCCTGCACGCTATACCGTGCTGCCAGAGCCGCTGGTCGAATGGCGTCAGCACGAAGGCGCGCGAATCGGCACATTTTCCGAACGCCGTGCGGCGGGCCTGGACTTTTTCGTCTCGCGCTATCGCGACCACATGCCCATGAGCCTCGTCCGCGAATTGAGCGCCACCGCTGCAGGCATGCGCCGTTGCCTGTCGCGAAGCAAATTCGACTATGCGAAACACAGTCTGGCCCTAGCGCGCGCGCACGGGCTTGGTGGTGCCATGAAGAAAATTTTGAAAGTGGAAACATGAAACTCGAAATTGTCGTTCTCAGTCTCGATTCGGCTACGGAGCGACGGGCGCAGTTCACGGCGTCGGCGGCAGGCACGACGCTGAACTGGCGCTTCTTCGACGCGCACCGCGAACTTGACAGCCGCTTGAGCTATGACCCCGACCAAGCCCGCCGTCACAAAGGGCGCGTGTTGAGCGCGGGCGAACGCGGTTGTTATTCAAGCCATTTCGCCATCTGGCACGAACTGCTGGAAAGCGACTTCGACGCCCTCATCGTGCTGGAGGACGATGTGGTTGTTGATTGGGCCTTCCTGGAGGCGCTGGCGAACGAGCCGCTGGCCGACATGGGGGTTCATTACCTGCGGCTCTATTATAAAAAGCCGGGCCGCTATATTGTTCGCAAGAAGCACGTCGTGCAGCGGTCGACGCGGCTTATCGAATTGCTCGACCTCGCCTTTGGCACGCAGGGCTATGTCATCGACAAATTCGCCGCGAGGCGATTCTGCGACAAGTTTACGAATGTCGTGAGGCCGATCGACGATCAGCTCGACAGGCACTGGAACCATGGCATACCGAATTACTGCCTGTTCCCCTTCCCGCTTTTCGAACGCGCCGTCCCGTCCGAAATCGGCGATGTGCGGTTTGAAAACGACAAGCGCGGCTTCTTCCACATGTGGCGCGATCGCCTGAAGAAGCGCCTGGCCATCAGGAGGCGTATGAAGAGCAAGTTCGCCGGATGACCGCTTCCCCGCTGCCTGCCATTTCCGTCATCATCCCGCTGTACAACAAGGCCGCCCATGTCCGCGCCTCGATCGAGAGCGCGTTGGCGCAGACCTATCCGGCGCAGGAAATCATCGTGGTCGACGATGCCTCCTCGGATGAAAGCCTGGATATCGTCAAGCGCATGAGTCGGTCGGAGATCCGTATTCTTCAGCGGAACCAGCCCGGTCCCGGCGGATATGCCGCCAGAAATTACGGAATTGCCCAGGCCAGGGGCGACTGGGTCGCGTTTCTGGATGCCGACGACCTCTGGCAGCCAGCGCATCTTGAGAGTATCGCCAACGCCATTGCCGCGTGTGGCGGGCAGGTGGGCTGCGCTTTCACCGGTGTGGACATCGTCCAGGCCGGACGGCGCCGTCCGTATAAACACAATGCCAGGCTCCTGACGCCGAATGTCCCGCTCTCGCCGGAGACGATGCTGCGCGCTTGGCTGTCCGAGGAGCGGTGTCCGATCTGGACAGGCGCATCAGCCTTTTCGATATCCGTCCTGCAGCGCGCCGGACCGTTTCCGGCCGGACGCGCGCGGAGGGGCGGCGACAAGGATATGTGGCTGAGGGCCATGTTAGCCGCCCCGACAGTCTTCTCGTCCGCGCGCACGGCGGAGTTCCACCAGGATACGCAGAACCGGGTGACCAAAGCGACCGGCCATGTCGACCCGCCCGTCCTCTGCACAACCATCCGCGAAATTCTCCCAACAACCAGTGGACAGCTCCGCCGCCTTTTGAAAAGGACCAATAATATGGAGTTACGTCTTTACGCGCGCCATGCTGCCGGCGCTGGGCAAACCTTGCGATTAACAGCTCTGAACAGGTTTCTTCTTCCATCAGGGTTGTTGGAACTTTTCGGATTTTTGCTATTCAGTGTATTTGGGGTTTGGAAACGCTGGTCTCGATGACAAACCCTTTATACCAGCCTTAATCTGAATCAATGAATTGTCACCATAAGAGCCGGAATAAGCATCATAAGTTAGTAAAATATTTTTCGTTAATCTGAAATTAGCAATTGCCGATTCGCCCCGATGAGCGCATAAGGGTTACGTAAGCGCAACCGTTAGCGCTATTTTCAGAAAGGCTCACCATGGCGATTGCTACCATTCGTTTCATATTTGCATCAGCTGCAACGATGGCCATTGCCGGTTCGGCTATGGCCATTCCAGTGACGCCTTTCCTGACCGACTCGTCCCGCGGTGCCGGTGACTGCCGCGCTACTGCCGTCGGCACGCCGACCAATTGCACCGCAGTTGAGGCGGAGCGTTCCGATATTGATACTATAAACGAAGGCGTGGCGGGATTCTATTCGCTGGGCGTAGGTGGGTCGCTGTCTTTTAATGTGGCTCCACAGTTCATCGATAGCAGTCTTTTCGCAGTCGAGGTCACGTTCGGAACGCCGTCCTTGACGTACGGTGAGTCTGCGCGTTTTGATTTTAGCGGACCGGACGGAACATTCGGTTCGGCAGAAATTTCAAACTCCGGAGCGCCGTTCTCCCAGACGAACGTCATCGTGACGCAGACATTTAATTCCGATTCCACGACCTATTCGTTTCTCATCGACAGCGCTTTCAATCAGCTAGTTCTGACCGACACGACTTTCGACAGGTATAGCGAAGATTATGCAACGCGTTTCTCCGACGGATTTGACCTTGGTGAGTTGAGCTTTGACATTGTCGATACGCCGCCAGGAGGGCAAATTCCAATTCCCGCTCCGCCTGCCCTTGCCTTGCTGGGTCTTGGCATTGGTGCGCTCGCTATTCGATCACGTGTCCGTAAATAGAGCGCCTGCGAAAGCTGGTCGCCATAGTAAATGTGATATTTTGCCTGTTTGGGGCGTTCACTAGATTTTTGTTATTCTTTACGGAAATGCAAAGCTGTTCGATCTGTCCGTCGTCAGAACATTTGGCACAGCTCGCGGCGTAGATCAGCGGAGCGTCGGCCTCGTCTCGGTTTGATGTTTAGGCGGCGAGCTTGCGTTGTTGCAAGCGCCGATGTTCGAGTGTCTTTTGCTTGATCCTTTCTCTTCGCTTGATGATGGCTGGTGCCCTGCCGAAGCAGGCGTCGGCGGGTGTGACGTTGTCGAGGC
>JBARZR010000247.1:0-7357 GCA_049650205.1 Pacificimonas sp. | reverse complement strand
GCATAGGGCGCATCCGTTTGAAGGTCTGTGTCGATCCCGGCGCAGCCTGTCAGCATCAAAGCGGCCGCCAGCATGGGCGACGACGATATCTTCGGAATGAACCTATCCATAACCGCATGTTAAGGCGCTTTCCGGCATCTTGCCAGTCATGCCCATGCGTAGCTTCCTGTTCAGCAATGTGCTGCCGCTTTCGCTGATCGCGTTCGTGCTTGGCCTGCTGTTCCTGCCCGGCGCGGAGGCGGTTCCGGCACGCGGCGCGGCGGTAAACGGATTCAGCTGCGACGTCACCAGCGTGCATGACGGCGACGGTCCCATTTACTGCCGCGGCGGCACAAAGATCCGTTTGACCGCCATCGCGGCGCGGGAACTGGACGACAGCTGCCGCCCTCACCATCCCTGCCCCGCCGCCTCGGGCGCGCAGGCGCGGCAGGCGCTCACCGCCCTTGCCGCGGGACAGCTGCTGAGCTGCGAGGCGACGGGCGAGAGCTATGGCCGCGTCACCGCCTGGTGCTGGCGACCGGATGGCGTCGAGCTGAACTGCGCCATGGTCAGGCGCGGCGCGGCGCTGCACTGGGCGCGCTATGATCCCGCAGGCCGACTTTGCAGCGGCTAACAGTCGCCGATCCGCGTCCCCGACCCATCGCTGGTCAAGGTCATGGGACCCATTGGTCCGTCGCCCGTCATCACCATGCGGGTCTGATAGGTCGTGTCCGTATGCGTACCGGTCATCGTCATGCGCATGGTCGTGCCCTGCATCCTGCACACCGCGACGGCGTCCAGTTTTCCGCCCGACATGTCGAAGCGTTCATATTCGCAGTCGCCATTCGACTGTTTGAACATCCGCTCGGGAGCCTGCTCGATATCCTCGCGCGAAATGCACTGTTTTATATCGTGAGACTGCCGGGTCATCTGCTTTTTCATCATGTCGGCCATGCCGGCGGGCACGCCCGGTGGCATGGTGATATCGACATCCACGACCCTGCCAGTGGTCTGCCACTGACCTGGCTGGATGGCCTGGGTCGATGACGCCAGACCGATGGCGGCTATAGCTGCGATACCGAACTTCATGATGATCTCCTCCGTTTTATCCAGAAGAATATCATCGATGCGAATACCAGTCCGTGACGAGGATCACATCGACAGGCTCTCGCTATTTCTTCAGTAAGTCCAGCGCCGCCGCCGTCATCGCCTCAGCGCCCGCCTTGACGGCGGGCTCCGCTTCCACGCGGAAGAATGGCGAGTGATGCGACGCTACGGGCGGACCGCCAGCGTCCGCTGCGGCAATCTCTTCGGGGTCCGTCCCGCCGACCCAGAAATACGCACCCGGCACATCGGTGTTCGGCGCGACGAAATAGGCGAAGTCCTCCGCGCCCATACCGTCATTATCCTCTTCGGCGATCATGGTGTCCGCGCCCATCTGCGCGGCGATGGCGGCGTGAACCCGCGTCGTCAGCGCCGGATCGTTCATGGTCACCGGGGTGGATTCGAAGCCGACGCGGACCTCCGGCATTTTATCTTCGGCCATGCCGTTCATTTCACCGACGCCGCGTACGATGCGCTCGATCCCCTCCAGCAGCTGCGCCCGCACTTCATTGTCGTTCGACCGCACGGTCAGCTGCAGGTCGGCGCGGTCGGATATGATGTTGTGCTTGAAGCCGGAATGGAAGCTGCCGACCGTCACCACACCCGGATCGAGCGGTGAAATCTCCCGCGCGACCAGTGTCTGCAGCGCCATGACGATCTCCGCGCCCATCACGATGGGATCCTTGCCCATGTGCGGGCTGGCCCCATGCGCGCCAACGCCGTGAATGGTGATATCGACACTATCCGAAGACGACGCCGTAATCCCCGGGAACAGTCCGATCTTTCCCATCGGTTCGCCCGCCGCCACATGGAATGCCAGCGCGTAATCCGGTTTTGGAAAGCGGCTGTACAGCCCGTCGTTCATCATCGCCTTTGCGCCGCCGATACGCTCCTCGGCGGGCTGCACGACGAAGACGACCGTTCCCGCCCACTGGTCCCTGCGCGCCGCCAGCGCCCGCGCCGCGCCGACCATCGCCGTGATATGCGTGTCGTGGCCGCAGGCGTGCATGACGGGCTTTACCACGCCATCAATATCTTCCTGCGTGACGGTGGACATGATGGGAAGGCCGCTGTCCTCCTTGACCGGCAATCCGTCCATGTCGGCGCGGATCATGACAACAGGTCCGTCGCCATTCTCCATCACACCGACAACGCCGGTTTGTCCGATGCCGGTCGTGACCTCCGCGCCGGCCGCCTTCAGTTCAGCGGCCATACGCGCGGCGGTTTCCGTCTCCCGAAAGGATAGTTCGGGGTTCTGGTGAAAATATGTGAACAGGGCGTCCAGCGATCCATCCCACTGCGCGTCGATGTCGGCGGACAAGGTAGGGTCGGCGGCAATGGCGGGTGTCGTCGCCAGCAGTCCGGCCAGAAGGGCAATGCGGTACGTCATATGGTCTTCCCCGTTTTTCGATGTGGCAAGTCGTAAGCCATGTCACCATATTGTCCAAATGGCCGACATCGCAATTCGCACCTCAGTAGCCGACCCGCAAAACGCGCAGGTCTTCTCGCCCCACCGCCCCGACCGACCGGAAAAATCGGAAGGCGGCAAGCGGTTCGAACTCATCTCCGACTACGAACCCTCGGGCGACCAGCCGCAGGCGATCAAAGAGCTTGTCGAGGGGCTGAACGAGCAGGAGCAGTCGCAGGTGCTGCTGGGTGTCACCGGGTCCGGCAAGACCTACACCATGGCGCAGACCATCCAGGCGGTGCAGCGGCCCACGCTCGTCCTGGCGCACAACAAGATCCTCGCCGCGCAGCTCTACGGCGAATTCAAGACCTTCTTCCCGAACAACGCGGTCGAATATTTCGTCAGCTATTACGACTATTACCAGCCGGAGGCCTATGTGCCGCGGTCGGACACCTATATCGAGAAGGAATCCTCTATTAACGAGGCCATCGACCGGATGCGCCACTCGGCTACCCGTTCGCTCCTCGAACGCGACGATGTCATCATCGTCGCCTCGGTCAGCTGCATCTACGGCATCGGCTCGGTCGAGACCTATTCGGCCATGACCTTCAAGCTGAAAAGGGGCGACAGCGTCGACTTGCGTGAGATCATGCGAAAGCTGGTCGCGCTGCAATACAAGCGCAACGACCTTAATTTCGTGCGCGGCAGTTTTCGCGTGCGCGGCGACACGCTGGAGCTTTACCCCTCGCACCTTGAGGACATGGCATGGCGCATAAGCTTCTTCGGCGACGAGATTGAGGAGATTGCTGAATTCGATCCCCTGACCGGAGAGCGGGGCGCGAAGATGGACTCCGTGAAAATCTACGCCAACTCGCATTATGTGACCCCCGGCCCGACCATGAAACAGGCCACCGGCGCCATCAAGCATGAGCTGGCCGAGCGGCTGAAGGAGTTCGAGGCGGAGGGCAAGCTGCTGGAGGCGCAGCGGCTGGAACAGCGTACGCATTTCGACCTGGAAATGATCGCCGCGACGGGCAGCTGCGCGGGCATCGAGAATTATTCCCGCTTTCTGACCGGTCGGCTACCGGGCGAGCCCCCCCCAACCCTATTCGAATATCTGCCTGAAAACGCCATCCTCTTCATCGACGAATCGCACCAGACCGTGCCTCAGATCGGCGCGATGTCGAAGGGCGATTTCCGGCGCAAGCTGACCCTCGCCGAATATGGCTTCCGCCTGCCCAGCTGCATCGACAACCGCCCCTTGAAATTCGAGGAATGGGACGCGATGCGCCCGCAGACGACCTTCGTGTCGGCCACGCCCGCGAAGTGGGAGCTGGAGCAAACCGGCGGCATCTTCACGGAGCAGGTCATTCGCCCCACGGGCCTGATCGACCCACCCGTCGAAATCCGGCCCGTCGAGAGCCAGGTCGACGATCTGATCGGCGAACTGCGCGCGACGACGGCGAAGGGCTATCGCAGCCTTGTCACCACGCTGACCAAGCGTATGTCGGAAGACCTGACCGAATTCCTGCACGAGGCGGGCATCAAGGTCCGCTACATGCACTCCGACGTCGAGACGCTCGAGCGGATCGAGCTGATCCGCGACCTGCGCCTCGGCGTTTACGACGTTCTGGTCGGCATCAATCTCCTGCGCGAGGGGCTCGACATTCCGGAAACCGGTCTGGTCGCCATCCTCGACGCGGACAAGGAAGGCTTCCTGCGCTCCGAAACGTCGCTGATTCAGACCATTGGCCGCGCCGCGCGCAACGTCGACGGGCGTGTCATCCTCTACGCCGACAGCATCACAGGATCGATCGAGCGCGCGCTTACCGAAACCGACCGCCGCCGCGCCAAGCAGATCGCCTATAACGAAGAGCATGGCATCACGCCGACGACGATCTCGAAGGCGGTCGGCGACATCGTCGCCATGGCCGACAGCGGCAGCGATCGCAGCGGCAAGGACAAGGGCATGCCCGGCGAACGCAAGGACGGCCCCGCCCCCGCAGGCCACAACCTGAAGGCCTATATCGCCGATCTGGAAGAGCAAATGCAAAAGGCCGCCGCCGACCTGGAATTCGAGGAAGCGGGTCGTATCCGCGACGAGATCCGCCAGCTCGAAGCCGAAGACCTCGGCCTGCCCGCCGACCTACAGCTCGCCCGCCCCACAGGCCGCGCAACGGAGGGCAAACCCGGCACCCGCAAGGACCGCTATGGAAAGATGCGGAAACGGAAGATGGGGATATGACCGAGCCGCATTTGCGTATCGATATTTTCTGGTCCGCCAAAGAAAAGTGCTGGATCGCGGACGTTCCCGATCTTCGTCCATGCTCGGCTCATGGGTTCACAAGATCGGAAGCCTTCAGGACGGTTGGCAATGCCATCCAGGGTTGGATCGAGACGACCAGGGAAAGGGATATGGACATTCCCGATCTGTCCTGCAGGCCCGAAATCTACGCGGCCTGAATCCACCTTGTTCCCAATTCATATTTACCCTTGTTTCAGACATTGCCCTCATCTGGAAGGCATCGGCGGAGCGGTCGCGTTCCGCGCTTTCAACAGGGAATGAACAAGTGAAAAAATCTGTTACCCTCGCGGCAGTTGCTGTCGCGGCGATGAGTCTTGCCGGCTGTGCGACCGTTATGAACGGCACAAATCAGCCTGTCAGCTTCGACTCCGATCCTTCCGGTGCCGCGATCGAATTGGTGACCGGCCAGAACTGCGTGACACCGTGCCAGTATGAACTGAAGCGCGGCAAGGATTCCCGTGTTACCTTCACGAAGGACGGCTTCGAGCCCGCTACCGTTTATGTGCAAAGCCGAACCGGCGCATCGACCTTCGGCAACGTCCTTGCCGGGGGTATCATAGGTGGTGTCGTCGACGGCTCCAATGGTGCATCCAACCATCTTTATCCAAATCCCGTCTATGTCCGCCTGGTCGCGACCGGCTCGACCGGGGAGCCCCTGCTTCTTGACAAGAAGGGTGAGGTCATCAGCACCGTCGCCGAGTATAATGCGAAGGTAAAGGACGACGTCGTCAAGGGTCTTCGGGAACAGGGTGTATATTCTGCTGGCCAGACCGAAGCAGGCGAATAAATTTCGTTGCGAATATAATGAACGGGCTCGCTGCCGTTTGAACAACCGGCGGCGGGCCCAACCTATATCTATGCGGTCAAATTCGCGCTTTCCAGCGCAGTACGAAGCGCATCCATCGCGTTTCGCGTGACAGACTCTCGCAGAATCTGATACGATCTTCCGGTTGATTACGGAAGGATCGTCATGCGCTTTCATGGAATTTGCGCCATTTCCGCTTTAGCCTTGCTCGTCGCCTGCGGCGGTAGCGGTAGTGGCAATAGCAGCGGCGGGGTCAGTCCTCCCACCCCTTCACCCAGCCCTACGCCCGCCCCCCTACCTCCTCCTATGGTTGGGCCTGGACCCACACCGGCACCCACACCCGCGCCAACTCCTACCCCCACCGGGGGGCAGAGCGGATCGACTACGAATATGGTTCCCGTTGGCACGTGTGTGAATATGGGCAACCATCTGGAAGCGCCGAATGAGGGCGACTGGGGCCGCCGCATCGAGCTTTCGGATTTCGACAAGATTGCCGATGCCGGGTTCAACAGCATCCGGCTGCCGGTGCGCTGGTCGAACCATGCGAGCGAAACCGCACCATACGCGATCGACGAAACGTTCATGGCGCGCGTGGAGATACTGGTCGACGCGGCACTGGCGACCGGTCTCAATGTCGTTCTCGACGATCATCATTACGAGGATCTGCACAAGAACCCGGCGGCGCACAGCGACCGTCTGGGCGAACTGTGGCGTCAGATCGCCGCGCGTTTCGCGGATCGCCCCACCGACAGTCTGTGGTTTGAGATCGCCAACGAGCCGAACGATCAACTGACCAACGAAAATCTGCTGGAAACGCTGGCCCCCGCACTCGCCGCGATCCGGGAAACCAATCCCACACGCGCGGTTATCTATGGCGGCCAGAACTGGAGCGGCATCAATTCGCTGGAAACGCTACGACTTCCAGACGATCCCCATGTCATTCCCACATTTCACTATTATGATCCCTTCGCCTTCACGCATCAGGGTGCGACCTGGGTTGACTCCCCGCCGCCACTTGGCCGCACTTACGGAAGTGAAGAGGATCAGGCCGCACTAACCGCGGACGTGGAAAAACTGCGCGCCTATATCGCCCGCACCGGCAAGACACCGTTCATCGGTGAATTCGGCGCCCATACCACCGTGCCGCTGGAAGGGCGCGTCCCTTATTACCGCGCCGTTCGGGAGGCGTTCGAGGGCGAAGTCAGCGGTTATTGCGCCTGGGGATATGCCGCCACCTTCCCGCTATATGACGATGCGAGCGGTGCCTGGAATCCCGGCATGCTGGCGGCCATGGGACTGGCGGGTGGTTGACGCAGGCAAGTTTTCATATCCTCGCCATTGAAACCGGACGGTTTGATGCCTAATCCAGAGCGGCCACTTCTTCAGCAAATGCTGCCGCGACATGCAGGTTGACCACCGACAGGGCACGGGCGATCTTGCCGCATCCCCAGAAGCCGGCCTCAGGCCCCATTTCCTTTTCGATACTAACCGTCCGCTCGTCTCCCCCAGTCATATCCTCTACGCTGGCATCGATCTGGACCTTGATCCTGCAACCCGCCTCGAACGTGCCCGTGGCGAAACAGCGCCCGAAAGTGCGTGCCTGCCGAATATTAATTGTCCGCGCGGTGCTGGCCGCCTCCAGATCGCTGTTCGTATCGAGGGCGGAGAGATACGCTACAACGGGAGCCTGCAGCTGACTCTCGTAGCTCGCAACTTTGCAGGTCAGTCCCAATTTCCGCATGTCGTGATCCAGCAG
>JBARZR010000246.1:0-13028 GCA_049650205.1 Pacificimonas sp. | reverse complement strand
GCACTCGATAGCGGGCCGATGCGGCGACTGGCAGGCAAGGTCGATCTGTCCTTTCAGACTCTCGGAAGTGGAAAGCGGAGCGGTGGGCGACAGGAAGCCGCACCTTTTGCAGCAACAAATGACATTGAAAAGGTTCTCACTTCTGCGGAATTCTCGTCGTCGCCTCCGCAAGCGAATTTCCATGTCGTAACCGGGCTGATGGTTGTCCGGGCCGTCGCAAAGGCGGCAGTCTTCTCGTTGATTGTCCTCACGGCAGGTCTGCTGTTTCAGCCGATATTGTGGCCGCTGGCCGCGGTCCTCTCCGTGATCTTGCTGTTGTTTTCCGTGCTTGGCGCAATCTCGGAAGGACATTTGATCGAAGACGAGCGACTTTCCTTGCGCCAGGGCTGGTGGCGGCAGCGTGTGTGGCTGATACCCTATGAGAACCTTCAGATCGCTGAAATTACGCAGGGTCCGGTCCAGCGGATCGCAGGCGCGGCGACACTGCATGTCGATATCGCGGGTGCGCCGACAATCCGGCCCGCCCGGCTACGGGATGTACAACTGGCGGATGCGGAACGGCTGATGCTTCTGCTGTCTCAGAAGGTCGGCAGATCCGCGGGCGTGATCCAGCCCATCTCATAATTCAGCCAAAGGGCTGCGAAAATCACTGCGGAGACAATACTATTCCAAAGTAGTTTCTTCGCCATCATGGGCCGCAAAGGAGCACTATCCGCATGACCGGCACCCTGCTCTTCACCCTCTTCCTCGGCCGTCCGTACGCCAAAAGGGAGGACGGCGAACAGCGTCACCGTCCAGACAAGAAGATAGATGGCGAGTGCGCTGCCGACGCTCATGTCACTGGACCTTCACAATGCTGACCTGGGTCACCGGTTTCTTGCCAGTCCACTCACGGGCCATGCGGCGCACTGCGACGCGAACCGCCTCCGACATCTGATCCTTGGACTTGCCTTTCGATTTCTTCGCAGCGGCTTCCGCCGCTTCACTACATTCCTGTATAAAGTCATCCATGTCATCCTCGACCGGCACGCCCTGCACCTGAATGACTGGTTGCGCAGCCAGCGCCTTCTGGCCGACCGCGAGAAAGACACCGATGAAACCGCCATGTGCAAGACGGCGGCGCTCGACCATCGTCTGACCATCGGCGGGGACGATCAGGTCGCCGTCGAGAACGAGGCGTCCATGCGCGACATGGTCAATGACTTTGGGCTTGCCGGGCGCGAGGCGGATGGCCTTGCCGTTGCCGGGAACGACCTGCTGCGGGACGCCGACACGTTTCGCCAGCGCCGCATGTGCCTCCATGTGACGATGTTCGCCATGAACGGGAACGCTGATCTCTGGCCGTATCCAGCCATACATTTTTTCGAGTTCGGGGATGCCGGGATGACCGGATACATGGACATGCGCCTGCCGTTCTGTGACGATCCTGACGCCCGCTTCGGCAAGTGCGTTCTGAACGACACCAATGCCGACCTCATTGCCGGGAATTTCCTTCGAGGAATACACGACGGTGTCGCCGCGCTCCAGCTTGATGCGCGCATGGCTGCCGTCGGCGATGCGGCTGAGCGCGGCACGGGGTTCGCCCTGCGTACCGGTCGACAGGATCAGCACCTTGTCGCGCGGCAGCTTCATGGCCTCTTCCTCCCGGATGCGTTCCGGGAAGTCCTTTAGGTAGCCGTTGGCCTGCGCCACTTCGACGATACGGTGCAGCGAGCGGCCGACCATGACGAGTTCACGGCCCGTCGCCCTAGCGATATCGCCGATCGTCTTCACGCGGGCGGCGTTGGAGGCGAAGGTGGTGATCAGCACCCTGCCCTTCTGTTCGCGGACAACCTCTTCGAGGCCCTCGCGCACACCCTGTTCCGACCCACTGGCGCGCGGATTGAAGACGTTGGTGCTGTCGCCGACCAAAGCCAGGATGCCCTCATCGCCAATGGCGCTGAGTTCTTCCGGTGTTGTCGGGTCGCCCGTGACCGGCGTTTCGTCGAGCTTCCAGTCACCGGTATGAAAAATTTTGCCATAGGGCGTCTCGATCAAAAGGGCATTGCCCTCGAGAATGGAGTGGGCAAGCGGAACATAACGGCAGTTGAAGGGCCCGAGTTCGACGCTTCCTTCATTCTCGATAACGTTGAGTTCGATCTCTTTCTCAATCCCTTCTTCCTCAAGTTTCTTGCGGATCAACCCGGCAGTGAATGGAGTGGCATAAAGCGGAACATCGAGTTCGGATATCAAATAGGGGATTGCGCCGATATGATCCTCGTGCGCGTGTGTCAGCACCACACCGAGCAGATCCTTGCGGTTCTCCTCAATGAATTGCAGGTCGGGCAGGACGAGGTCAACGCCCGGATAGCTGGGGTCGCCAAAGGTCATGCCGAGATCGACCATGATCCATTTGCCGTCGCAGCCGTAGAGGTTGACGTTCATGCCGATCTCTCCCGAACCGCCAAGCGGCAGGAAGATCAGTTCTTTTTTGGGTTTCAATTTGGATTCCTCTGTTCGATCAGCATCAGACCGCGCACGGTAAGGTCGATGTCGACCTGGCTGATCATATCTGTATGTGGTTCGAATATGGTGGCTAGGCCGCCGGTCGCAATAACCTTCATGTCGCGGCCCGCCTCCCGGGTGATGCGTTCTACAAGCCCCTCGATCAGCGCGATATAGCCGAAGAAGATACCGGACTGCATGGCGTCAACCGTACCCGTTGCAATCGCACGGCTATTCGCGGGTGGGCCGACGGCGACGCGGGGTAGCTGGGCGGAAGCGGAATAAAGAGCGTCGACCGCGAGATTTATTCCCGGTGCGATAGCCCCCCCCGAATAAGCGGCGTTCCTGACCACATCGAAGGTCGTCGCGGTCCCGAAATCGAGGACGATCAGATTGTCACCATGTTTGGCGTAGGCTGCGGCACTGTTGACAAGGCGATCCGCGCCCACCTCAGCCGGGTTCGGCACATCGACGCCAATGCCGATATCCAGATCCTTAGTCACGATGACGGGATCGACGTCGAAGAATGTGCGCGACAGACGCGCCAGATTGAAGAGCGTCGGCGGAACGACCGTCGCGATGATGACGCGGTCCACGTCGCGGCGGCTGATATCCCGTCCATCGCCGCTCGCGATTTCCATCAGTTGCGACAGCCAGACCATATATTCGTCCGACGTGCGCTGGGTGAGCGTGGAAATGCGCCAGCGGTGCAGGATCGTGTCCCCCTCGATGAGTGCGAAGACAGTGTTGGTGTTTCCGACATCGATGGCAAGCAGCATGTGCAAATCCTCTGGATAGTCTGAAACGGGTGGATTTCGGTCAGGGAAGTTAGACCCGGTTCTCACGGGTCACACGCGCCTCGCGCGCACGCACCTGAGAATTTATTGTATAAAATCTCGATATCGCCTTGGTCTCACATGAAACCCTATTCTTCAAGGCAAATCATGCCAAGCTGAACACCTCACCGGCGTGAACGATACGCAGGCCTCCCGTCGGTAAGCGCAACTGAAGCGCGCCGTCACTCGCGAGATCCTCGAACGTACCGGAAACGGTTTCCATGCCAAGGCGCGCCTCAATCGGCCGCCCGAGATCGGCGGCACGGTCAAGCCAGGCTTCTCGGGTCGGCGCGAAACTCTCCTCCCGCCATATCTGGCGACGCGTGGCGAAGGCACTAGCGAGATGGCGAACCGCGTCTGCCGGGGCGGGGGCCGCAACGCCGGATGCTAGGAAAGATGTGGCGGGGCGTTCGGTATCATTGGGATGGTGCGACAGATTCACGCCAATGCCGATGATGATAACCCCATCCCGGCCCTCAACAAGGATGCCCGCGCATTTAATGCCATCAAGCAGCAGGTCATTTGGCCATTTCAGTGTAAGGCGGTTGGCGGGGACATAGCGGGCGGCCATATCATGGACCGCGAGCGCGGCCACGAAACTGAGCTGTTGCACCTGAGATTCGCTGGGCTGTGGCCGAACAAGCGTGCTGGCGAACAAATTGCCCGCGTTGGAGGTCCAGACGCGGCCCCGGCGGCCCCGGCCCGCGGTCTGGCGATCGGCTTGGACCCATATACCGTCGAACTCGCCGCGCGTCGCGGCGGCGGCGATCCAGTCATTGGTGCTTCCAACCTCGGCGAGATGAGTGATCTGTGAAGATCCCATGCCTGTTTTCCCTCTAGAACAGGGGAATCAATATTGCAGCATGGCCCGTGCGGCATTCTCGGCGGCGGGGACGATTAGCGGGATGGCGAGAAGGCCGACGGGGGAAACAAACAATGCCATCGCGCCCATCACGGTACGGTTGACGTTACTTTCCTGCGGGCCGGTCTGTGCCGGGCCAGCAGGCTCATCGAAATAAGCGAGCTTTATGACGCGCAGATAGTAGAATGCCCCGACGACAGACGTGACGACACCGATCACGGCAAGGACGTACATTTCGGCGCTGATTGCCGCATTGAACACGGCAAATTTTGGAAAGAAGCCAAAGAGCGGCGGGATGCCCGCAAGCGAGAACATGAACACGGCCATGGCGGCGGCAAGGCCGGGGCGAGCCCTTGCCAGGCCTGCGAGGCTGTCCATCGTATCGACCGGTTGGCCGTCGGGGCCGCGCAGGGCAAGGACGACGAGAAACGCACCGATGGTCATGGGCAGATAGATCGCCATGTAGAAAAGAACACCGGAGACACCCTCTGTGGTAGCGGCGGCAAGACCAATAAGCGCGAAACCGATATTGTTGATCGAACTATAGGCGAGCAGGCGCTTGATGCTGGTCTGGCCGATGGCCCCGACGGCACCGAGGATCATGGAAGCGATGGCGGCGAAGGCGATGACCTGCTGCCATTCCGAAACCATGCCGCCGAACGCATCCATGCAGACACGAACCAAAAGGCCCATGGCCGCCGCCTTTGGCGCGGAGGCGAAGAAGGCGGCGACGGGAGTCGGCGCGCCCTGATAGACATCCGGTGTCCACATATGGAATGGCACGGCGCTGACCTTGAACGCGAGACCGGCGAGAATGAAGACGAGGCCGATGACGACACCGACGCTGGGCTCCGAGGTGAGAAGCGTACCAAGGACGGTAAAACTGGTCGTGCCAGTAAACCCGTAAACCAGACTTATGCCGTAAAGCAGGATGCCCGATGCCAGCGCGCCAAGAACGAAATATTTGAGACCAGCCTCGGACGAGCGCGCTTCGTTCCGGTGGAAGGCGGCGAGGACGTAGGCGGCGAGGCTTTGCAGTTCGAGACCGATGTAGAGCGACAGAAGATCGTTCGCGCTGACCATCATGCACATGCCGAGCGCGGCGAGCATGATGATGACGGGATATTCAAACTTGTCGCTGCGCGCGCGGGTCAGATACGGGATCGCGATAATACTGCAGACGGCGGCGGCGGTGAGGATCAGCACTTTAAGAAACGCGCTATAGGCGTCCGAAATGTAGAGGCCGTCAAAGGCGAGCGCGGACGGACCGTCGTTCAGCATCGAGAGCCCTGCGATGGCATAGATGACGACCGCCCCCCAGGTCAGGCCGACAAAGCTCTTCGCGCCCCGGAAGACGCCGATCATCAGGAGGACCATCGCGCCCGTGGCGAGGACCAGTTCAGGCGCGGCGATACGGACGGATTCGGCTAGCGGCTGCATCTAGCGGGCCTCCACGGTGTTGATGACGGGCGCGGCAGGGGCGGCCTCGGCGATCCGCTGCTGCGGGGCGTCGGCAGCGGTCAGGCGCTCGACGATCTGCGCGACGGGTGCGCGGATCGGATCTATGAAGATGTTGGGCGCGACGCCCATCCAGAGAACGGCGGCGGCGATGGGAACCAGGCAGGCATATTCCCGGGCGTTCAGATCCTTCATGGTCTTGACCGCCTCATTGGTGATGACGCCGAAGGCGACGCGGCGATAGAGCAGGAGCATATAGGCCGCGCCGAGAATGATGCCGGTGCAGATGATGAAGACGGCCCAGGTCGAAGCCTGGAACGCGCCGAGCATGACCATGAACTCGCCGACGAAGCCCGATGTGCCGGGCAGGCCGACACTCGCCATCGTGAACAGCATGAACAGGATCGCATAGCGCGGCATGACGTTCGCGACGCCGCCATAGGCCGCGATCTCTCGCGTGTGCAGCCGGTCGTACACGACGCCGACGCAGAGGAACAATGCGCCCGAAACGAGGCCATGCGAGAGCATGACGACGACGCTACCTTCGATCGCCTGCGCGTTAAAGCCGAACAGGCCGACCGTGACGAACGCCATATGCGCGACGGAGGAATAGGCGATCAGCTTCTTCATGTCGGTCTGCACGAGGGCGACGAGGCTGGTGTAGACGACGGCGACCATCGACAGTCCCCAGATCAGCCAGCTGAGATCGACGCTGGCATCGGGGAACATCGGCAGGCTGAAGCGGATGAAACCATAGCCGCCCATCTTCAGAAGGACGCCGGCCAGGATTACGGAGCCTGCGGTCGGTGCCTGAACGTGAGCGTCGGGGAGCCACGTATGGACGGGCCACATCGGCATCTTCACCGCGAAACTGGCGAAGAAGGCGAGCCACAGCCATAGCTGTACCTGCGGATCGAAATCGAACGTCATCAGCGTGGGAATGTCGGTCGTGCCCGTGACGCGCACCATGTACATCATGGCGAGCAGCATCAGCACCGAACCAAGCAGGGTGTAGAGGAAGAATTTGTAGCTTGCGTAGATGCGCTCCGTCCCGCCCCAGATTCCGATGATCAGGTACATCGGGATCAGGCCGCCCTCGAACATCACGTAGAACAGGAACAGATCGGTCGCGGCGAAAACGCCGATCATCAAAGATTCCATAAGAAGGAATGCCGCCATATATCCGGGAACGCTTCGTTTTATGCTGTCCCAGCTGGCGAGTATGCAGATCGGCATCAGGAACACGCTGAGCATGATGAGGATCAGGCTGATTCCGTCGATGCCAAGCGACCAACTGAAATAGGGCGCGAAGAGGGGGAGGTCTTCCCGATACTGAAACGCGGCGCTCGACGTGTCGAAGCCGAGCCAGAGGACCAGCCCCAGTGCGAACATGGCGAGCGTGGTGCCAAGCGCGATGATGCGCGCCATCCCCGCCTTCGCGGCCTCGGTCCCGGGAAGAGCGATCAACGCCAGTGCCGCGAACAAAGGCAGCAGGATCATGATGGATAGAATGGGCATAATGTCCTCAGCCCCCCATCACGCGCGGCAGGAACCACGCGGCCGCGGCGGCGAGGCCGATCAGCATGACGAGGGCATAGGTGTAGAGATAACCGGACTGCAGCCGCTGGGCGACGCCCGCGCCGCGCATGGTTAGCCAGCTGACGCCATTGGGACCAAAACGGTCGATCGTACCTTGGTCGCCGCGCGTCCAGAAGAAACGGCCCAGCCATCCGGCGGGGACGATGAAGATGTAGTGGTATAGCTCGTCGAAATACCATTTGTTCGCGAGAAAGGCGTAGAGACCGCGGAATTGCGCGGCGAAGGCGGCGGGTCTTTCCGGCCTGCGAATATAGTTCATCCAGGCGATGAACAGCCCGACCAGCATGGCGACGGTCGAGGCCAGTTTGACCCATAGAGGCGCGTGATGCGCGGCCTCCATCAATTCCACGTCGAAGGCGATACTGCCGTTCCAGAAGGCAACGCCCCGCTCCTCGCCCGAGAAGGGATAGTAGAGCAGATAACCGGCGAAGATCGCGCCCAGCGAAAGGACGGCGAGCGGAACCAGCATGCTGATCGGGCTTTCATGCGGGTGATAGCCGCCTGTCCCGGTGGCGATGACGGGTTCGGCGGGCGCATGGGGAGCGTGGCCGCTGTCTTCCGCGACGGGATCGGCATGATCACTGTCGTGGTGATGCGCGATATGTTCGCTGCCCGCCCACCGCGGGGCGCCCCAGAACGTCAGGAACATCAGGCGCCAGCTATAGAAGCTGGTGAGAAGCGCGGCGAACACACCGACGGTGAAGGCAATATAACCAGCGTCGGTCCCGGCCGCGAAGGCGCTCTCTATGATCAGGTCTTTGGAATAAAAACCCGCGAAGCCCGCGACCCCGACGATGCCGACGCCGGTGATGGCGAGCGTGCCGATCAGCATACCCCAGAATGTGAAGGGAATTTCCTTCCGCAGGCCGCCATAATAGCGCATGTCCTGTTCATGGTGCATGGCGTGGATGACCGACCCTGCGCCCAGGAACAGCAGCGCCTTGAAAAAGGCATGCGTGGTCAGGTGGAACATGGCCGCGCCATAGGCACCAACACCGGCAGCAAAGAACATGTAGCCGAGCTGCGAGCAGGTCGAATAGGCGATGACACGCTTGATGTCGGTCTGCACCGTGCCGACCGTGGCGGCGAACAGCGCGGTCGCGGCACCGACATAGGTGACAACGGTCAGCGCCATTGGCGCAGCCTCGAACAGCGGCGACATGCGGCAGACCATGAAAACGCCCGCCGTCACCATGGTCGCGGCGTGGATCAGGGCGGAAACGGGCGTTGGCCCCTCCATGGCGTCGGGAAGCCAGGTGTGAAGTCCAAGCTGCGCCGACTTGCCCATCGCGCCGACGAACAGCAGCAGGCAGAGCGTCGTCAATATGTCGACCTGTTGGCCGAGAAATTCGAAAGTCCGGCCCTGATAATCGCCCGCCGTACCGTTGATGATCGACAGATCGGTCGTGCCGAAGACGAGGAAGACGCCGAAAATACCGAGCGAATAGCCGAAGTCGCCGACGCGGTTGACGACGAACGCCTTCATGGCGGCGGCGTTGGCGCTGGGTTTGTGATACCAGAAGCCGATGAGGAGGTAGGAGGCGAGGCCGACCCCTTCCCAGCCGAAGAACATCTGCACGAGATTGTCCGCCGTCACGAGCATGAGCATCGCGAAGGTGAACAGGCTGAGATAGGCGAAGAAGCGCGGCTGGTCCGGATCCTCTTCCATATAGCCCCAGCTGTAGAGGTGAACGAGCGCGGAGACCGTCGTGATGACGATCAGCATGACCGCCGTCAGCGTATCGAGGCGCAGGCTCCAGTTGATCACAAGGTCGCCGCTGCGGAACCATTCGAAGACGGGCTGCGTGTAGCTGGTGTCGCCGAATCCCACCTGGAAGAACAGGATCCAGCTGAGCGCCGCGCTTACGAACAGCGCGCCCGTGGTGATGGATTTCGCAACGACATTGCCAAGTGAACGGTTGCCAAGGCCAGCCACGATGGCCGCGAGGAGCGGCAGGAAGACTAGGGTGGTGAGCATTTAGTAAACGCTCTCAAAACCGTCATTCCCGTGGAAGCGGGAATCCAGTTCAGCAACCAATTTTCCGAAACTTGCGCGATACTGGATCCCCGCTTCCGCGGGGATGACGAGCCTAGGTAAGATCATGTCTGTTCTCACCCCTTCATCTGGTTGATCTGATCGACCGCGATCGTGCCGCGGTTGCGGAAGTAGAGAACGAGGATGGCGAGGCCGATGGCCGCCTCCCCCGCCGCCACGGTCAGGATGAACATCGCGAAAATCTGGCCGGTCAGGTCGCCGAGGAAGCTGGAAAACGCGACCATGTTGATGTTCACGGCCAGTAAGATGAGCTCAACCGACATCAGAATGATGATGACGTTCTTGCGGTTCAGGATGATGCCGATGACGCCCAGAACGAACAGGATCGCGGCGACGGTCAGATAATGGCTGAGGCCGATCACAGCTCGATCCCCTTGCCGATGCCGGGCTTGTGGATGACGACGGCATCCTCCGGACGGCGGCCGACCTGATTGCCGATATTCTGCTTCCTGACGCCGCCGCGCTGGCGATGGGTCAGGACGATGGCACCGATCATGGCAGTCAGCAGGATCATGCCCGCCGACTGGAAGACATAGACGTAGCGCGTGTAGATGAGCGCGCCGAGCGCTTCGGTATTCGACACGCCGACCACAGATGTCAGAACGGGCGTGATAGGCTCGTTCGCGCTTCCCACGATCATGGTAGAACCTGCGGCGATCAGCAGTTCCGCCGCCAATACGCCCGCCAGGATGAGGCCGAAGGGCAGGTAACTGACGAAGCCCTCACGCAATTTCGAAAAATCGATGTCGAGCATCATCACGACGAACAGGAACAGGACCGCGACCGCGCCGACATAGACGATGACCAGGATCATCGCGAGAAACTCCGCGCCCAGCATCAGGAACAGCCCCGCCGCGTTGAAGAAGGCGAGGATGAGCCACAGCACGCTGTGCACCGGATTCTTCGACAGGATCACCGCCGTCCCGGATAGCAGGATGATGCCCGCGAGCATGTAGAAGATGATGGCTTCAACCAAAGGAAAATCCGGTCCCGTTTTTCAAAAATTGTCATCCCCGCCAAGGCGGGGATCCAGTTCCACAAACCGCTCTGTCGGCCTGGATCCCCGCCTTCGCGGGGATGACGTTATGTGCTTATGTCCGCGCCCCTAACGGTAGGCCGCATCCGCCGCAAGATTCGCGGCCAGCGCCGGTTCCCAGCGTTCGCCATTTTCCAGCAGTTTGAACTTGTCGTAGATCAGTTCTTCGCGCGTTTCGGTCGCATATTCGAAATTCGGCCCTTCAACGATGGCGTCGACGGGACAGGCCTCCTCGCAGAAGCCGCAATAGATGCACTTCGTCATGTCGATGTCATAACGCGTTGTGCGGCGCGATCCGTCCTCGCGCGGCTCCGCCTCAATGGTGATGGCCTGCGCCGGGCAAACTGCCTCGCACAATTTGCAGGCAATGCAGCGTTCTTCGCCATTGGCATAGCGGCGCAGCGCGTGCTCGCCGCGGAAACGAACGGAAACCGGGCCCTTTTCATAGGGGTAGTTAACCGTCGCCTTTGGCTTGAACATATATTTCAACGTAAGCCCCATGCCCTTCACAAATTCGAGAAGGAGGAGCGATTTGGCAGCCTGTGCGAAACTCATGACGAAAACCTGTCGGTGAAAAACATCAGATAGCCCGACACCAAAAACACCCAGAACAGGCTGAGCGGCAGGAAGACTTTCCAGCCGAGGCGCATGAGCTGATCGTAGCGGAAGCGGGGGACGGTGGCGAAAACCCAGGCGAAAACGAAGAAAAGGAAACCGATCTTCATGAGCATCCAGACGACGCCGGGAATATCGAACCAGGGGATGAGGTCGATATTTAGAGGCGGCAGCCAGCCGCCGAGGAACAGGACGCTCATCAGCGCGCACATCAGGAGGATGGCGGCATATTCGCCGAGCCAGAACAGCGCGAAAGCCATGGAGCTGTATTCGGTCTGGTAGCCCGCGACGAGTTCCGCTTCAGCCTCAGGCAGGTCGAAAGGCGGGCGGTTCGTTTCGGCCAGCGCGGAGATGAAGAACATTACGAACATCGGGAACAGCAGCGGATTGAACAGGTGCATGTTGATGATGCCGAGGATCGTCCCCTCCTGACTGCGGACGATGTCGTTCAGGTTGAAGCTGGAGGCCCACAGCACGACCGTGATAATGATGAAGCCGATGGAAACTTCGTAAGACACCATCTGAGCTGCCGAACGCAAGCCACCAAGAAAAGGATATTTACTGTTCGACGCCCAGCCCGACATGATGATGCCGTAAACGCCCAGCGAAGATACCGCGAAGATGTAGAGAATGCCGACATTAATATCGGCAAGGACCATCTTCGCTGAGAAGGGAATGACCGCCCAGCCGAGGAGCGCGACCGTGAACATGATGATCGGTGCGAGGAGGAAGACGCCCTTGTTCGCGCCCGCCGGAATGATGGTTTCCTTTAGAAAAACCTTCAGGCCGTCGGCGAAGCTTTGCAACAGGCCGAAGGGACCGACGACATTCGGTCCGCGCCGCATCTGCGCCGCCGCCCAGACCTTCCGGTCGGCATAGACGGCATAGGCGACGCCGATAAGGAGCGGCAGGACGATGGCAAGGATCAGGAGGATGTTGGCCATCAGATAGCCTGCCACGGGACCGAGCCAGGTGGACTGGAAATACTCGGTCATTCCGCCGCCTCCAGAATGTCTTCGCCTTCGCCGAGAATGGCGGATGCGCAGTCCTGCATCACTTCCGACGCACGTGCGACCGGGTTGGTGAAATAGAAATTGTCGATCGGATAAGTGACCGGTGCGTGGTCGATCTTTCCCACGTCTTCAATCCGGAACGCTTCCCAGCTGGCGCTGGCGAGGCCGGTCTGGCCTAGCCATGGCCATTCACCGGCAATGCGTGCGCGGAGCGCCTCGAGGTCGTCATAGGGAAGCGTATGGCCGAGAACGTCGCTGAGTGCGCGTAGGATCGCCCAGTCTTCGCGAGCGTCACCCGGCGGGAAGACGGCGCGGCCCGACCGCTGCACCCTGCCCTCCATATTAACATAGGTACCGGACTTTTCGGCGAAGCTGGCAGCTGGCAGAATGATGTCCGCACCGTGCGCGCCGCGATCGCCATGATGGCCAACATAGATTTTGAAGGCGCTGCCGAAACTGGCCGTATCGAGTTCGTCCGCGCCGTGCAGGAAGACGGCCCTAAGCGCGCCCGATTGCGCATCGGCCTGCATCTGCGCAATCCCGCCCGAACTGGTGAAGCCGATGTCCAGCCCGCCGACACGCGATGCCGCGCTGTGCAATACGCCGAAGCCTGTCCAGTCTTGGCGTGCGACCTTGTAGGTCGTCGCGAGCGTCTCTGCCGCCGCGAGTACAGCCTGACCATCAGGCCGTACAATCGCACCCGATCCAATGACGATCGCCGGGCGCTCGGCAGCCTTTAACGCATCGGCAGCAGCCTTGGGCAATTTCGCAACCAGTTTGGCAAGGTCGTCGCCCAACCAGTTGACATCATAGGTAAGGTCAACCTGCGGACCGATGGCAAATACAGCCGCGCCGCCCTTCCGGACCGCCTTACGGATCCGCGTGTTGACGAGCGGCGCGTCCCAGCGCGGGTTCGCGCCGATCAGCAGGACGACATCCGCCGTTTCGAGGGGCGCGATGCCGACATTAAACAGATAGCTGGTGCGCGCCGATGACACTTCGCCACCCAGTTGTGCGCCGTCCTGACGGCATTCATGCCGCGTTGAGCCGAGCTTCGTCAGCAGATCCT
>JBARZR010000245.1:0-11105 GCA_049650205.1 Pacificimonas sp. | reverse complement strand
GTCGATGCCATAAGCGCGGCCGAACGCGTCCAGCACGACGACATTGCCGAGCGTGTCGCCGAATGTGCCGCCGTCGCCCGCCGCGCCGCCGAACGTGACGAGCGCGCCCGATTCAGCATCGAGAGCGATCTTCGACCCGGCGAGACTGGTCTGACCCTGCGCGCGGAAAGCCGCAGCGATGTCAAGACCGCCGCGCCCGAAGACCGCGTCCGTGCCCGCCGCGCCCAGATCGGTGGCGCTGCGCCGCAGGATCTCGATGGCCTCGTCGGCGCTCAGATTGGGAAAGGCGGAAAACAGTAGCGCAAGCGCGCCCGACAGGCCCGGCGCGGCATAGGAGGTGCCGCTGAACAGGAAGGCCGTGTCGGTGTGATCGAAACTCCGCACCCGGTCGCCCAGCGTTGCGAAATAATGCTGCTGTCCGGACCCGGCGCGGTTGGAGAATTCGGCCTGCTGACCGGTCGCGGTCAGCGCGCCCGCGATCAGGACACGCCCCCGCGATATGCCGTCATTCGCCACCAGGGCCAGCGGGTCCGGATTGTCTTCGCCGTCATTGCCGGAGCTGATGACGATGATGATGTCCGCCGCCGTCGCGCGGTCGATGGCGCGGCGCAGCACCGGAAAGGCTTCGGACCCGCCCAGCGAGACATTGATGACCCGCGCGCCCGCAACGCGCGCATTGTCGATGCCGGCGGCGATATTCACGTCGGGGTAGTTGCAGCCATCTTCGCCGTCGCAGCTACCCGGATCGTCCGCGCGCTGCGCAACGATGGTGGCCAGCGGGGCGACGCCCTGGTTGAAGCGGCCGTTGGCGGCGGCGGCGATGACACCCGCAACCGATGTGCCATGGCCATCGATATCCTGCAGAGGGTCGCGATTCGTGCTGCGGCTGGCGGGGTCGATCCTGCCCGCGAATTCGGGCGAATCGACGTCGATGCCGCTGTCGATGACGCCGACCTTCACGCCCGCACCGAACGCGCCCGCTTCATAGGCGGTCAGCGCCCCGATCGACGTAGCGGCGTTGGAACGGCGATATTCCGCCGTGTTCAAACTGGATGGCGCCGGGGTGGGCGCGGGCGTCGGGGTGGGGCTGGGTGTTGGCGCGACCGGGATCGGACGAAGACTGCCACCACCACCGCCGCCACATGCCGCCAGCATCGCCGCGCTCGCCGCCGTCAGCAGCAGATTGGAAAACCGGTTCGTCATGTCCCGTCCATCACTCGTGAAACACCCAGGGTCGCCACGTCCCTAATCGCCAACTTATGTCGAATTGCTGAACGGGAGATTGCAAGCTAGGCGCTAACCCATGAATCTGGAGCATATCGACACCTGGCTGTTCGACATGGACAACACGCTTTATCCGGCCAGTGCGAACCTGTTCGCGTTGATCGACGAGCGCATGGGCGCGTTCATCGCCAAAGAACTCGGTGTGGACCGTACCGAAGCGCACCGCATCCAGAAGCATTTTTTCCACGAACACGGCACGACCCTGCGCGGGCTGATGAACGATCACGGGGTCGAGCCGAAGCGCTTTCTGGACTTCGTGCATGACATCGACATGGGCATATTGACCGCAGACCCGCGCGTCGTCGAAGGCGTCGCCGCCCTGCCCGGACGCAAGCTGGTCTTCACCAATGGCGATGTCGCCTATGCCGAAAAGGTGCTGGACCGGCTCGGGCTTGGCGCGGCGTTCGAGGCGATCCATGATATCCACGCCATGAACTATCGTCCCAAGCCCGAGCCCGCCATCTATGCCGATATGTGCGACCGCCTGAACATAAACGCCCAACGCAGTGTCTTCGTGGAGGATATGGCGCGCAACCTCGCCCCGGCAAAGGCGCTGGGCATGACGACGGTCTGGGTGGACAATGGCAGCGAATCGGCCCGTCTTCACGCCGACATGGACAGCGTCGATATCGTCATTAAAGACCTGGGTGACTGGCTGACCGACATCACGAAAGACCGACCATGACTCTTGAATCCGTCATCGCCCGCGCCTGGGACGAGCGTGCCACCCTGACCGTTACCACCCAGGGCGACGTGCGGGAGGCTGTCGACGAGGCACTGAACGGCCTCGATTCCGGGACGCTGCGCGTCGCCGAGAAGCGCGAGGGCGGCTGGCAGGTCAACGAATGGCTGAAAAAGGCCGTGCTGCTGTCCTTTCGCCTGAACGACAATCAGGTGTCCGACGGCACGACCGCAGGCGGCAACGGCTTCGACAAGGTCGCGTCCAAATTCGCTGGCTGGGACGAGGCCCGTTTCCGCACGGCGGGATTCCGCGCTGTTCCGGGCGCCATCGTCCGGCACGGTTCCTACATCGCGAAAAACGCGGTTCTGATGCCCAGTTTCGTCAATATCGGCGCCCGTGTCGGCGAGGGCACGATGGTCGACACCTGGGCGACCGTCGGCAGTTGCGCGCAGATCGGCAAAAACGTGCATCTATCGGGCGGCGCGGGGATTGGCGGTGTGCTGGAACCGTTGCAGGCGACGCCCACCATCATCGAGGATGGCTGCTTCATCGGCGCGCGCTCGGAAGTCGCCGAGGGCGTGATCGTCGAGGAGGGCGCGGTCCTTGCCATGGGCGTCTATCTCAGCGGCTCCACCAAGATCGTCGACCGGGCCAGCGGCGAAGTCATGCGCGGGCGCGTCCCAGCCTACAGCGTTGTCGTTCCCGGCACGCTTCCCGGCAGGGATGGCGGCCCCGGCCTCTACTGCGCCGTCATCGTCAAGCGCGTCGACGCGCAAACCCGCTCGAAAACCAGCATAAACGACCTCCTCCGTGACTAGGGCGGAGGCCGTCAGCCGTTCACTGAAACTGGCGCAGGACCTTATCAGATGTCCCAGCGTCACGCCTGTGGATGCGGGCGCGCAGGACGTCGTTGTGACTGCGCTCGAAGCTGCCGGGTTCACGGTCTGGCGTCACATATGGGGCGAGGCGCCCGACGGGCCGGTTAGCAATATCTTTGCGAGACGCGGGACTGGCGGTCCGCACTTCGCCTTTGCCGGGCATACGGACGTGGTGCCGCCCGGTGACCTCTCCGCATGGCAAGTCGATCCCTTCGCCGCCGAGGTTCAGGACGGCTTCCTGATCGGACGCGGCGCGTCGGACATGAAATCGGCAATCGCCTGCTTCATCGCCGCCGCCGAACGCGTGCGCCCCGATGCGGGCTCGATCAGCCTGATCATCACCGGCGACGAGGAAGGCCCGGCGACCTTCGGCACGAATCCGCTGCTGGGCTGGATGGAAGCGAACGACCAGGTGCCCGATCACTGTCTGGTCGGTGAACCGACCAGCCGCGCGGCGCTGGGGGACATGGTGAAGGTTGGGCGGCGCGGCAGCGTCAATGTCTGGGTCAGGGTCAGAGGCGCACAGGGTCATGTCGCCTATCCGCATCAGGCCGACAATCCGATCTCGCACCTCGTCACTATCCTGGCGGCGCTGAAGGCGCGGGTGCTGGACGAGGGCAATGACTGGTTCCAGCCGTCGAATCTGGAAGTCACCGACCTGACCGCGCCCAATCCGGCGCATAACATCATTCCCGCTTATGCCGAGGCGCGGCTCAACATCCGCTTCAACAATTCCCACACAGGCGCGGAACTGGTGCAATGGATCGAGTCGGTCGCGGCGGAGGTTTCCCCCGGCGCGGCGGTCGAGGCGAAGATATCGGGCGAAGCCTTTTTCACGCCGCCCGGCGCGCTGTCCACGCTGGTTTCAAGTTCGATCGAGAGCGTTACCGGACGGACGCCGGAACTCTCGACCAGCGGCGGCACGTCCGACGCCCGCTTCATCCGCCGACTCTGCCCCGTGGTGGAGTTCGGCCTGCCGGGCGCGTCCATGCACAAGGTCGGCGAACATGCGGCGGTCAAGGATATAGAGGCGCTGACGGATATCTATGCGAATATCCTGACCGGCTATTTCAACGCCTGACTCCTTAACGCCCGATTCACCTTTTCTGTAACGGAGCCGTGAAGATTCGCTTCGTATATCGTTTTCAAGCAACGGCGGGGATGCCGCTGCCGAAACGAACGAATCATTTCGCAAGGAACCACCAATATGAACGCAGTTTTCAAGGGCGCACTCGTCGCCGTCACCGCACTGTCCGCAACCGCAGCATTCGCTGCCGATGGCGACGGTCAGGCTACGGTTGAACTGGTCGACAACATCTCGATCACGCAGTCTTCCACCCTCGACTTCGGTTATGTCCTCCAGGGTACCACCGGCAATGTCGTCCTGGGCACCGATGGCACGGTTACCGATGCCAACAACATCTACCTGAACAATGCTTCGGCCGGCGCGTGGAACCTGCTGGCTCAGGACACGAAGGCTGTCACGATCACGCTGCCCGCAAATGGCGTCGTTACCGTCTCCGATGGTACCAACACGCTTGCTGTCAACGATTTCGTCCGTGATGGCGGCGCCCTCACCGGTGCTGGCACCGCTGCTGGCGACGAAGTTGCCTTCAACCTCGGCGCGACCCTTCAGGTCGTCGATACCGCACCGCTCGGTGTGTATGCCGGTGACTTCACGGTGACTGCCGAATATCAGTAAGCCTTCGCGCTTTCACTGACAGAGAAAGGGTTCGCCGGGCAACCGGCGGGCCCTTTCTTCTTTCCAGGGGAAAATAAGCGCGGCACTGCCCCCTGTCTTAGCGGCCCGTCTTGGCGATCTGTCTTAGCAATTCCTAAACCATGAATCGGCATGAAGGACATATCGGTAGGAGTCGCCCTCCCGCCGTATGGCTGCCGCCGGATGCGCGCGCTTCTTCGGACGGGGATCCTGAAGAAACGGAAATGCAACCGGCGACAGCCTGACTTGGCGGGTTTCCGGCCCGGCCTGCGCAAAACGGGGATGCCGCGCGGACCGGACCGGAACCTGCCTTTCACTCACAAATACAGGCTGGTCCGTTCAGGATCGGCAAGGAACCGGGAAGCGATCCAGATGAACAGCATGACTTGCAGAAACCGTTATTGGCGCAGCCTGGTAAAGAAAGCCCTAACGGCGCAATTGATGGTTGCGTCCGCTCTGGTGGCGGTTCCATCCGCTCTGGTGGCAACCGGCGCACAGGCGAACGACCTGCTGATCGCACCGACCCGGCTGATGTTCGAGGGGCGGACACGCTCCACGGAAGTCATTCTGAAAAATATCGGCGTGAAGGCCGCGACCTACCGCGTGTCGCTGGTTGCCCGCCGCATGACGCCCGAAGGCGGTATCGAGGAACCCGAAACGCTGAATGAGGCCGAGGCGCTCGCCGAAAAGATGATCCGTTTCGCCCCGCGCCGGGTACAGCTGGAACCGAATCAGCCACAGGCCGTGCGCATCGCCGTCCGCAAGCCGGCTGACCTCGCCAGCGGCGAATACCGTATCCACATGCTGTTCCGCGCCATTCCCGAAGTCGCCGACCTGACTGAAGCCTCCGCCCAGGCCGAAGCCGAAAATGCTATGGCGATCCGCCTGACCGCCATATACGGCATCACCATTCCGCTGATCGTGCGGCATGGCGACCTGGAAGGCGGCGCCATGATCGACAGCGCATCGCTTCAGTCCAAGGATGCCGAGCGGGTCTTCAACATCGGTCTTCAGCGGCTTGGCGACCGCTCCGTCTATGGCGATGTCGTCGTCGAGAAGGATGGCATCAAGGAACCGGTGGCGCAGACGCGCGGTATCGCCATTTATCCCGAAGTCGCGGCTCGCACGCTGCAGATGGCGGTGAACCCCGCCTATGACGGCCCGATGACGGGCACGGCCATGGTACGCTATTACGAGGAAAAGGATGGCAAGCGCGTCCTCCTCGCCGAACAGCCGGTAACGCTGGGCTAAGGGGGCGAAACCGCCCTCTGGCTGGCCATGGCCCGCACCCTTCTTCCTGACGTCATGAAAGCGTCGCTGCTGACCGCAGTGGCGCTTTCGCTGTCTGCGCTTTCCGGTACCGCTGCGGCGCAGGAGCGTGCGGATCCGGCGGCCCAGAGCCGTGCTGCCCTGCCGGACGTCGATGAGGATGATTATCTGCTGCTTTCGGTTGAGAAAGGCAGCTACCTTCTTGGTGATTCCGTTGAGGCTTACCGTCTGCACAATGGCAGCTATTGCCTCGACCTGAAACAGATGATGACCGCGCTCGATTTCCCGATAACAGTCGATGTGAACACCGCATCGGCGAGCGGGTGGTTTCTGAACGAGCGCAATCGGTTCGTTCTAGAACCGGATAATGTTACTTATGGCCGCAATAACGAGAATATCGAGGGTAGCGAGCTTTACAGGCATAGTGGCGGTCTGTGTGCCGAAGCGGATGCCCTGGCGCGCTGGTTCAGCCTGACGATGACTCCGCGCTTCGGCGAGTCCCGCCTGCGTCTGACGACCAGCGAAAAATTGCCCGTCGAGCTCGCCGCCGACCGGGAACGGATGCGCGCCCGGCTGGGCCAGCGCCGCGATGATGATGATCTTCTGCAAACACTTCCGGATGCGACGGCCCCCTACGCCTTGTGGCGGACACCGTCTGTGGATCTGGTCGCGTCGCTGGGCGCGAACCAGTCCGGGCGCGAACCGCATGTGCGCGGCATTGCCCGTTACGCGCTGTTCGCGGCCGGAGAGGCGGCACGGCTTTCCTATGATGCGCGGCTGTCGTCCGATCGCGATGCGATTCCGCAGTCGCTGCGCCTCCGCGCTTACCGGCAGGATGCGGAGGGCCGGTTGTTCGGTGGCCTTGGCGCGACAGAGGCCGTGATCGGCGACGTGCGCACGACATCGAATGGGCTTATCTCCACGAGCGCGGCGGGACGCGGCGTCTGGCTGACCAATTTGCCACTGACGCGCGCCAGTGATTTCGATGTGACGGCGCTCTATGGCGAACTGCCCGTGGGTTGGGAGGCCGAACTTTACCGCAATGGCGCACTGGTCGCCTTTGCGGAACCGGGCGAAACCGGACGTTACATTTTCGAGGAAATTCCGCTTCTCTACGGCGAAAACCGCTTCGAAGTGGTGCTTTATGGCCCGCAGGGACAGGAGCGCCGCGAAACCTTCATCCGCCGGGTCGGCGAAGAGGCGGTGCCGGCGGGCAAAACCTGGTATCGCGCGGGCGCGGTCGAGGATGGCCGCGATCTTCTGACGCTGAGCCGTGAAAATATCGGCCGCACCCCCTTGCAGGCCGTCATCGGGGCCGAACATGGCGTATCGAAGACATTCTCGCTCGGTCTTGCCGCCCATGCCGTCGAAGATGAGGACGGGCGCATGCGCGGTTATCTGGAGGCGTCCGCCACGACATCCTTTGGCGGCGGCGTGCTGGAAGTCGATGCCGTGCGCGGCGTTTCGGGCGGAACGGCGATCGGAGCGCGCCTGACGGGCGGCATTGGCAAGACCTCCTACTTCCTATCAGGCACGATGCAGGACGATATACGCACGGATGATATTTCGGAGGGTACGCGCGGTTTCTATGAGGCGCGCCTGATCCACGATGCCTCCTCCGAAAGCCTGCCGCTGGTCGGTTCCCTGAACGCAAGATACCGTGACAACCGCCGGGGCAGGGACGTCAGCGACGTCACCGCGACCATCACGTCGCGACTGGCCGGACTTTCGGTTGCGCAGGGTATCGGCTGGGAGAAGGGAACACGGGCCCGGACAGCGGACGGTGCCGTCGTCGCACGTACCCAGATTGGCGGTCGCGCGGGCAAGCTCTCCCTGCGCGGCGAGGCGCGCTATCGTCTGTCGAACGGAGCTGGGCTGGACGAGGCACGGCTGACCGCCACTTACCGCGTCGACCAACGCGGCACATTGCGCGGCGAGGCGCGCTATGACCATGATCGCCGGTTGGGCGCGTTCACGGCAGGCTATGCGCAGCGCTTCGATCGCTTCGCACTGGGCGCGGAGGTGGAGGCGGATACGCAGGGCAGTGTCGCGGCGGGCGTCAATCTCGCCATGAGCTTCGGTCCTGGCCCGACGGGGCGCTTCGCCAATGTCAGTTCGGACAAGCTGGCCGCGCGGGGCCAGGCCAGGGCCCGCGTATTCACCGATCTGAACGGCGATTCCCTCTGGCAGGAAGACGAGCCGGTACATGAGGGTGTCCGCATCGCCGCCGACCGGCGGATCACGCGAGCGCAGACCGATGACCACGGCGCGGCGCTGGTCGCCGGACTTTCAAGCGGCAAGAAAACCATATTGAAGATCGACGCGGCTTCGCTGGAGGACCCCCTGCTCCTCCCCGCGAGCGATGGCGTCGTCATCGTTCCCCGGCGGGGTGTGGCCATGCCGGTCGACCTGCCGCTGACGCCGACGGGGGAAGTCGAGGGAATGCTCTACGATGGCCGGCAGCCAGTGGCGGGCGCGTTGCTGGAACTGATTGGTCCGGATGGGAAGGTCGCGGCGGAAGCCAAGACCGATTTCGATGGCTTCATCTTGTTCGAAATGGTGCGCTATGGTCGCTATACCCTGCGCTTCGCGGCGGACACGGCAGCGGTCGTCGGCCATGACCAGCCACTCGCCACCGGCATCGTCGTAAGCGATAAGCAGGCCGTGGCCAATCTGGGGGCTGTGCGGTTCACGCCGTCAGGTGCGCCCCGGCTTACCGGGACCGATCCGCCCGGAACAGAACTGCAATCAGGTTCGGACGCGGCGGCGCACTGACCGCGAAGTCGTCTCGGACGACTTCATCGTTGCGCTCCCAGCCCTGCCCGCAGGGCATCGAACCGCTCCAGATGCCGGGCGCGGAACGCCTTCATTCTGGTGTCGATGGCCTGCAATGCTTCGGGTGCACCGCCTGTCGCCGCAAATGGCGCCATAAGACCCATGATCTCTGCATCCAGCGGCGCTGTTTGGCCAAAAACCGCCTCCAGACGACTGAGCGCGATCTGCGCGCTGCCCCAGACCGGTCCGCTGCGCTGGCCGCGCGCCCGCGCCACGGCATCTTCGGCGCGTGCGACCGCGTTTTCCCAGTCCGCTTCGACCGCAGCCAGTGCCGCATCGATGCCATCCAGCGTTTTCGGCGCAGGAGCGGGCGGCGGCATCGTGACGGGCGCAGGGTTCAGCGTGGCCAGTTCGGTCTCGGCCGCCCCCGCCATACCGCCCTCTTCGCACGGCCCCGCGCTGCGGTCTTCACCGGGACGGTAGGCAAGACTGGGCCATTCGCCATCGCCGACGCGGGACGCACAGGCGGGCAGGATCAGGATCAGGGCTAGCGAAAACAGCAAACGCATGGCGGTTCCTTAAAGCTTCGTGCCAAAGGGAGCGAGCCACTTTTCCCGCATGATGGCCCAAGACAGGACTTGATTGCCCCGCGCCTTCCCCTTATCAGCCACGCCTTCGGGATGCGCCCGTAGCTCAGCTGGATAGAGTACCTGACTACGAATCAGGGGGTCGGAGGTTCGAATCCTTCCGGGCGCGCCATTTTCCAGATTCAGTGAAGCCACCCCAGTGCGGGTGACATGTTGCCGGCAAGATCCTGTAACCACGCCGTTTCCTTTCGGCTCAGTAATATTATTCCCGAAGCCTTTTGCATGCTCAAAAATCAACTGGCCGCGTCAATGCCTCCATTGATCGGTCGGTCACCCGTTCTGTTAAGATTTTCGTAACGCCTCTGACTGCATTGCCAGTGGCGAGCAACGTTTCCGGGGCCAACACATCTTATCGTGCCGTCTGCACGGCCTGCCTATTAGCGCTAGCTGTTTCCCGAACATATCTTAGGGGAGCAGGCCTTGCGGGGGCAAAGATACAAGATGAGTAACCGGAATTCGGGATCCCAACAATGTTGGCGTTCCCGTATTTGGTTAGTTGCGTAGCTTTAGGGGTCTGAATATTATGGCAATTAATACAGGTTTGGTCGATCAATTGGAGTCCGGTGCACGCTGGGCCAAGTCAAACGGGTCGACCGCGACGACGATTACTTATGGCATTACGACGAACTCGGCGTTCGCATCCGGTCGTGGAGAGCAGGCCGGCTGGTCCGCATTCAACGCCAAGCAGGCGGCGGCCGCGCGAACGGCGATTGAACTGTGGGACGACATTATCGCTCCCAGCTTCGTCGAGGCGTCCAATCCGAACGCCGCTGACATCAAATTTTCCAATACCACGACCAACATCGGCTATGCCCACGCCTATTTCCCGGGCCGCGTCGGTGACGAAAACTATTCCTCGGCGCGCATGGCGGGTTCGGTCTGGCTGAACGGTGGCAACAGCACGCTGCGGGATCCCGATGTGGGCGACTACGGTTTCCAGACCATCGTCCATGAAATCGGCCACGCCATCGGCCTGAACCATGCCGGCAATTACAACGGCGGCAGCCCCCGCTATGGCGATACCGGGACGGGCTGGGTTCATGTCGAGGACAGCTGGCAATATACGGTCATGTCCTATTTCAGCGCTTCCAACACCGGCGCTGACTGGTATGCGGGCGGCAACGTCCGTGTGCAGACGCCGATGGTCTATGACATCCTGGCGGCGCAGGCGACCTATGGCGCGGATTACACCACCCGCGCGGGCAACACGGTCTACGGCTTCAACGCGAATGCCGGTAACGCCATTTACGACTTCACGCTCAACACCAAACCGGTGATGACCATCTGGGACGGTGCGGGCAACGACACCATCGATCTCAGCGGTTTCAGCGCCGACCAGCGGCTCGACCTGCGCGAGGGGGCCTATTCCGACATCGGCAGCGGCCTCACCCTGAACTTCGCCATCGCTTATGGCGCGAAGATCGAGAATGGCACCGGTGGCAGCGGTAACGACAGCCTGACTGGCAATAATCTCGTCAACGTCCTCAGGGGCGGCGCGGGCAGCGACGACCTTTACGGGCTCGGCGGCAACGACCGGCTGGAAGGCGGCGCGGGCAATGACAATTTCTGGGGCGGCGCGGGGAACGACATCGTGCGCGGCGGCGCGGGCTATGACATCGTCACCATCAACGCATCCTCGGCCACGATCACGGTCGGCGAAGTCTCCGGCGGCCTGACCATCCTGGGCGAGGGGCTGGACACCGTCTATAACGATGTCGAGAGCTTCGTCTTCACCGACAGGACGCTCAGCTATGCCGACGTCGTCGCGCTTGGCGGCGGCACGGCCCCCCGTCCCGATCCAACACCAGATCCGGATCCGGCCCCGACAGGCGTGATCGACTTCGGCGCGG
>JBARZR010000244.1:0-30189 GCA_049650205.1 Pacificimonas sp. | reverse complement strand
GGGGAAATTGTCAGGTGGTAAGTCCCAGCTTCGCCCGCACATCCTCTACGGTCATGCCCTCTGCGCGCAAATCCGCGAGTGATCGCGCGCCGTTGCGCTTCGCCAACCGCTCCCCATCATCGCCCGTGACGAGCGCATGATGATGGTAATGCGGTTCTGGAAGGTCCAGCAGCGTCTGAAGCTGGCGGTGAATATGGGTGGAGGGCAGGAGATCCACACCGCGCACGATATCCGTCACGCCTGTCGCCGCATCATCCAGTGTGCAGGCGAGATGATAACTGGTCCCCGCATCCTTGCGCGCGATGACGACATCGCCATTCATCGCCGGATCGACAGAGATGGTCTCGCCAACATTGTCAAAGGTCAGCGGACCGGTAAGCGCCGCAGCCTTGTCCGCATCCAGCCGCCAGGCATGAGGCTCCGCCGCTATCCGCACCGCTCGTTCCGCCGGAGCAAGATCGCGGCAGGTGCCGGGATAAAGCGCGCCGTCCGGCCCATGAGGGGCACCAGCAGCAGCGGCGATGTCCTTGCGCGTACAGAAACAGGGATAGGCCACCCCAAGCGCGACCAGCCGCTCCAACGCGGTGGCATAGACCGCACGCCGTTCGGACTGAAACACCATGTCCCCGTCCCAATCCAGTCCCAGCCAGCGCAGGTCTTCGATGATGCCATCGACGTATTCCGGTCGGGAGCGGCCCTCGTCGATATCCTCGATCCGCAGCAGGAACCGCCCGCCCGCCGCTCGTGCGACATCATGCGCACGAATTGCCGAACTCGCATGACCCAGATGTAGGCGGCCTGTCGGCGAGGGGGCAAAGCGCGTGACGATGTTCGCCCCGTCGCTCATATGCCTGTGCGGCCCGCACCGAATAAGCGGTTGACGCGCGAATCGGCTTTTGGTGTCATGGTGCCGTCATAAGGCGCTGTCAGGAGCGGGGCCAGTTGACGGGAACAGGCAGGTGCTGCCGTTCTTCCTGGCGCTGGTGGGAGCGCGCCGAAGAGGGAATGACGGGCCTTGGCGTCTGCCTTCACTGGTGAGGGAGACGCCGCGCGTGTATCATCCGGGCCGTATTGAAGAGCGACTTGAGCCGCTGGAATCCTGCCCGGCACTGGTGCTGAACGCGGATTACACACCGCTCAGCTATTATCCCCTGAGCCTCTGGAACTGGCAGACCGCCGTCAAATCGGTGTTTCTGGACCGGGTCGCGGTCGTGGCCGAATATGACCGCGCCGTATCATCGCCGACGATGCGGATGAAGCTGCCGTCCGTGATCGCGCTGCGTGATTATGTAAAGCCCGCGCTGCATCCCGCCTTCACCCGTTTTAACCTTTTTCTGCGCGACCGGTTTACCTGCGTCTACTGCGGAGCGAAGGACGACCTGACGTTCGACCACGTCATTCCGCGTCGCTATGGTGGGCAGACGACATGGGAAAATGTCGCCACCGCCTGCGCGCCTTGCAATCTGGCTAAGGGCGGGCGCACGCCGCAGGAGGCGCATATGGAGATGTCGCATGCCCCCTGCCGCCCGACGACGCACGAGCTGCAGGCGCATGGCCGTGCCTTTCCGCACCGGCACTGCCATGAAACCTGGCGGGATTTCCTCTATTGGGATGTCGAACTGGAAAGGTGAGTTCGGCCGGGATGGCAAAGGTGGAGCCGACAGGTCCGAAAAAGCACTCTATTCATATTCGGCCGTGACGCCGAAGTCGCCACTATAACTTCCCGGCCTTGGCGATATGCCCGCCTGCAAGACCCCTGCGAAGCTCAGTTCCAGCCGTCCGGTAGCGTCCAGTTTCAGCGGGCTTTGCTGGTCGAGGACAATGCTCTCGATCTCCAGCTGCCCGCCCTTGGACGTCGTCAGCACCGCGCGGCGCGGCAGATCGATATGCACATAGCGCCCCGGCGTTCCGACGAGACTGATATAGCCGATCAGGCCCGGCGCGCCGCTCGCGCCGCCCGGCAGCGTGCCGTCCAGCGCGTCGATGATGACATCGCCAAGATCCGATGTGCGGCGGAACGTGAACCCCGTGCGCAGCGTCATGCGAAGATCGCCGGTCTCGCCGCCCACGCTGGCGAGAGCGGAGGCGCTGCCGTCGTCACAGGTCATGCACGCCGCCGCCGGCTCGGCGACAGCGAGCAGTCCCATAAGAGAAACCAGACGGACGAAATGCAGCATAGCGCGGTTGCCTTTATCCTGCTTATGGTTAGCGGAACGTAAAACCCTGACCCGGAGTCCATAATCCTGATGGCCACAGCGCATATCAACGCCATCGGCACGGCGAACCCGCCGCACGATATCCATGGGGCCTATGTCGAGTTGATCGCGAACCGCCTTGATGCGCGCACCCGGAAACTCTTCCGCCGCATGGCCGGGCGCGCGGGCATTTCCCATCGCTACTCCGTCTTCACACCCGGCGAGGCCAATGGCGAAAGCGCCGATGCGGAAGGGTTTTTCAAGCATGGCGACTATCCGGGCACACGCGCGCGCATGGATCGCTATGAAGCCGAAGCGCCCGCCCTTGCCATGGCGGCGATCGCCGAGCTGGCACCCGACCCGCCCGAGATCACGCACCTGATCGTGTGCAGCTGCACGGGCTTCACGGCCCCCGGCCTGGATCAGCATATCGCGACCGCGATGGGCCTGAGCGCCGATGTCGAACGGACGGTGGTGGGGTTCATGGGCTGCTATGCCGCCGTGAACAGCCTGCGCCTGGCCAATCACATCGTCCGCTCGACGCCGGACGCGCGGGTGCTGGTCGTCAATGTCGAGCTTTGCTCGCTGCATTTTCAGGATAGTGTCGATCTGGAAAAGACGCTGTCGTCCATGCTGTTCGCGGACGGCGCGACGGCGGCGCTCGTCACGGCTGATCCAAAAGGCTTTGCGCTGGAGGATTTCCGCGCCGCCGCCATCGCCGAGAGCGCGGAGGCGATCACCTGGCGGATCGGCGATCAGGGCTTCGACATGCACTTGTCGGGCGAAGTGCCGCGCCATATCGAGACCGCCCTGCGCGCCAGCCGGGACGCCGAGGATGGCGGCCTGCTGCGCGGTGAACCTGTCGAAAGCTATGACACATGGGCGGTGCATGCGGGCGGGCGCACCATCCTCGATGCGGTGGAGCGCGGCTACGACCTGCCGAATGGCGCCCTGAATCCGTCACGGGAGATCCTCGACACCTACGGCAATATGTCGAGCGCCACGCTGATGTTCGTTCTGGCCGGAATGCTGGCGGCGGGGCGCGATGTGAAGCACGGCATGGGCATGGCGTTCGGGCCGGGTCTGGCGGCGGAGAGCTTCCGCTTTCATTCCGTCTGATGGACTGGACCGCGCGGAGTCCCGAAACCGAACTAATCGACGATCCCGCTTTGCCCGAAGCGGAGTTCGCGGCGGCGATCGACGATCTGGCGAAAGTTAATTTCTGGCTGCGCGGCCATGCGCCGACCCTGTCTTTCCTGAACAGGCATGCCGCGCATCTGAAAGGCTTCACGCTGCTCGACGTCGGCGCGGGGCAGGGCGACACGCTGCGCGCCATCTCCCGCTGGGCGGTCGCGCGCGGGATCGAGGCGCGGCTGACCGGTATCGATCTGGCGGCAGGCGGCGCGATTGCCAGCCGCCGCGCAGGGACCGATGCGGACTGGCTGACGGGCGATGTCTTCGCGCATCAGGAACGCTATGATTTCATCGTCAGTTCACTCTTTACCCATCATCTGCCGGACGAGGCGGTCGTGAAGTTCATGCGCTGGATGCAAAGCCATGCCGACCGGGCCTGGCACATCAACGACCTGCATCGCAGCCGCTTCGCCTTGGTGGGTTACACGCTGCTGGCCGGGGCGATGCGCTGGCATCCCATCGTGCGGCATGACGGCAAGATATCGGTGCGCCGTGCCTTCGTCCGCAACGACTGGGAGCGCCTGCTGGGCGAGGCCGGGATCGAGGGAAGAGTGCGCTGGCATCCGCTGTTCCGCTGGGGCGTGACGGGCCGGGCGTGACAACGACGTGAAGGCCACGACGTGAAAGATCACCTCGTAATTGGTGGCGGTCCGGCGGGCGCGATGCTGGCGGCCGGGCTCGCGACGCGCGGAAAGGACGTGACCCTGCTCGAACGCAGTAGCGGACCGCATCACAAGGTCTGCGGCGAATTCCTGTCATGGGAGGCGGGGCGGATGCTACGACAGGCGGGCGTCGACGTGGACGCGTTGAAGGGTGCGCCCATCGACCGGCTGCGCCTCGTCAAAGGCGTGCGGCAGGCGGAAACCCGCCTTCCCGGAACCGCGACGGGCATTAGCCGCGACCGGCTGGACGAGGCGCTGCTCGTTCATGCCGCCGCAAGGGGAGCCGATATCCGCCGCGGCGTCCATGTTAAGGCGCTCGAGGATGGCGGCGCGCGGCTGGACGATGACAGCGTGCTAGCGGCGGGATGCGTGTGGCTGGCGACCGGCAAGCGTGATTTGCGCGGCGCAAAGCGGGATCCGTCCGGCCAGAAAGTGACCGACGGGATGATCGGCTTCAAACTGCATCTGCAACTGGCGGAGAGCGATGCCGCCGCGATTGCCAGCACGATAGAGCTACATCATTTTTCGGGCGGCTATGCCGGGTTGCAGCCAATCGATTTGGGCCGCGCCAATCTCTGTCTGCTTGCGGATGGCGAGGTCGCGGCCGACGGCTGGGACGGCGTTCTGACACATCTGGAGCGATTCGCGCCACGCCTTTCCGAACGTCTGGCGCGGGCGCATCCGTTATATGACCGCCCGCTGGCGATATCCCGTGTGCCTTATGGCTACATTGCGCAAGATGAAGGGCAGATACTCCGTATCGGCGATCAGCTGGCCGTAATCCACAGCTTCACTGGCGACGGCATGGCAATTGCCATCGCCAGCGGCATCGCTGCTGGAGCCGGCACGTCTCAGGCGGGTTTGCGCAAACTGGTACGCCCGCCTGTGCGCCGCGCGGCATGGGGCTATGGCCTGCTGGCGGGCGGCGGCTGGCCTCTGGACCTGGTGATGCGTGCACCCGCACTGGCGGGTTTTGCCGCGCGACTGACGCGGGTCGGGTAGTCCAGTCGCCAGCGAGGTGTTGCAAAATCGCGACAGGGTTTCGACTCAAGGTGCTGGCCTTGGGAACAAAATTCCACGCCATGGCTTCTATCAACATGAGTTAATCGAAAATCGGCCAAGTGCCGAACGGGAACCGGCAATGGCCTTGCAGCAACAATCAAGACGGGATGACAATGTGAGCGAGCGGTCTGAACTGCGTGCGTTGATCGACTCGCTGGAGATGCCAATGGACTCGCGCGTTGTTCGCAGCGGCTATGGCGAATTGTCGTCCTTCCTGCAGAAGCGCGCCGCAAAACGATAGCGGGCAGAACCCTGATCTTCAGCGCCGCCGCGCCACAGCCGCCGCCCGGCGTGACAGGCTGACAAAACAGTCGGCGGTCAGCAGATCGGCATCCGCCGTTCCGCTGGATTTCGTCTGGATTTCGACGTTCACCAACCGCGCCAAGGCGCGCTCGGCATCTCGGACGTTCCAGAGGCCCAGTTGGCGAACCAGCGCGCCCTTTTCTTTCCAGAAAATCCGCCGCCCCTCGGCTTCGACGACCATTTCCGGCGACTGCCCCCGTGCCGTTCCGCGCGCTAGCAACACAAGCTGGCGGAATTGCCGCTGGACCGCGCGCAGCTGGCCGACACTGGCCTTCCTGTCCATCAGCAGCCGGGCATGTTCGGAGGCGGCGCGCCTTGGATCGCCGCCGGCCACCGCGGCGGTCAACATGGAAAAGTCGCCTTCCGAAAACGCCGCGCCCAGCCGGTCGACGATGTCCTGGGTCAGCGGCTTCGGATCGTCCGCCGCGCTATCAAGGTACAATGCGAATTTGGCGATTTCCTGCTCGGCGATCGCGCGGTTCGTACCGATCATCGTCGCCAGTTGCGCCTGCACGTCGCGGTCCGGCTGCAATCCGGCCGCCTTGCAAAGCTCTGCCGCCAGTCCGCCCGCGTCGCGCGCATTTGGCTGCCAGAATTTCAGGGCTGCGCCTTGCGCGCTGATGCCGATCATTTTGACCAGCGCCGACGTGCCCTTCAGATCGCCGGCCGTCAAGATGACCGGGTTGCCAGCCTCCGGTGCCCCCAGCAACGCCTCAACGGCGGCGCGGATATTGCTGCCGGGTGCCTCCGAAACCTGATCGACGCGAATGACCTTGGCACCGCCAAACATCGAGATCGCCGCCGCTTCTGCCGCCAGCAAAGAAGGATCGTCGCGCAACTCGGCCACGGTGAAGTCCGTCCGCGCCATTGGATCTCCCGCAGCGAATTTTGCCGTCAGCTGGTCCGCCGTCGCCCGCGCGCCGCCCTCGTCCTGGCCGTAAAACAACCAGATGCGGATATCGGGATCGGCGGCGGCGACCGCCTGATCGATCGCGGGTTTTTTGTCAGCCTTCATACCCGCTCACCCGTCACCGCTGCTTTGCGTAAACGGCAATACGGGCAGCGATCTGGTTCGCAATCTCGACGGAAAGCCGCTCCATCGCATCGGTTTCCGCCGCGACAACAGCGTAATCCGACGATACGACATCAATGCCGCTATCCGCGCGTACCGTCTCATCGATCAGCGTGTTGCCGCTCTTGGTATCGATCAACTGCCAGCGCGCGCGCAGCGTCCGCCGCTCGCGCGTGATGCTGTCATCGCCCCTGATGCCAAGGCCGGTGATTTCATCATCCAGCCTGACGTCGAGCCGGTAGCGCGTCTCGCCCGTGCCGCCGACGCGGTCCAAGAGCGCCTGCCGCACCAGATAGCCGGAGCGATCGGGAATGGCCGGGACGGAAATCGCGCCAAGGGTCCGCGCCGCCGCGCTATTCGCGCCGCCGCCATAGACAGGCGTGAGCTGACAAGCGGCGAGAGCGAGCGGCAGAAGTGCCACACGCGCCACCCCCCACCACCCTCCCCCGGTGGGGGAGGAAGGAGCATCGCGCCCGTTCATGCGACGAGGTTCACAAGACGGTCAGGCACAACGATGATTTTTTTCGGTTTCCGGCCATCGAGGGCGGACACCACTTTGTCCCGCGCCATGACGGCGGCTTCGACATCGGTCTTCTCCATGCCCTTGGCGAGCTCCAGCGTGTCCTTCAGCTTGCCATTCATCTGCACGGCGATGGTGACCGTATCGTCGATCAGCAGGGCCGGGTCGGAGACGGGCCACGCCGCTTCCGATGCCAGCCCCTCGCCGCCCAGCGCGGCCCAGGCTTCCTCGGCGATATGCGGCATGGCGGGCGCGGCCAGCAGCACGAGTGTGCGGATCGCCTCGGCGCGCGCGGCGCTCGGTTTCGCCTTCTCGATCGCGCCCGTAAGCTCATAGCAGCGCGCCACCAGCTTGTTGAAGCGCAGTGCGTCGATGTCTTCTGTGATGCCTTGTATCGCCTTGTGCACACTGCGCGTGAGGCTTTCGTCGGGGCCGTCGCCGTCTTTCGCTTTCGCAACCAGTTTCCATAGGCGGTTTACGAAGCGCCCCGCGCCCTCGATTCCAGCGTCCGACCATTCCAGGTCCCGCTCCGGCGGCGAGTCCGACAGCACGAACCAGCGCACCGCGTCCGCGCCATAACGGGCGATGATGGGTTCAGGGTCGACGGTGTTCTTCTTGGACTTCGACATCTTCTCGATGCGGCCCACGGTGACGACCGTATCCGTGCCACGCTCGAACAGGCTGTCGCCGCGCTTCTCAATCGACCCCGGTTCGATCCAACGACCGTCCGATGTGCAATACGTCTCGTGCGTCACCATTCCCTGTGTAAACAGTTGTTTGAACGGTTCCTTCACCTGGGTCATGCCGACCTTAGCCAGCGCGCGCGTCCAAAACCGCGCGTAGAGCAAGTGCAGGATCGCATGTTCGACGCCGCCGATATATTGATCGACGGGCAGCCATTTGGCGATTTCGTCCGCGTCGAAGGGCTTGCCGTCCGGCTGGCTGGCGAAGCGCAGGAAATACCATGACGAGTCCGCGAAGGTGTCGAGCGTATCGGCTTCGCGCTCCGCCGCGCCGCCGCATTTCGGACAGGCCGTGTCCTTCCAGGTCGGATGACGCAGCAGCGGATTGCCGGGTTTGTCAAAATTGACGTCCTTCGGCAGCTCGACCGGCAACTGGTCCTCCGGCACCGGGACCACGCCACAAACCGCGCAATGCACGAACGGGATTGGCGTGCCCCAGTAACGCTGGCGGCTGACGCCCCAGTCGCGCAGGCGATATTGCGTTTTGCCGTCGCCCCAGCCTTCGGTCTCGGCCTTCTCGATCACGGCGGCGATGGCGTCCGGCACCTCCATGCCGGTCAGCCAGCCGGAGTTCACCAGTTTCCCCGGGCCGGTATAGGCCTCTTCCTGAATGGGCGCGTCCTCACCCTCCGGCGCGACGACGCGCGGCACGGGCAGCGCGTATTTGCGCGCGAAGTCGAGGTCGCGCTGGTCGTGCGCCGGACAGCCGAAAATCGCGCCCGTGCCGTAATCCATCAGGACGAAATTGGCGATGAAGACGGGAAGCGTGATGCTGTCATCCATCGGATGCACGACGCGCAGACCGGTGTCGTAACCACGCTTTTCGGCAGTCTCCAGTTCCGCCTCGGTCGTCCCGCCCGTGCGCACGCTGTCGGCGAAGGCGGCAATGGCGGGGTCGGTCGTCGCCAGTTCCAGCGCCAGCGGATGATCCGCCGCGATGCCGGCGAAACTGGCCCCATAGAGCGTGTCGGGGCGCGTGGTGTAGACTTCCAGCGTGTCGTCGCGTCCCTCGATCCGGAACCGGAAATTCAAACCCTGCGACCGGCCGATCCAGTTGGTTTGCATGGCCTTGACCTTGTCCGGCCAGTTTTCCAGGCCTTCGAGGCCGTCCAGCAGTTCGTCGGCGAAGTCCGTGATCTTCAGGAACCACTGCGCCATCTTGCGGCGCTCGACCTCCGCGCCCGAGCGCCAGCCCTTGCCGTCGATCACCTGCTCGTTGGCGAGGACAGTCATGTCGACCGGATCCCAGTTCACATAGGCCTCGCGCCGCTCGACCAGTCCGGCCCCGTAGAATTTCAGGAACAGCGCCTGTTCATGACCGTAATAGCTGGCGTCGCAGGTGGCGAATTCGCGGGACCAGTCGATGGCGAAACCCAGCGTTTTCAGCTGCGCGCGCATCGCGGCGATATTGTCCCGCGTCCAGCCCTCCGGGTGCACGCCGCGCTCCATGGCGGCGTTTTCGGCGGGCATGCCGAAGGCGTCCCAGCCCATGGGGTGCAGCACCTCGTCCCCCGCCATGCGCCGCTGCCGCGCGATGACATCACCCATCGTGTAATTTCGGACATGGCCCATGTGAATGCGCCCCGAAGGATAGGGGAACATCTCGAGGACATAGCGTTTCGGCTTCGCGGAATCCGAATCCGCTACGAACGTTCCCCGCTCATCCCAAATTTGCTGCCATTTGGACTCCGCACTGGCAGCATCGAATTGAAACGACACGCAGTGTCAGCCGATCTGGGCGCGGCGGAGGTCGCGGGCGCGGCCGAGGATGGTTTCCTCCAGCTTCTGCACCGTCCCGGCGCGGACGGGCACGTCGGTCCAGGTGCCGCCATTATTCTGCTGGCGCACGGCGGCGACGCGCAGGCCATCTGCACGCAGGGCCTGGTCGAGTATGTAGACCGTCACTTTCACGCGCTCTTCGGGGACCTGGGGATTGGCATACCAGTCGGTGATGATGACGCCGCCCGTCGAATCCACCTGCGCCATCGGCATGAAGTTCAGCGTCTCCAGGCTCGCGCGCCACAGGAAGGCGTTGACGCCAATCTGTGTCGTCTGTGCGGCGGCGATGTCGACGGCGGGCCGGTCGCCCCCACGGCTGCAGGCGGCGAGGCCGATGGCAGTGACGGCAAGGAGGGAAATGCGAATTGGGGTCATGCGGAAACCTTAGGGGGCTGTCGTGATGTCAAAGGGTGTATAGGCAGCTACGCCGGGGCCGCCTAGTCCCCCCTAAATCCATGGTCCCCTGTCACCTTATGGCAACATGCCGCGAAGAAAGCGGTGAAAACTGCTTTGATCTACCAGAAATGACTCGGATTCGCCGGGGGGTTCGGGCAGGATGCTGCGTAACAACGGGACGAAAACGCAGGGGACGCGTACCAGACGCTTATATTCATGTTGGGAAGACTTGCCTATACCGCCCTTGCGGCGACCGCGCTTTCGGCGATTCTGGTGCCTGCTCCGGCGGCGGCGCAGGCGACCGATCGCGCCGCGCCCAAAACCGGTACGCTTGGCAGTTTCACTCCGGCGGGAACGCGCGCGAAGGGCGAGAGCCTGTCGGCGCGCGAGTCGAGTTTTTCCTTCACACCCGCCGGTAAAACGGCTGGCAAACGCAAGGGCGTGACCGTCGGCGTAACCTCCCGCATTGTTCAAGAGGGTGCGAAGCCCAGCCCGACCGCCGTAACCGCCGCCCGCGCCCGCACGGCGAAGCCGGCGCGCGAAGTCGAGGCGAAGCTGGATGTCGGCTACAAGGGCTTCTCCTTGTCCGGCGGCGTTGCCCGCCAGACGGACGCCTTCGAAGGTAGCGAACGCGAGGGCGCCGAAGTCGGCTTTGCCTATGGCACGAAAAAATGGCGCGCCGCCGTCGAAGCTGGCGCCACCGTCGCCGCCGATGGCAGCCGCATCATTCCCGACAAGATGGGCAATACCGAACATATCGAGCTGGGCGGTGCCTACGCGCTCAGCCCGCGTCTGTCGGTGCGTGGCGGCGTCCGTTACGACCGCTTGCATCCCGAAGCCTATGGCCGTGATTTCGTGAACAAGGATGCGGACAAGGCTGAGGAATCCGGCACGGTCTATCTGGGCACGAGCATCAGCTTCTAGCCTGCAACTTCGACGCTTCCCGCGCGCGTCGACAATTCCAGCTTCCCCCGTGACTCCGGCATCCCTATGTCTCGGTTCCGATGTGGACCCTGAATCACTTTCCGCTTTGCCCGTTCAGCCGCAAGATACGCATCCTGCTGGTCGAAAAAGGTGTGCCGTTCGAGCTGAACACGGAATATCCCTGGGACCGGTCGGACCGGCTGATGGATCTGAACCGTGCAGGCCAGACACCGGTGCTGTCGGGTGAGAAAGACGGCCCGCTCGCGGATTCGCAGGCGATCGCGGAATATCTGGAGGAAACCGTCGAGAAATCGCCGCTGATGGGCAGCGGCGCTGCCATGCGCGCGGAGGTCCGGCGCCTGGTCGCCTGGTTCGATCAGAAATTCTATGCCGAGGCGGTCAATCCACTGCTGACGGAACGCATGTTCAAGCGCGTCGTTCTGCGCGCCTCGCCGGATGCGGGCGCGCTCAGGCAGGCGGCGCGGGCGACGGCGCAGCATCTGGATTATATCGAATATCTGCTCGGAGACCGGCGCTGGCTGGCCGGATCGGGATTCAGCCTTGCTGACATCAGTGCCGCCGCCCAGCTGAGCGTCGCCGACTATCTGGGCGGCACCGACTGGCGTGGTTATCCCGACGCGAAGACGTGGTACAGCGCCGTGAAATCCCGCCCCAGTGTGCGCGCGCTGCTTCCCGAACGCATGGAAGGGATCAGCCCGCCCGCGCATTATGACCAGCTGGATTTCTAGCGGGCCCTACACGCGATGCGCAAAGCCCGTCATTCCCGCGGAGGCAGAATTCCATTCCGTTTGATCATCGAAATCGCGTCGAAACTGGCAGTATTTAGCGTCTATGGATGCCCGGCTGCGCGGGAATGACGGAATTCGTTCAGGATTTGCCGCCAACACCCAGACGCGGGATCTCGATTTTCGGGCAACGGTCCATCACTACCTCCAGGCCCGCCGCTTCCGCCTTCGCGGCGGCTACATCGTTGACGACGCCCAGCTGCATCCACACCGATTTCGCACCCGCCGCGATGGCGTCGTCGACGACTTCCGCCGCGGCGTCGCTGTTTCGGAAGACGTCGACCATGTCGATGGGAACGCCGATTTCATCCATCGAGGCCCAGACATGTTCGCCATGGACCTGCTCGCCCGCGATGACCGGATTGACCGGCATGACGCGATAGCCCTGGTCCTGCAGATATTTCATCACCCGATTGCTGTCCCGCTGAGGCTTGTCGGACAGGCCGACCATGGCGATGACCTTTGTCGTTTCCAGCAAATCCTTGATTTCGGCGTCAGTCTGTAGCGGCATATTTTATCTCCAGTTCGGTCATCAGCGCGCGGGCGGCGGCGTTCAGCGCATCCGCCGCCGGACCTTCGCCCAATACGGCGGGCATACCCGCGTCCGCACTCTCGCGCAGCTGCATGGTCAGCGGCACCGCACCCAGAAAGGGAACGCCGCGCTTCGCCGAAGTTTCCTTCGCGCCGCCCTCGCCGAAGATCGCCGTCGCCGTACCGCATTCGGGACAATGGAACAGGCTCATATTCTCGATGATGCCAAGAATGGGAATGCCAACCTTGCCGAACATGGCAATCGCCTTTTCCGCGTCGATCAGCGCCAGATCCTGCGGCGTCGAGACAATCACCGATCTCGCTCCCCTGATCTTCTGCGCCAGGCTGAGCTGGATGTCGCCCGTCCCCGGTGGCATGTCGATGACCAGCACGTCGAGCGGTCCCCAGTCGGCCTCGTTCAGCATCTGCATCATGGCGGCGGCGGCCATCGGGCCGCGCCAGATGACGGCCTGCCCCGGCTTGGTCAACGCGGCGATGCTGAGCAGTTTCAGACCGTGCGCCTTTATGGGTATGATGCGTCCCTGTTCGCCCTCCGCCCGTTCATGGGCGCCAAGAACCGTCGGGACGGACGGACCGTATATATCCGCGTCCAGCAGGCCGACCTTCAACCCCGTCTGCGCCATGGCGACGGCCAGATTGGCGGCGACGGTGGATTTGCCGACGCCGCCTTTGCCGGAGGCGACCGCGACGATGTGCTTCACGTTCGGCAGCGCTGCGGCAGGCTGTTCGTGCGGGACAGGGCGCCCCCTGGGCACTTCCTTCGGTGCGGCGCTTTCCTGTGTCGTGATGATGCGCGCGGCGGGGACGGCGGCGTCCAGCTGCGTCCGCAGCGACTGGAGCTCATCCTTGTCCAGGCCGCTAATATCGAGCACGAAACCGGGCGTTCCGGCCCGCATGGTCAGACCGGCAACACGCCCGCTGGCGACGATGTCGCCGTCGCGTTTCGGGTCGGCAATCGCGGCCAGCCGGTCCTGTAATGCGCGGTCATCCATCTTTTGTCTCTCTGGGCAATTTGGGCGCACCTATAGGAAAGCGCGCGGTGGCTTCGTATATAGGACAGGAACCAGAGAGATTAAGGGCGGGAAAGGGCATCGATGCCTTGGCAGAATAATGATGGCGACAAACCGAAAAGCCCCTGGGGCAGCGGTGGCTCCGGCGGTGACAAGGGTGGCGGCAAAGGCGGCGGCCCGAAAAACCCGTGGGGCCAGCGGCCTTCTGGCGGTGACGGCGGTAAGCCCTCCGGCGGCAATCAGGGCGGTGCGGCGGATTTCGATGACTTCATCAAGCGCAGCCAGGAACGGCTGCGCAGCGGCATCGGCGGCGGTGGCAAAGGTGGCGGCGGTACGGGCCGTTCGCTGCCCTGGAGCTGGATCGCCTTCGCGCTCGTCCTTGTCTGGGTGGCGGCGACGTCGATCTACCGCGTGGAACCCGATGAGCGTGGTGTCGAGCAGATGTTCGGGCGCTATTTGAAGACGACGACCCCGGGCACGCATATCAAATGGCCCTCGCCCGTTGTGACCGTAACGAAGCCGAAGGTCGAGCAGGTCTCGACCATCGCTATCGGATCGGACAGCCCCAATAACCAGAATCTGATGCTGACCAGCGACCAGAACATTATCGATATCGCCTATCAGGTGCGCTGGAAGATCAAGGATCCGGAACTGTTCCTGTTCCAGATCGCCAATCCCGAAGGCACGATCAAGGAGACGGCGGAATCCGCCATGCGCTCCGTGATCGCCAGCGTCGAACTCGACGCCGCCATCGGTCCCCAGCGTGAGCAGGTCGCCTCCGAAGTGCGCAGCCGCACGCAGGCGCTGCTTGATGAATATCGCGCCGGCGTCGATGTCGTCGGCGTCGATATCCGTCAGGCGGATCCTCCCGCCGCGGTCGACGATGCCTTCAAGGACGTCAGTTCGGCGCAGCAGGACGCCGAAAGTCTGATGAACCAGGCGCGGGCCTATAATCAGCAGCTGGTGGCGCTGGCGCGTGGTCAGTCCGCCGCCTTCGACGCGGTTTACGAACAATATCGTCTCGCGCCCGACGTGACGCGCAAACGCATGTATTACGAGACCATGGAGAAGGTTCTGGGCAAGGTCGACAAGACCATCCTGGAAGCGGACGGCGTCGTGCCATATCTGCCGCTGCCTGAAATCAACAACCGCAGGCGCGCGCCCGCCGCTGCACCTGCGGAAGGAGATCAGTGATGAGCCTGAAAAACCCCATCCTTCTTCTTGCATTGCTGTTTGCCGCACTCATCCTGGTCGCGACCAGTACCTTCACGGTAACGGAATCGCAGCAGGCGATCGTTACGCGCCTTGGTGAACCGGTGCGCGTGCTCAATGCCTACGACCCCGACGAAGCCTATGGCCGTACGGGCGCAGGCATCAATCTGAAGATCCCGTTTTTCGAGGATGTCGTCTATATCGACAAGCGCGTTCAGGATCTCAACATGCAGCCTCAGACGGTTCTCAGCACCGATCAGCTGCGCGTGGTCGTGGACGCCTTCGCCCGCTTTCGCGTCACCGACCCGCTGCGCATGTATCAGGCGGTCGGGACAGAAGCGCGCGCCGCCGACGAACTGGGCCAGATCCTGACCTCACGGCTCAGGAACGAGCTGGGTCGCCAGACCTTCGCCTCTCTGCTCAGCCCCGAGCGTGCCGACCTGATGGACACGATCGCGAAGGCTGTCGAGGGGTCCGCCGCCAATTATGGCGCGGAGATCGTCGATGTTCGCATCAAGCGCGCCGATCTGCCGACTGGACAGCCCTTGGAGGCCGCCTTCACGCGTATGCGCACCGCGCGTGAGCAGGAGGCCCGCCGTATCCGCGCCGAGGGTGACCGTCAGGCGCGCGTGATCCGCGCCGAGGCCGATGCCGAAGCCGCGCGGGTCTATGCGGAAAGCTTCGGCCGCGATGAAAGTTTTTACGAATTTTACCGTGCCATGCAGGCCTATGAAGAAGCGTTCAAGGATGGCAACGCGTCCATGGTCCTGTCCCCCGAGAACGAGTTTCTGGAGCAGTTTCAGGGGAACGTCCGGCGTTAGGGCGTAAAGGCGATGAACCTGATTGTTGCCATCGGTCTGGCCATGGCTCTGGAAGGGGCGGCTTATGCGCTGTTCCCCGATGTGATGAAGCGGGCGGCGGCGGCATTATTTGCTCTGGGTGAGCGCCAGGTCAGGCTGGCGGGCGCGGCGACATTCACCATTGGCGCCGTGGTCGTGTTGCTGACCATGGGCCTGTCCTGACGCGAATGTGATCTTTTCGCCGCCGATGGGTATGATTGAGTAGAGAAACAGACGGGATTTTGAACTGACCATGCAGAGACTCCGCACCGCGACCATGACGATTGGCAGCTACGCTGCCGCCGGCCTTCTTTTTGGAAGTGCCGCCACACTGGCGTTGCAGGCACCGGGTCAGGCGCAGGCCGAAGCGCCGCAAAATACGACCGCCGCCGTGCAGCAGGCGCTGCCACCGTCCGGTGCGCCGGCCAGCTTCGCCGACCTCGCCGCGCGGTTGCAGCCCGCCGTCGTCAACATTTCGACGACGCAGCAGGTGGAGGTTCGCCGCTCGCCATTCCAGAATTTCGGCCGGAACCTCCCTGAAGTCTTCCGCCAGTTCGAGGAGGGTCAGGAAGAAGCCGAACCGGAAACGCGCGAGGCCAGCTCGCTTGGTTCCGGTTTCATTATTTCGCCCGACGGTTTTATTGTCACGAACAACCACGTCGTTACTGCGCGCAGCGGCGACAAGCCGGTCGACACGATCACCGTCATCCTGTCCGACGAAACCGAATATGAGGCCAAGATCATCGGGCGCGATCCGCTTAGCGATCTCGCGCTCCTGAAGGTCGACGGCGAGAAGCTGCCCTATGTCCGCTTCGGCAATTCGGACGGCGTGCGCGTCGGTGACTGGGTCGTCGCCATCGGCAATCCGTTCGGGCTTGGCGGCACGGTGACGGCGGGCATCGTGTCCGCGCTGAACCGCAATGCCAGCCAGTTCGGCCGCTTCATCCAGACGGACGCCAGCATCAACCAGGGCAATAGTGGCGGGCCGATGTTCGACCTGTCCGGTAACGTGATCGGCGTCAACAGTGCCATAATCACGCCGACGGGCGGCAATGTCGGCATCGGTTTTGCCGTCCCCGCGAGCCAGGCCGAGCCCGTCATCAACCAGCTGAAGAATATGGGCCGCGTCCGGCGTGGCTATCTGGGTGTTTCGATCCAGCCTGTTTCCGACGAGATCGCCGAGGCGCTCGGTATCGCGCAGGATAAGGGCGAAATCGTCGCTAGCGTCGAGGATGACGGTCCCGCGGGCAAGGCGGGCATCCAGCAGGGCGATGTTATCGTAAAGGTCAACGGTCAGACCGTCGACCGGCAGAACACGCTCAGCTTCCTGGTCGCCAACAGCGCCATCAACAGCCAGATTCCCATCGAACTGATTCGTAACGGCAAGCGCATGAAGGTGACCGCCACGCTCGGTGAACGCCCGGCGGAAAACCAGATTGCAGCGAACGGCAATAGCGAACCCGACATGGAGACGCCCGATGCCCCCGGTCAGGCACAGGCGCGACAGTCGCTTGGTATCACACTTGCCGAGCTGACCCCGGAAATCCGCCAGCAGTTGCGTCTGGACGATGACGTTCAGGGTGTCGTCGTGGCAGGCGTCAATCGGCGCAGCGATGCGGCGCGCAAGGGCATCAGCCGTGGCGCGGTGATCGTCTCTATCAACGGCAAAGATACCCGCACGCCCGCCCAGGCCGCCGCCGCCGTCGCCGACGCGCGCAAGGCGGGGCGCAATACGGTCGCCATGTTCGTGAAGCTGAGGAACGGCAACGCGCCCGTCTTCATCGGCGTGGAAATGATGCGTGCGGACGACGACGACGAGGGTTGATCTCTAGGGAAGCAGCAGCGTCGATCCCGTTGTCCTGCGCGCTTCCAGATCGGTGTGCGCCTGCGCGGCATCGGTCAGGGCGTAGGTCTGGCCGATATCGACGTCGATCACGCCCTGTTCGATCAGGGCGAACAGTCGCGCCGCGCCCGCCTTTGCCTCGACCGGATCGGCATAATAGTCGAACAGTGTCGGGCGCGTGGCGAAGAGAGAGCCCTTTTGCGCCAGACTGGCGATATCCTGCTTCCCCACTGCGCCGCTGGCGTTACCAAAGCTGATCATCAGCCCGCGTTTTCGAAGGCTTTCGAGCGAAGCCTGCCAGGTGGCCCTGCCGACGCCATCGAAGACGACGCGCACGCCCTCGCCGCCAGTGAGGTCGCGCACCGCCGCCGCGACATCCGTCTCGCCATAGCGAATGACATGGTCCGCACCCGCCGCATGGGCAATGGCGGCCTTCTCCTCCGTGCTGGTCGTGGCGACCACGCTTGCACCCACATGCTTCAGCCAGCGAACAAGCAATTGGCCGGTCGCCCCGGCGGCGGCGTGGACGAGCACCGACCAGCCCGCCTCTACCTCGCCACAGCGTTCGACCAGAAATTCCGTTGTGCAGCCCTTCAGGAAACTTGCCGCGGCGACTTCGAACGATATGCCATCCGGTAGCACAAACAGGCCCGCCGCCGGAACGCAGCGCGCGGTCGAATAGGCACCAAGGACAGGACCGAAGGTCACGACGCGGTCGCCGGGTTTTACATGGTCGACGCCCTCGCCAACCGTTTCAACCAAACCTGCCGCCTCGACGCCCAACCCGCTTGGCAGCGCAACCGGATAAAGCCCGCTACGGTGGTAGGTGTCGATCATGTTGAGTCCGACCGCTTCGTTGCGCATCAGAACTTCGCCCGGACCGGGTGCAGGGCAGTCGACTTCTTCCCATATGACGGCTTCTGGGCCGCCATGCCGACGGATGACGGCGCGGGTGCTCTTCATGTTGCTTCTCCCGATATCCCCCGCGAATCGAAAGGGGCCGGTCATGCCTATGCACGACCGGCCCCTATATTGGCCAGAAAAGGCGCGGGGCCTATTCGGTGGCGGCCTCGATCTTTTCGACGGCGGCCTGCTTCTTGGCATCACTCGCACTGGCGTCGGGCACCATGCCACCGACGGTCTTTTTCTGGTCGAGGCGGCGTTCCGCGATACGCGCGGACTTACCGCTGCGGCCACGAAGATAATAGAGTTTCGCACGGCGGACAACACCGCGGCGCTTCAGTTCGATGCTGTCGACGTTCGGGCCGTAAAGCGGGAAGACGCGCTCGACGCCCTCGCCGAACGACACCTTGCGCATCGTGAAATTGCTGTTGATGCCGCGATTCGATCGCGCGATCACCACGCCCTCGAAAAACTGGATACGCTTGCGCTCGCCCTCGACGACGCGGACGCCGACACGAAGCGTGTCGCCCGCGCGGAAATCGGGAATGTCCTTCGCGCCCTCGTGCTTCTTCACCTGTTCGGCGTTAATCTGCTGGATGAGGTTCATCTCATTCGTCTTTCTTCTCACGCCGCGCACCAGAGGGCGAGCTGACCCGAGCGCCGGTATGACGCTCCCACAGGTCCGGCCGCCTTAGCCGTGTGATCTCGCGGGCGGCGTCTTCACGCCATGCCGCGATGCGCGCATGATCCCCCGATCGCAGCACTTCGGGGACCGTGCGCCCTTCCCACTCCTGTGGTCGGGTGTAGTGCGGATATTCGAGGAGACCGTTTTCGAACGATTCGTCCTCGCCGCTAGCAGTCGTGCCCATTACCCCGGGCAGCAGGCGAACGCAAGCATCGAGGAGGACCATCGCTCCCAACTCTCCGCCCGACAGGATATAGTCGCCAATGCTTACTTCTTCGATAGCGCGCGCGTCGAGCAGGCGCTGGTCCACCCCCTCGAACCGCCCGCAGAGGATGGTGACGCCGGGCCCCGCGGCAAGATCGCGGACACGGCCTTGCGTAAGCGGCTTGCCACGCGGACTCATGTAGAGGAGCGGCGCGTCCGGCTGGGCCGCGACGGCATGATCGACCGCGCGCCCCAGCACATCGGCGCGCAGCACCATCCCCGCGCCGCCCCCTGCGGGCGTGTCATCGACCGAGCGGTGTCTGTCCTCGGCGAAGTCGCGGATCTGGATGGTGTCGAGCGACCAGATTTCATCGTCCAGCGCCCGGCCCGCCAGCGATGTGCCGAGCGGGCCGGGGAACATGTCGGGATAGAGGGAGAGGATTGTCGATGCGAAGATCAGACGGTCCAGTTCTGCACGTCAAGTTCAGGAATACCGTGAAAGTCCGACAGGTTGCTGGTGACGACGGCATAGCCAAGGGAGAGCGCATGTGCCGCGATCAGCCGGTCGAAACTATGCCTCCTGAACCCTGCCTGATGGGCAATGTTGCCATATCTGGTTGCAGCGGCGCGATCGAATGGCAGGACCGGCACCAGATCCGTAAATGCCTCAAGCCTTGCAAAATCATCTTTTCCGCCATCGGCCGCGCCGACCGAAAGCTCGGCATAGCTGATTGATGACAGAAACAATGTTCCCTGCTCCTGAGCGGAAAGACGGCTCATCAGCTTTATCGATCGGCCAAGGGCGAAGTCGATGACGCTATTCGTGTCGAGCAGAAAGGCCATGTTATTTACGCGGCGTTCGTGTCTTCGGCGTCCCAGGAGCGAAGGGACTCTTCGGACGGCAAACGCCTGTTCGCCATGAATTCGGTGGAAAAACTGCCGAAGAGGTTTGCAAACGTCTGCCGCGTTTCCGGTTTGCGACGGATGAACAATGCCTTGGTGTCATCCTGAATGATTTCGATATCTTCATTCGGTTCCATCCCAAGTGCCTTTGGCAGCCTGACGGCGACCGAGTTTCCTGACATGAACGTTTTGGTGGAATGTTCCATGGATTACCTCCGTATATACTAAATATATACGGCTATAGGAATAACTAGGCAAACACTGCTGTTATTCCGTACCGCGCTTTGCCTTTCTTTCTGAAAACGAAGATATAATAGCTCTGATGAATGCAGCCGCTAGAAATCCGATCCCGCCGAAGAAAACCCAGAAGGCTATATGCCAACCAGCACTATCGATTGAATTGTCCCCAAAAACCTCAATCCCGATACTCCGCAGAAGGTGCGGGCCGAAGGGCAGAACTATAGCCAATAGCCAGCCTTTTCAGCCGAGAACCCGTCTGTCTGTCTGGATCAAAGCCGTGAAGAAGACAAGGAACCCTAGATAGAGAATCTCCGTTCAGCGACGCCTCACCCCTTCCCCTTGGTCCGGGTCGCATTCGGCTTCGCGTTGGCCTCGATATAGTCGATGATCATGCCGGCGAGGTCCTTGCCGGTGGCACCTTCTATGCCTTCGAGGCCGGGGGAGGAGTTGACTTCCATGATGACGGGGCCGTGATTGGAACGGAGCATGTCGACGCCGCAGACATTGAGGCCCATTTTCGAGGCGGCGCGCACGGCGGTCGAGCGTTCTTCGGGCGTGATCTTGACTTGCGCGGCGCTGCCGCCGCGATGGAGGTTGGAGCGGAAATCGCCCTCTGCGCCGGTGCGCTTCATCGCACCAATGACCTTGCCGCCGACGACGAAGGCGCGGATGTCGGTGGAGCCGGCCTCCTTGATGAATTCCTGGACAAGGATGTTGACGTTGGCGCCGCGAAACGCCTCGATCACGGACCGCGCGGAGCGTTCGGTGTCGCCGAGGACGACGCCGATGCCCTGCGTTCCCTCGAGAAGTTTGATGACGACGGGCGCGCCGCCCGCGATCTTCAGGACTTCGTCGGTCGCCTTGGGATCATGCGCGAAAGCCGTGACCGGCAGGCCGAGACCCGCGCGCGCGAGAATCTGCATCGAGCGGAGCTTGTCGCGGCTACGGCCGATGGCGACGCTTTCGTTCAATGGCCAGACGCCCATCATCTCGAACTGGCGCAGGACGGCGAGGCCATATTGTGTGATCGACGCACCGATGCGCGGAATGACGGCGTCGTATCCGGTCAGCTTCTCGCCATTGTAGAACGCCTCGGGCCGGTGCGAGGTGATGTTCATGTAAACGCGCAGTGTGTTGACGATGTCGAGCGTGTGGCCGCGCTTTTCCGCCGCTTCCACAAGGCGCTTGTGCGAATAGAGGTTCGGATTGCGGGCGAGCATGAGGAGTTTCATTCTGGTCTTTCCTTTTCTGGTCCGCCGCCTTGCACCCAGGACTTTGCGACATCGACATGGAACCGTCTGACAAGGGCCGTGCGGCCCACGAGCATGGCATAGCCCATCTGGCCACGATTGGTTAGCGTTACCTCGGCGGAGAAGATGCGCGTGCCAATTTTCAGTTTTGTATGGATGTAGAAGCGCTTCTGCGTTTCGCCATTGGAGCTGGTGACCTTCTTGACGCCCGCGAGTGGTGCCTCAGCGCGGATGGCGGGTCGGTTTTTCCTCGCGGGCACGGTGAAGCGCACCCATTCCTCGCCGGCGACTTCATAATGGTGCAGGCGTGTGGCATGCAGCGCGCTGGTGCGGGCGCCCGTGTCGATCTTGGCTCTGACGAAGGGGATGCCGAGGTCTGGAAAGCCGACATATTCGCGCCAGCCGACTAGTGGCCGGGGCTTGCGGGACTTCGTGGCGGTGTCGGTCATGGGAGGGTCACAGTCAGGTCACGGGTTCACATGGGTCACACGCGTTTAGCAAACAGCGACCCGCTGATCGCCCGTAACGCGCACGCTGAACGCAGAGCGACAGCGGACAGCTAAGGACGGAATGGTTTGAGACATGCGCCAATCCTATCCGGGATCTGGGTCGGTAGGACAGAAAAAGCGCACAGCCATATTTTGTGCCTCGGGCGAGACTATGGCCTGTCCGCCTCGTCCAGATAGTCAGGGTCGATAATGATATTGTCACCGAGTTCCGGGACGGTCTCCCGGTTCAAGGCGAGCATGAAGCGTTTGCTGTCCGGCTTCTCGATATCGAGGATGTCGCCCGCGCCGTAGTTTTCTACGGCGTGAACATGGCCGACCAGTTTCCCGTCCGGCGTGCCGACGCTGCGTCCTATGAGGTCGGCGACGTAGATTTCATCGTCATCGAGGGCGGGAAGGCTGTTGCGCGCCACCGTCAGGGGCTTGCCTTTGAGCGCTTCGGCGGCTTCGCGGGTCGTCACTTCGGCGAATCGGGCCACGAGAGATTTTCCGGCACGCTTTGTCGAGACCAGAGTCAGAACCTGGCCGTCGACATCGTAGACTTGGTAGGCGGCGAAGCCATCCGCGCTGGCAGCGAACAATTTCAGACGGACTTCCCCCGAAACGCCATGCGCGCCGATGATGGCGGCGAGCGTGACGGGATTATCGAGATTGCTACTCATAGATTGTCATTCCCGCGAAAGCGGGAATCCAGTGCCGCGACGATGGCACCTAATGACGTACCATTTCGCGATTCTGGATCCCCGCATTCGCGAGGATGACGGGTTGGAAGCATGGGGTGCTTACTCGGCCTTTCCGGCGTCGTCCGCGTTGGCATTATCTGTTTTCGCGTCTTCTGCGGTCTTTTCTTCCGCCTTTGCCTCTTCTGCAGGGGCTTCCTCAGCTTTCGCATCTTCGGCAGGTGCTTCCTCGGCCGGAGCTTCCTCTGCGGGTGCTTCCTCCTTTGGCGCCGCGGCGGCTTCCTTCGCGGCGGCATCGGCCTCCTTCTTGGCCTCTTCGGCAGCGGCGGCCTTTTCGGCGCGCTCTTCCTGGCGGGCCTTGGCGTTGGCACCGGGCTCACCCTTTTGCGGGTTGTTGGACGGGACGCGCTTCATCAGGCCCTCGGCGTCGAGAAAGCGGGCAACGCGGTCGGAGGGCACGGCGCCAACACCGAGCCAGTGCTTCGCACGCTCGACGTCGATCTTGACGCGCTCTTCCGAATCCTTGGGAAGGAGTGGGTTGTAGCTGCCGATCCGCTCCAGATATTTGCCGTCGCGGGGGGCGCGCTTGTCGGCGACGACGACGCGGTAATAGGGGCGCTTCTTCGCGCCGCCACGGGAGAGACGGATTACAACTGCCATGATGGATTTCCTTTTATCGTTCGGTGTGTTGGTTGTAGTTCGTGGAATTCAAAAATCGTCATTCCCGCGGACGCGGGAATCCAGTGCCGCGCTGTTCTTGCCAAATTGATCGACATCGCGCGGTCCTGGATCCCCGCATTCGCGAGGACGACGAATTGGGTCGGGTGCCAGTCATCACCGGCCAAACTTGTCGAAGCCGGGGGGAAGTTTGGGCATGTTGCCGCCAGCGAGGCCGCCAAGGTCGGGCATATCGCCGGTGCCCGGCCTACCGCCCATACCGAGCATCTTCGCGAAGCCCTTGAGGCCGCCCATTTTCTTGATCTTCTTCATGGCGGTGGACATTTCCTTGTGCATCTTGAGGAGGCGATTGACCTCCTGCACAGTCGTGCCCGCGCCGTTGGCGATGCGGATCTTGCGCTTGGCGTTGAGGAGCTGCGGCTTGCCGCGCTCGCCCGGCGTCATGGAAAGGATGATCGCCTCCATGCGTTTCAGCAGATTGTCGTCCGCGCCCGCCTTTTCCGCCTGCGCCTTCATCTTGCCGAGGCCGTGCATCATGGACATCATAGCGCCCATGCCGCCCATTTTCTGCATCTGGTTCAGCTGCGATTTCAGGTCGTTCATGTCGAACTGACCCTTGGCGAATTTCTTCGCCATCGCCTCGGCGTCTTCAGCCTGGACGGATTCAGCGGCCTTCTCAACAAGGCTGACGACATCGCCCATGCCCAGAATGCGCCCAGCGACGCGGGCCGGGTCAAAGGCATCCAGCGCGTCGACCTTTTCGCCCGTGCCGACGAACTTGATCGCCTTGCCGGTGACCGCGCGCATCGACAGCGCCGCGCCGCCGCGCGCATCGCCGTCCATGCGGGTGAGGACAACGCCGGTGAGCGCCATGCGCTCGGAGAAATTCGTGGCGACATTGACCGCGTCCTGTCCGGTCAGGGCATCGACGACGAGAAGTGCCTCGGTCGGCTTCGCGGCGTCCGCCACCGCCTGCATCTCGCCCATCAGCGCCTCATCGACATGCAGACGGCCCGCCGTGTCGAGCATAAGGACGTCGAAGCCCTGCAATTTTGCGGACTGGAGTGCGCGTTTGGCGATCTCAACCGGCTGCTGCCCCTCGATGATGGGGAGCGTCGCCACCTCGACCTGTTCGCCGAGGACGCGCAGCTGTTCCTGCGCGGCGGGGCGGTTGACGTCGAGCGACGCCATCAGGACTTTTTTGCCGTCCTTCGTCTTCAGGCGGCGGGCGATCTTGGCGGTGGTGGTGGTCTTACCCGATCCCTGCAAGCCGACCATCATGATGGTGGCGGGCGGGGTGACGCCGAGGTGCAGGGTTTCCGCCTCGCCGCCCAGCATGGCGGTCAACTCGTCCGAGACGATCTTGACGACCTGCTGACCGGGAGTGACGGATTTCGTAACCTCCGCACCAATGGCGCGGGCGGTGACCTTTTCGATGAAGTCCTTGGCGACCGGAAGCGCGACGTCGGCCTCCAGCAGCGCGATTCGCACCTCCCGCATCGCCGCGCGCACGTCCTGATCCGAGAGCGCGCCGCGCCCGCGGAGTTTGTCAAAGACGCCGCCAAGGCGGTCGGAAAGCGATTCGAACAAAGTGTCGTTTCTCCAGTTACATAGCGCACAACACAAAAGGCGCCGGTGGGCGAAATCTCGCTGACCGGCGGCGACCATCGTCCGGGACGAAGGGCGTCGAATTGCGTTTTGCTCTACTTGAAAGCGGAATAGCGTTTAGGCGTATGGCCGTTTTCGGTCAAGCCGACCCTCATTGTTGCAGAAATGCCACATCGCTGAATTGTTTCGACAAGTGACGAAACCCTACCCGTCTTCCGTCGTTCTACAGTCATCGCCCGCCAGCAACAGGGGGCGACAGGTTGGCGACACAGAATGGCAACCGGACGCAGGCGATGTGATGCCTGCCAAAGTAGCGTAAAATCTAAGGAATATCTGATATGTATAGCAAAATCGCAATGGCGGCGGCCCTCGCCGTTTCCCTTCCCTTCGCCGTCAGCGCGCAGGAAACATCACCGGACGGCAGCAAGGCCTTCGGCATCGAGCCCTATGTTGCTATTGGTGGCGGCTATCATGACTTCGACCGCACGGACGAAACGCCACTTGGTGGACCGCCCGACACCACGGACGGTTCGCTGATCATCGGCACCGCCGGTGTCAACGTCCCACTCGATATGTTCTTTATCGGCGCCGAGGGAAATATCGCCTATGGCTTCGACGAGATCGAATGGGAATATGGCGCGGCGGGCCGTTTCGGTATCCGCATCGGCGAATCCGGCCTGCTGTTCGGCAAGGTTGGCTATCAGTGGATCGAAGAAGAGCGTGGTTTCAAGGATGATGAAGGCATGCTCTACGGCATGGGCTTCGAAGTCGGCCCGCAGGATATAGGTCTGGGCGGCATCACCGGCCAGTCTGGCGTGCGCCTGCGTGTTGGTGTCGACACGTTCGAGAATTTCGAGTCAATCCGTCCGAATGCGTCACTGGTGTTCCACTTCTAGTTGCAGCGCGATAGACGATTTTCGAGGGGGCGGGCCGCAGGGTCCGCCCCCTTTTTATGTGATCCGCCTGCCGGGGGCGATTTCCTTCGGGTCGGTGCGGCAGGTGATGAGTGTGGGACCGTCATGCGCAAGGGCCTGTGCGAGCGCGGCGGGGAAGTCCATTGTCGCTTCGACGGTCCAGGCTTTCACGCCAAAACTCTCGGCGTAGGCGGCAAAATCAGGGTTGGTGAGCGCCGTGCCGGACTGCCGACCGGTGAAGTCCCGCTCCTGGTGCATGCGGATTGTGCCGAGCTGGCCGTTGTCGACGATGATGAACAGCGTCTTCGCGCCATAGCGGACGGCGGTGGCGAGTTCGCTGCCGGACATCAGGAAATCGCCGTCGCCCGCGACGCACACACTGCGGGTGTTGTTTATGAGGGCGGCGGCGATGGCGGCGGGAACACCATAGCCCATCGCGCCGGATGTGGGGGCGAGTTGGGTTCCCAGCTGACGGTGATGGTGGAAGCGGTGCAGCCAGGCGGCGAAATTGCCCGCACCGTTGGTGTAGGCCGTGTCTGCGGCGAGCGTTTCTGACAGGTGCGTGATGACGTCCGCCATGTTGACGCCGGACTGGACATCGGTGGGCGTGGTCCAGGTTTCGTAGTCGGCGCGGGCCTCTTCGCGTTGCCCCGCGAACGGTTCCAGCATGAAACCGAGTTCGGCGAGCGCCGCGCAGGCGAGGCGGATCGAGGACTGGATGGCAATGGCGGGGCGGCGCACATCCGTCAGCGTGTCGGCGTCCATGTGGATATGGACCAGCTTCTGTTCGGGGACGGGAACGGCGGGGAGCGTGTAGCCCATGCTGGCGACTTCGCCGAGGCGGGTGCCGAGCGCGATGATGACGTCGGCGGATTTTACGCGCTCGACGAGCTTCGGGTTCGCGCCGAGGCCGAGTTCTCCGGCATAGCTGGGGTGCGTGTTGTCGAAACGGTCCTTGCGCCGCCAGCTGGTGACGACGGGGATGTTCGTGTCTTCGGCGAAACGCCGGATGTTGGCGCGGTCGTCCTCGGTCCAGCCGGGCCCGCCGATCCAGAGGATCGGGCGCTCTGCCTCGGCCAGCAGGTTTGCGAGGTCGGCGATGCGGCTGGCGTCCGGCGAAGGTTCGGGCGGCAATGCCGGGGTGGTGACGGCAGGCGGCGCTTCGGCGAGCAACAGATCTTCAGGCAGAGTCACGATAACCGGGCCGGGGCGGCCCGAACGGGCGAGGGCGAAGGCCTTGGCGACCGCCTCATGCGCGCGCTCGGGGCGGTCGAGGGTCATCACACCCTTTGCGAAGGCACCGAAATAGCGGTTATAGTCGATTTCCTGAAACGCCTCGCGCCCCAGCATGTCGGTGCCCACGTCGCCGACGAACATGACGAGCGGGGTGGAGTCCTGAAAGGCCGTATGGATGCCAATGCTGGCGTGCGTCGCGCCGGGACCGCGCGTGACCATGCAGACGCCCGCGCGGCCCTTCAGCTTGCCATAGGCCTCGGCCATGTTGGCGGCGGCGGCCTCGTGGCGGCAGGTGATTAGGGCGATGTCATCCTTCGCATCGTATAGCGCGTCGAGAACGGCGAGGTAGGATTCGCCGGGGACGCAGAAGACATGGCTGGTGTCTTCGGCGCGGATGGCGTGGACGATGGTTTCGGCGACAGTCGGCATGTCTCAGTCCCAGGCTGCGAGGGGGGGAAGGCTCATCAGGATGGCCTCGATATTGCCGCCGGTCTTCAGGCCGAACAGCGTGCCGCGGTCGTGGACGAGGTTGAACTCCGTATAGAGGCCGCGATATTTCAGCTGTTCTTGGCGGTCTTCGCCCGACCAGGGCTGTTCCATGCGCTTCCTGACCAGCGGCGGATAGGCGGCAAGGAAGGTTTCGCCGACATCTTTCGTGAACGCGAAATCGGCGTCCCAGTCACCGGAACTCAGTCGGTCGTAAAAAATGCCCCCGACGCCCCGCGCGCGCTTGCGATGGGGGACGTAGAAATATTCGTCGCACCATTCGCGGTAGCGCGGGCCGTCGGCGACGTCGTGCCGCGCGCAGCATTCCGCCCAGTCGGCGTGCCATGCGACCGTGTCCTCAGGATAGGGGATCGGCGGATTGAGGTCGCTGCCGCCGCCGAACCAGTCCTGCGTGGTGGCGAGGTAGCGCGTGTTCATGTGGACGGCGGGGACATGCGGATTGACCATGTGCGCGACCAGGCTGACCCCGGAGGCGAAGAAGCGCGGATCTTCGCCCGCGCCGGGGATGGTGGCGGCGAATTCCGGCTCGAACGTTCCCTGAACGGTTGAGATGTTGACGCCGACCTTCTCGAACAGTCGTCCCTTCATCACCGACATGACACCGCCGCCGCCCGGCTCGCCGGATGGATCCTCGCGCTCCCAGCTCTTGCGTTGAAAGCGGCCCGCATCGCCCGGCATGTGTCCGGCCTCGTCCTCCAGCCGCTCAAATTCCGCGCAGATGCGGTCGCGGATGTCGGCGAACCACTGGCTCGCCAGCGTTTTGCGGGAGTGCAGGTCTGTCATATGAGGGCGCTTAGCCCGCAACCCGTCCCGACAAAAGCCTGTGGCGACCCGGCCCCCAAAGTCTGCGGCGCGGCGCCACCGGGGCAAATTGTCCGTTGCGCTTTCGGGGGGGGAGCGGCTATCAGGCGCGCCTGTTACACAGCTGTCGATGGACGGGCGCGTTCGCCGCGCGTCCGGAATACTAAGGAATATTTCATGGCAACCGCCCCTGACGAACCCGTCAAAGAGGCCATCGCGGACGATGATGGTGCGCATAATGGTGTGCGCCGCCGCGACTTCATCCATGTCGCCACGGGCGCGTTCGTGGGCGTTGGCGCGGTCGCCGCGATCTGGCCGTTCATCGATCAGATGAATCCCAGTGCGGATGTGCTCGCGCTGGCAAGCATCGACGTCGATCTTGGTCCCGTGGCCGCGGGGCAGGGTATCAAGGTGTCCTGGCGCGGCAAACCCGTCTTTATCCAGCATCTGACGGCGGCGGCGATGGCGGAGGCGCGGCAGGCCGATACAAGTGGTTTGCGCGATCCGCAAAGTTATGACGAACGCGTCGCCGAGGGGCATGAGCAGTTCCTAATCCAGGTCGGCGTCTGCACCCATCTGGGCTGCATTCCGTCCGGCACGGCTGCCGGCGAGGTCAAGGGCGACTACGATGGCTGGTTCTGCCCCTGCCACGGGTCGCACTATGACAATGCCGGACGCATCCGCAAAGGCCCGGCGCCGACAAATCTGGAAGTGCCCGTTTATGAATTTCTGTCCGACACAAGCGTGAGGATTGGCTGATGTCTTTTGGCTGGACCAAGGCTTACGAGCCGACGAGTAATTTCGGAAAATGGATGGATTCGCGTCTGCCCATTCCCCGCTTGGTCTACGGATCGCTGGGCGGCGGTTATGAAGTGCCGCGCAACATCAATTATTTCTACAATTTCGGCGTCCTGGCCGGTCTGGCGCTGGTGATCCAGATCGTCACCGGCATCGTGCTGGCCATGCATTACGCCGCCAATACCGAGGTCGCGTTTTCGTCGGTCGAGCATATCATGCGCGACGTCAATTATGGCTGGCTGATGCGCTACATGCACGCCAATGGTGCCAGCTTCTTCTTCATCGTCGTTTACGTCCATATCTGGCGCGGACTCTATTACGGCTCCTACAAGGCACCGCGCGAGCTCGTTTGGATGCTGGGCGTCGTCATCCTGCTCCTGATGATGGCGACCGCCTTCATGGGCTATGTGCTGCCCTGGGGCCAGATGAGCTTCTGGGGCGCGACGGTGATCACCAACCTCTTCTCGGCCATACCGGTCGTCGGCGACGCGCTGGTGACGTTCCTGCTGGGCGGCTTCGCCGTCGACAACGCGACGCTGAACCGCTTCTTCAGCCTGCATTTCCTGCTGCCGTTCGTGATCGCGGGCGTCGTGATGCTGAAAATCTGGGCGCTGCACCTGCCGGGATCGAACAACCCCACGGGTATCGAGGTGAAGGGGCCGCAGGACACGCTGCCCTTCCACCCCTATTTCACGGCGAAGGATCTGTTCGGGATCGGCGTCTACTTGATCGCCTTCTCGATCTTCATGTTCTTCCTGCCGAATTTCCTGGGCCACCCCGACAACTATATCGAGGCGAACGCGCTTTCGACGCCCGCGCACATCGTGCCGGAATGGTATTTCTGGCCGTTCTACGCAATCCTGCGCGCTTTCACGTTCGATTTTATCCTGCCCGCCAAGCTGTGGGGCGTCCTCGCCATGGGCGCGGCCATCGTGGTGCTGTTCTTCCTGCCCTGGCTGGACAGTTCACCGGTGAAGTCGATGCGCTATCGCCCGAAGATGCGCATGTGGACCTATGTGTTCCTGGTGAACATCTTCGTGCTCAGCTGGTGCGGCGGCGCGCTGGCGGAACAGCCCTACATCATCATTAGCCAGATCTGCACGATCTATTATTTCGCGCATTTCCTGATCATCATGCCGCTGGTATCGCGCACCGAAACGCCGC
>JBARZR010000243.1:0-2180 GCA_049650205.1 Pacificimonas sp. | reverse complement strand
CGGGCGCGGATCGTGTTCTCTCGGTCGATCTGCACGCCGGTCAGATCCAGGGCTTTTTCGACATCCCGACCGACAATCTATATGGCGCGCCCGTCATGGCCGAGGACATCCGCGCGCGCTTTTCCATCGAGAATCTGACCATCGTTTCGCCCGATGTTGGCGGCGTCGTCCGCGCCCGCGCACTCGCCAAGCGTCTCGACAACGCGCCGCTGGCCATTGTCGACAAGCGCCGGGAACGCGCGGGAGAGAGCGAAGTGATGAACATCATCGGCGAGGTCGAGGGCCGCTTCTGCATCATCATCGATGACATCGTCGATTCCGCGGGCACGCTTTGCAACGCCGCCGCCGCGCTGAAAGAAGCGGGCGCGCAGGATGTCGTTGCCTATTGCACCCACGGGGTTCTTTCCGGTGGCGCGGTCGCCCGCATCGACAAGTCGGTTATGAAGGAACTGGTTGTCACTGACTCCATCCCGCTTCCCGACAAGGCGGAGAATATGGGCGTCCGCAAACTGACGATCGCTCCCCTGCTGGGCGAGGCCATGCGCCGCATCGCCGACGAAAGCTCCGTCTCCAGCCTGTTCGATTAGGCCTCGAGAGCTCTCGGGTTCCCTAAAAAAATCCGCCCGCGCTACAAACGCGGACGGACCGTGTTTCAATGCTGTGATCTAATAATCAGGACTCTGGCATCAGCACCGTATCGATAATATGGACGATGCCCGTATCGGTCATGATATCTGCAGTTATGACGCCGGCTTCCTCGCCGTTGCCGCCGACGATGATAGGCACGCCGTCTTCATTCAGCCTGCCCGTCAGTTTCAACCTGTTGGATGACGACATCGTCGCTTCTCCATCCGCGCCGCCCTCTATCGCCGCCACAAGATCGGCGGAAGGCATGGAGTTTGTCAGCAGATGGTAGCCGAGAATCTGGCGCAGCGTAGCGAGATTCTCCGGCGCCTGCAGGAACTCCAACGTCGAGGCATCGACTTTCTCGAACGCCGCATTATTGGGCGCAAACAACGTATAGCTGCCCGCATTATCCACGGCCGGTCCCATATTCGCAAGCCGCAACAGGCTCGTGAGCGTGGTCAGTTCTTCATTGCCCTCCAGTGTTTCCATGGCGGTCGGACCGGCGGGTTCCTCAACTACTTCTTCAACCGGTTCCGTCGGTTCGGGTGCCGGGCTTTCACAGGCAGCGAGCGCCAGCAGGCTGGCGGCGGGCACGGCAAGGAACAGTTTCATTTCCGACATGATATTTCTCTCCCCAGAGATTGCGATCTTCACGTATATAACCGTTCCATCCGGATGACGCAAAATCGTATCAGGAACCACGCAGACGGTGTCCAAGCGCCGTTTTCACCAGGTCGATCGCGCGGTCGCGATCCTTATATTCCGAAAATAGCCATTCGGTGCGCGCGATGTTCCGAGCAGTGATGGCTTCCTGTGTCCGTTTGCCGTCCTTCATACTGATTCGCTCGCCTTCGCGGCTGATACAGGCGACGTCCGCGCATTGAAGTTGAAGGCCCCAGCTTTGCATGGTGAGCGTCGCCGGAACTTCAGGGGAAAGCGCCGCAGGGTTCAGGGAAATACGATAGCGCAGCGTTTCCGCGCCCGCGCCGTCCGTCCCGCTTTCCGCCACCACCTGCACCTGCTCCCAGGACCATTTGTCGTCGGTCAGAACAACATTGTCGACATCCCAGCGCATGGCGACGACGCTGGTTTCGGAACGGCGCGAACGCGCGACGCCTTCCAGGAATTGCGGCAAAGCTTCCCGCGCCGCCTGCCGCTCTTCGGCGTCTGGCAAACCGTCCTCGCAGGAAGTCAGCGAGAGCGGTAGGCTGAAGGCGATAAAAACAAAGGCGAACCTGTTCATAATCCAACCGCAAAAGAAAAGCGGGCCGCCTGTCAAGGCGAACCCGCTTTTCTTGTTCGTTTCAACCCGATTTACATGCCGTCGTCGTTGTCCATACCGTCATCATCGGTCATGGTTTCGGCTGGCGCAGCTGCGGGAGGTGCCGGCGGCAGGAGCACACCGTTGACTTCATGTACGACACCATTGGAGGCATAAGCGTCCGCGATGGTAACATAGGCCGCACCACCACGAGCGTCGGTCAGCTTGACACTGCCGCTTTCAACGGTTGCTGTCAGTTCACCGCCATTGACCGTTTCAAGCATGGCCGTCC
>JBARZR010000242.1:0-4325 GCA_049650205.1 Pacificimonas sp. | reverse complement strand
GGCCGCAGCAATGAAACTGGCGAAAAGCGGGTGCGGGTCAAAGGGTTTCGATTTCAGTTCCGGGTGAAACTGCACGCCGATGAACCAGGGGTGGTCCGGACGTTCGACGGTTTCCGGTAACAGGCCGTCAGGGCTATTGCCTGCAAAAACAAGGCCGTCCGCTTCCAGCTGTTTGCGATAGGCGTTGTTGACTTCGTAGCGGTGACGATGCCGTTCGCTGATTTCGGTCGTGCCGTAGATTTCAGCAATCCTGCTGCCGGATGCGAGCTCGGCAGAATAGGCACCCAGGCGCATCGTGCCGCCAAGGTCACCGCCCGCTTCACGCTTTTCCAAACCTGCTTCGGTCATCCATTCGGTGATTAGACCGACGACAGGCTCTTCGGTTTCTCCGAATTCCGTTGTCGAAGCCAAGGCGACGCCTGCCGAGCGCACGCCCTCGACGCAGGCCATTTGCATCCCGAGACAGATGCCGAAAAACGGCACTTTGCGCTCGCGCGCGAAGCGGATCGCGGCAATCTTGCCTTCGGACCCACGGCTGCCAAAACCGCCGGGGACCAGAATTGCGTCCAGAGGTTCCAGCGCGTCGACATCGGGTTCCAGTCCCTCGAACAACTCACTGTCCAGCCAGCGGATATTGACCTTCACCCGGTTGGCGAAGCCGCCATGTACCAGGGCTTCCTGCAAGGATTTGTAGGCGTCCTGAAGGCCGGTATATTTGCCGACGATGCCCACGGTTACCTCACCCTCCGGATGAGCGACGCGCTGGGAAATATCCTCCCAGCGTGACAGATCGGGGCTTCTGGACGCGTCGATGCCGAAGGCGCGCAGGACTTCGCGGTCCAGGCCCTCTCCATGATATTGCAGCGGCACATCGTATATGGAATTGGCGTCGAGCGCGGGAATGACCGCCTCTTTCCTGACATTGCAGAACAATGCGATCTTCCGCCGTTCGTCATTCGGCAAGTCATGTTCGCAGCGGCAGACGAGGACATCGGGTTGAATTCCGAGCGAGGTCAGTTCTCGCACACTATGCTGCGTAGGCTTTGTCTTCAGCTCTCCAGCGGCGGCGATGTACGGCACCAGCGTGACGTGAATGAAGCAGACATTTTCTTCACCGACACTGTTCCTGAGTTGGCGGATCGCCTCGATGAAAGGCAGCGATTCAATGTCACCGACCGTCCCGCCAATCTCGCACAGCACGAAATCCAGATCGTCCGTCAGATTTTGCGCGAAGTCCTGAATGGCGTCGGTAACATGAGGGATGACTTGAACCGTCGCGCCGAGAAAATCGCCGCGCCGCTCCTTGGCGATGATGTCGGAATAGACCCGGCCTGACGTGATATTGTCGGATTGCCGCCCCGGAACGCCGGTAAAGCGTTCGTAATGGCCGAGGTCGAGATCCGTCTCCGCGCCGTCGTCGGTAACATAGACCTCACCGTGCTGATAAGGTGACATCGTGCCCGGATCGACATTTAGATAGGGGTCGAACTTGCGGATGCGGACCTTGTAGCCACGCGCCTGAAGCAGGGCTGCGAGAGACGCGCCCATAAGACCTTTGCCAAGCGAGGAAACCACGCCGCCGGTGATGAAAATGAACCGCGCCATGGGAGGATGGCTATAACGCGAACCGCGCGGGATTCGCCAGTACCGATTTCAGCCCTGCCGATTTTATTCGGCGAGCGGCACGTCGTCTTCGGCGGCGGGCGCGTCCGTGCCCGGAATGGCGAAGGGAAGCGTGTCAACTTCATCGATCGCGCCTTCCTCGAGCGGTGTCGTCAGTGCGGGGTCGCTCGGAACGTCGCCTTGGACGTCATCGGCGAGGCTGGGCGCAGCCGCTGTCGGATCCGAAGCCAGGCTCGTGTCGATCGCGGAAATGTCGCGACCCTGCGCCGCCAAGATGGCCAGCGCCAGACTTGTTCCAATAAAGATCGCCGCCAGCCAGCCAGTCGCCTTCGTCAGCAGATTGCCCGCGCCCCGCGCAGACATGAGTCCACCAGGACCTCCGCCGATACCAAGTGCGCCGCCCTCCGACTTCTGCATCAGGATGACAGCGACGAGTGCCACGGCAAGAAGCGAGTGGACGACAAGAACGAAGGTGTTGACGGCTTGTGACATGGTCGCGGGCATATAATGATATAAGGCCCGGAAGCAAGATGAAGCGGTATCAGCAGGCCGCGATGATGGGCGCGAAATCCTCGGCCTTCAGGCTGGCACCGCCGACCAGACCGCCGCCGACATTGCTTGTGGCCAGCAGTTGCTCGGCATTCGCCGCCTTCATGGAGCCACCATAGAGGATCAGAATGCCCTGCCCCGCATCGCCGAAGCGAGAGACAAGTGCGGCGCGGATGTGGTCATGCATCACCGCAACGTCGACGGCGGTCGCCGTCTTGCCCGTGCCGATCGCCCAGACAGGTTCATAGGCTATGGTCAGTCTAGCAGCGTCAACACCGTCCGGGACCGATCCCGCCAGCTGCTCGCCCACCACGCCTTCCGCCTGTCCGGCGTCGCGCTCGGCCTCGGTTTCACCCACGCATATGATCACATCCAGCCCTGCGGCCAGCGCCGCCTCGGCCTTTGCGCGGACGTCCCCATCGGATTCGCCCTGATCGGTGCGGCGTTCGGAATGACCGAGGATCGTGAATGACGCACCTGCATCTTTCAGCATGGCGGCGGAAACACATCCCGTGTGCGCGCCGGCGTCAGAGTGGTGACAGTCTTCGCCGCCAATCTGCAGCCGCGACCCGGCGGCGAGCTGCGCGGCCGCGAAGATCATGGTGTGAGGGACGGCGATGGCGGTGCGCACATGGGCAGCTGCCTGGTCGGCCATCGCGGCATATTTGGCAAGCCGGCCCACCTCGCTGACCAGCCCGTGCATCTTCCAGTTGCCCGCGATCAGTTTCGCATCGGTCATGGCCATATCCCCATCATCTTGCCCGTTTCCGCATGCGCTCTATAAGCGCGAAGTCAGTTTTGCCATTCCCAAACCGGATTCCCCATGATTTCCTTTTTCCGCCGTGCGCTGAAATCCCCCATCGTGATTGGCCTGTTCGCGCTTGTCATCGTCGCCTTCATCGTCACGGGTGTCGGCGATCCACTGGGCGGCGGCGTCGCCACGGACACACTGGCCAAGGTTGGCGAGACCGAAATCGACGATCGCCGCGTATCGAACCAGTTCGACAGGACCTTGCAACTCGTGCGACAGGAAAATCCGGACATGACGACCGAACAGGCCGTCGATGAAGGGCTGGTACGCATTACACTCGACCGCCTGATCGGGGCGACGGCATTGAGCGAATTCGCTGACAAGATGGGGCTTGGGTCGTCGAAGCGTCTCGTTGATGCGGAGATTGCCCGCGTACCCGCTTTTGCAGGCCCGGCGGGCGGTTTCGACGAACAGACATATCGTCAGGTCCTGCAGCGCGAAAATCTGAACGAGCAGGCGCTGCGCCTGGACATCGAAGGCGACGTAAAGCGCAGACAGCTGCTTTCCTTGGTGACGAACATTTCCGGCACACCGGATAGCATCGCCGAACCGCTGGCGCTGCTTCAGCTTGAGCAGCGTACCCTGCAGCTGGGCGCAGTTCCCTTTCGGGAAATGAATGATCTGCCCGATGCCACCGAGGAACAGGTAAAAAGCTATTATCAGGAAAATATCGCGCGCTTCACCATCCCTGAACGGCGCAAGTTTCGTTTCGCCGTGATTGACAAGTCGAAACTCGCTGAGAATGCGAAGGTCACCGACGCGGAAATAATTGAAGCCTATGAAGATAGCGACGATCTGTATGGCGCGACCAAATCGCTGACATTGCGACAGGCTGTCGCTCCGAACCAGGCACAGGCCGTGGAAATCGCCAAGCGCGTCAAGGCCGGTGAAAGCCTGGCCGCAGTGGCTGCGGACTTGCTGGACTACACGAGTGCAGATCTGGAGTTGGGCACGGTAAGCCAAGGCGAGCTTGCGGGTGCTGTCAATGCGGACGTCGCCAGCGCAGTGTTTGCTGCTGGCCGCGAAGGTCTTGTCGGTCCAATCGATTCCGATTTCGGCTGGCATGTTGTTTCCATAGATGAGGTCATCACAAATGCTGCCAAGCCTCTCGCCGACGTGCGCGACGAAATCGAGGCGCGCGTGAAGGCCGACAAGGTCGAAGCCCGCCTCGCCGACCTGGTGGGCGAAGCCCAGGACGGCTTCGCCGACGGCGCCTCACTAACGGAGGTTGCCGAGAGGCTGAAGCTGGACATCGTCGATGCGCCGCCGCTGACGCAGGCCGGCCTGACCCCGGATGACCCGGAGTTCCGTCTGGACCCCGCGCTGCAATCCCTGGTGACGA
>JBARZR010000241.1:0-1606 GCA_049650205.1 Pacificimonas sp. | reverse complement strand
GACATCGTGGAAGGGACCAGCCTCAATATCCCCGGCCTGACAGGACAGGTTCTGAACGTCATTCGCAAGTCCTCCGGCATCAGCGGCCAGTTCGATTACGGCGCACGCTTTCGTACCGACGACGTGGCTTACCAATGGGGCCAGTTCGACCTGTCGGTCAGCGGCGGCAACGATGCGCTCAACTGGACCGTCGGTCTTGAAAACGGCCAATTTCGCGGCGGCGAAGAAGGGCTGGAGCTCGTGACGGATGCAGCGGGCCGCGTGATCGACCGCCGCGATGAGGCGCAGCTTTTTTACGGCGACGAGCCCCAGCTATCCGGGTCGCTGCGCTGGTACCGCGACGGCGGCGACATTCTTAATGTGAATGGCCAGATCGGCGGCAACCTCTTTCGCGGCCGGGAAACATCGCTGCGCCAGGCACCTGACGCCCCGGCGCGCCTCCGGCGGTTTCGAAACCGGGAGAATGAATTCAATTATGAGCTGGGCGGCGACTATGAATTTGCGCTCGGTCCCGGCAGGTTGAAGCTGATCGCATTGCGCTCCTACGAAGACAGCCCCACCCTCACCCGCGTCGACGTGGATTTCAACGTCGAAACCGGTGAAGATCGCCCGCTGGAGGGCAGCCGCTTCTCCCGCGACGCCGACGAAGCGGAGACCATCGCGCGCGCCGAATATGGCTTCACGCGTGGTGATGCCGACTGGCAGGTCAGCCTAGAAGGCGCGCTCAACAGTCTCGCCATCGACTCCGCCTTTGCTGAGCGTGAAACGAACGGCGATCTCCAGAACATTCCTTTTCCCGGCGCCACTGCCAAGGTCGAGGAAAAGCGCGGTGAGATCAGCCTCAGCTATGGCCGCCCGCTCGCTCCCGACCTGACGCTGCAAAGCTCGCTGGGCGGCGAATATTCCACCATCACCCAGTCCGGACCGGCGGGCAAGACGCGCAGCTTCATCAGGCCAAAGGGGTTCATCGCCCTCGCTTGGGCCGCCGCCACCGGGCTCGACATCTCCGCCCGGCTGGAGCGCGAGGTCGGCCAGCTCAATTTCTTCGACTTCATCGCGTCGGTGAATCTGAACAACGATACCGTGAACGTCAGCAACGCCGACCTCGTCCCCTCCCAGAGCTGGAACAGCGAAATCGAGGTCACGCAATCGCTAGGCAGCTATGGCAGCGTGACCGCGCGCGGCTATTATCAGGCGATCAGCGACATCGTCGATCAGGTTCCCATCGGCCTGACGGGCGAGGCGCCAGGCAATCTCGACAGCGCCCGCCGCTATGGCATCGAATGGAACTCCACCTTTCTCGGCGATCCCATCGGCTGGACCGGCGCGAAACTGGACATAGAATTACAGCTGCAGCGAAGCCGCCTGGACGATCCACTGACCGGCGAGCCCCGCTCAATCAGCTTCGGCCTGTTACGTGATCTGGAGGTCGACTTTCGCTATGACATCCCTACCAGCGACTGGGCCGTTGGCGCGTTCTGGGAAAACCGCAAGGAGGCCGCGCAAGTCAGACTCGACAGTATTTTCGAACAATATGAATCGCCCGGCTTCATTCAGGTCTTTGCCGAGCACAAGGATATATTCGGCCTGACCGTGCGCGGCGCGG
>JBARZR010000240.1:0-4597 GCA_049650205.1 Pacificimonas sp. | reverse complement strand
GTCCGGTACTGGCCCAGAAGCTGCGATTCGCCTGGACCGGTCGATTACCGACCGAAACTGGGCCGATTATAAGCCGTCGGCTTGTGGCTACCAACAGGCACCAGGCTGGCCCCTGGCAAACGGCCCGAATGTTCCGGGCGCCGAATCACAAAATTGAAGAGGATCCCAAAGCCCGCCGCCCGTGAAGCTAGCTGGAAGGTCATCCTAAGTAACATTTTCTGGCGAAATCGTCTCGCCAAACAAGACGTTGAGACAATGCGCGATCCAGTCCGGACCCGTATCATTTTCTGGCCGGGGAAGTCCGAATAATGTTGCCGCATGTGCGATGCCAATCCACATCGCCAGCAGATGCTTGGCATAAATTTCCGCAGACCAGATTTCCGGCGCGACGCTCGATCTTTGTCCGGCGGCGATCACTTTGGTCAGGGCATGGTGCGTGGCCTGGTGTGCGTTGGCGTAGAAAAGCTCGCCGAGGTCGGGATGGTCGCGAACATGTCCGATGGTCAGATGTTCCAAGCGTTTTTTCTCCGGATCGTCGATCAGGGCGAGAAACCGCTCTCCAAAGGTTTGCAGCGCCGCGCGAAAATCGGCGCGGCTTTCCATATTCTCTGGCAAACCGGCTCCGAATTTTGCCGCCTCCCGCGCGATCATTCCTGCGAAGAGCTCGGCCTTGTTCGCATATAACCGATAGAGCGTCGCCTTGGAGATCCGCGCTTCCGCCGCCAACATGTCTGTCGTCACGGCGGCATATCCATGTTGAAAAAACAGCGTGCGCGCAGCCGAATCGAGACGTGCGCGAGCCTTTTCGATTCTCTTACTGAGCTGTATTTCCAAGGCACGCTCCCTTTGGCCGAGGCATGATATCCGGCCTTGTTCCGCAACAGGCCTTGACGAAGCCGCCGCTTTGCGTTCTGAGTACTGACTAGTACTCGGGAGTGGGCCGAATGTCCAGTTATCGAAAATTCATTTCGACCATCACGGCATTCGCCGTGCTTTCCGCTTGTTCTTCGGAACCCGAAGCGACCGTTCCGCGGACCGTTGAAACGGTTATCGCAGGCGAAGCGGATACGTCCCGTCTACGCACGTTTCCTGCCACCCTGCGCGCTGATCAGCGTGGCGCGCTTGGTTTTCAAACGGGCGGCATGGTCGCGCGGGTGAACGTGGAAATCGGGGACCGATTCCGCCGCGGCGACGCGCTTGCCGCGCTCGACCCTCAGCAGCAGCGCCTTGCCCATGATGCCGCCCGTGCCGGTGTTTCCGAAGCGGAGGCGGAGGCGGAGGACGCCCGGCTAGATTTGAATCGCAAGAACGCGCTTGCGGGAACCGGTGCGGTTGCGGCTTCCGTCATCGACGCGGCGCGGCGCCGTTCCGACCAGGCGGCCGCCCGCGTTCGCAGCCTTCGCGCCGAAGCGGGCCGTGCAGAGGATACGCTTGGCGATACCACTCTTCGTGCACCCTATGCCGGGATCGTCACGCGCCGCCTGGCAGAACCTTCCGAAGTCGTCTCGGTTGGCCAGGCGGTCCTTGAAGTTTCTGCGCTAAACAGCGAACTTGAAGCCGTGGCGTCAGTACCGGGCGCGATGCGCAAGACCTTCGCCAAGGGGACACGGCACAGCTTTCGCGCCAGCGGCGCGGATGTTCCACTGGCGGCCATCGTGCAGCAGATCGACGGGGCGGCGAGCACGGCTGGTCTTTTCGAAGTTCAGCTGACCGTGCCCAATGCCCGCGAAAGCGGCCTGACAGTCGGCGCACGCGGCGATATCGTCGGCCAGTCGAACAGCGCCCGTGATATTGGTGCCGGCATCGTGGTCCCGGCGACCGCGCTGCAACCTGTCGGCGAAAACACCGCCCGCGTTTTCGTGGTCGATCCGAAGGGTTCAATCGTGTCTACCCGCACGGTGGTCGTCGCAGGCCTGGGCGATGATGGCGCGGTGATTTCCAGTGGGCTTCAGCTGGGCGATGTCGTCGTTGCAAAGGGTGCGGGCCTGCTCCGCCCCGGCGAAACCGTACGCACGACGACCGGCGTCCGGCGTTTCAATCAATGATCCTATCCACAGCCGCCCTGCGCGTTCAACCGGCGCTGTTCTTCGTCGTCTTCATCCTGATGGCCTTCGGCGCATATAGTTATTTCAATCTGCCCGCGCGCGAGGATCCGGCGATCACCATCCGGCAAGCGGTCGTCACCACCGCCTATCCCGGTCTGTCCGCCGAGCGCGTCGAGCTGTTGATCACCAAACCGCTCGAAGAGGCGATTTACGCACTGCCGAACGTCAAGGAAGTGAAATCCACATCCCAGGAAGGCTTGTCGGTCATCAAGCCGGAATTCACCTTCGGCACCCCCAACCTCGAAATTGCCTTCGATCAGCTCGCCGAGACGGTCACGGAAACCCAGCCCCGCCTGCCGGACGGCACACGCCCGTCACAGGTCAATGACGATTTCGGCGACATCGCCGTCATCACGCTCGCGATCAATGGCGAGGATTATGGCAATGACGAGCTGGCGGACTATGCGCAGCATGTGCGCGACCGGCTGATCACCGTCGATGGTACTAAGAAAATCGACCTCCTCGCCGCACGGCCCGAGCGCGTATTCGTCGAGTATGAAAACGCGATCCTGTCACAGGCAGGGATAGCGCCATCACAGATCGTGGCGGCATTGCAACAGCAGAACGTGATCCGCCCCGGCGGCGCGGTCGATGTCGGCGACACGGCCTTCCAGCTGCGTCCGTCAGGTGATTTCCAATCACTTGCGGATATCGAGAACGCACTTGTCCAGGCTGAAAATGGCACAATGGTCCGCGTTGGCGATATCGTGAGCGTATCGCACGGCTATGAAGACCCGCCCCGGCAGATCGCCTATTTCAACGGGCGCGAGTCCGTCATCCTGGCCGTCGCGATGGAGGACGGGTTAAGCGTCCTCACCTATGTCGAGAGAGCAAGGGTCCGTGTCGACGAGATCCGCGAGACGCTGCCCGTCGGCCTCAACCTCGACATCATGACAAATGAAGCGCCAAAGGTCGAAAGTGCGGTTTACGGTGTTACGCGCAACATGATCCAGACGCTTGCCATCGTTCTTGGTATCGTCATCCTGTTCCTGGGTGTTCGCACGGGGATAATTGTAGGCTCGATCGTGCCTGCCGTTATTCTCGCGACCTTTGCTATCATGGGCCTGTTCGACATTCCGCTCCAGCGGATGAGCCTTGCCACGATCATCATTTCCCTCGGTCTTCTGGTCGATAATGGCATTGTCATCGCCGAGGACTTCAAGCGCCGTGTCGTCGAGCTTGGCGATCGTGATGAAGCGCTGAGGCAGACGTCGAGCGAGCTTTCCTGGCCGCTCCTGTCGTCGTCCCTGACGACCATCGTCGTCTTTCTGCCGCTTCTCATCAACGCGACGTCGTCGACTGAATATACCCGCACCATCACGCTCGTCATCATGATCACGCTGATCGTGTCCTGGCTGTTTGCCATGACGGTGACGACAACGCTCTGCCACCGCTTCCTGAAGGCGCCTGACTCTCCCGGACCCGAGGATGGCAAGCCGTCAGAAGAGCAGGAGGGCGTTACGATCATCAACCGCGCCTTTGACAGGCTGACCGACCTTTACGAGCGTTTCCTCCGTTTCATTCTCGGCATCCGCTGGTGGTATCTCGCGGCGATGTTCGGGCTGTTTTTCGCGGGCAATGTCATCAGCGAGCAGGTGCCGGCCGAATTCTTTCCGTCGAACGACAATCCACAGGTGCTTGTCTACGTAGAGCTGCCGTCGGGCGCGACCACGCGCGCCACCGACGAGAAGATGCGCGACATGATCGCGTTGGTACAGGACAAGGACCGGTTTGAAGGTGTCGCGGATATCGCCGCCTACACCGGCTTCGGTGGCCCGCGCTTCGTTCTTTCGCTCGCGCCTGTCGATCCGGCACCGAACAAGGGCTTCATGATCGTGAACGCGGAAAGCCTGGAGATGACGGACGCTCTCGTCCCGGCGCTTCGCTCTGCGTTTCTCACGGAATTTCCCGGTGTGAATACCCGCGTCACGCGCATGTTCCTCGGCCCGGAAGATCCCGCCGTCATTCAGGTGCAGGTGACCGGGCCGGACGCCGATTATCTGAACGACAAGGCGGAAGAGGTGATGGCCATGCTGGCCGGGACGGACGGCATGATCGACATCTGGTCGAACTGGCGTGGACGCACGCCGATTCTGGATATCGAGATACGCCAAGACACAGCCCGCGCCGCCGGTGTGTCCTCCGCCGACATTGCCGCTTCGCTTGCCCGGCATATTGATGGTGAGCCGGTCACCATGTTCCGTGACGGTGATGAAATCTATCCCGTCACCATGCGCGCTGCGCAGTCGGAGCGCACCAGCGTCGACGCCCTGTCCGGAATCGCGGTCTACCCGTCTGGTGGCGGGCGAAGCGTTCCTCTCGGTGCGGTCGCCGACATCCGTATGAACGGTGGCTGGGGCTTCATTCAACGTGAAGACATGGAACGCGTCGTCCAGGTCGAGGGACGGAATCTGAAGACCAGTCCGGAGGACCTCGTTCCCGTCCTGCAGCCAAAAATCGACGAACTGAACGCCGGGATCGCGCCCGGGCAC
>JBARZR010000239.1:0-2061 GCA_049650205.1 Pacificimonas sp. | reverse complement strand
GCCTGCGCGTGACCGTGCGCCCCGCCGAACAGGGCCGCGACTATCTGATGTGGACCCTCCGCCGCGACCGTCTCGACAAGGCTGTCGACGACACGCGCGACATGCTGGACGGGCCCCTTGGTCGCTGGTTCGGCGCGTCCGGGATTTGCGCCGCGATGACCGGCGCAGACGGTGCCATCCTGACGGCGAACCGGGAATTTCTCGAGGAGATTGGCAGGCAACCCCCGGGCGTCGCGCTCAACCTCGGCAATCTGATCGACGTCGATGAGGAAGAGGATGCCTGGCTGCTTTCAGGGGCAGGGACTGGCGAGCCCGACCGCCTGCCCATTCGCTTCACGCGCTTGCCGCTGTCCGAGGATGGCAATGACCTGAATGCCGAGGCCTATCTGTTTCTGATACGCGAACGGCTTCCCGTCGCCACCGTGGAAACGGCGGCACCGACCGACCTGCCGGCGCTGATGTCCGTCCTTCCCATCGGACTCGGCCTCGCCGACCGCGATGGGCAACTCGTCTTCATGAACGACGCTTTCCGCGCCGCCGCCGCGGTCGGCGATGTCGAGGATGGCCTACTCTATCCCAGCGATCTTGTCGCCAAGGAAGACAAGTCCGCCGTTGCCGACATGGTTCGAAAAGCTGCGAAAAGCCTCGACATGGTGCGCGACCTGCGTGTTCGCCTGAAGCACCGCCCCGACGAGCCCGTCGTCCTCACCATCGGTCGCGCACCCTGGCAGGACGGCCCCGCCGTCGTCCTCTCGCTGAAGGACAACCGCGAGCAGATGAAGCTGGAGCGGCAGATCACGCAGGCCACCAAGATGCAGGCGGTTGGCCAGCTGGCGGGCGGTGTCGCCCATGACTTCAACAACATCCTGACCGCTATCATCGGCTATTGCGACCTGATGATGATGCGCCACACACCCGGCGATCCCGATTTCGACGACATCAACCAGGTGCGCCAGAACGCCAACCGCGCGGCCAATCTGGTGCGCCAGCTGCTCGCCTTTTCGCGCCAGCAGACCCTGCGCCCGCAGCTGCTGCAGGTCTCGGATATCGTCGGCGAGCTGTCGCACCTCCTGAAACGCCTGCTGGGTGAGCGTGTCACGCTAAAGGCCGATCATGGCCGCGGCCTCGCCCCCGTCCGGGCCGATCCCGGCCAGATGGAGCAGGTCATCGTCAACCTCGCCGTCAATGCGCGCGACGCCATGCCAGAGGGCGGCGAACTCGTCATCCGCACGTTCCATGTCTCCGCGTCGGAGGCGAAGCGGCTCAACCGCGAGGGGATGCCCGCCAGCGACTATGTCGCCATCTCCGTCTCCGACACCGGCACAGGCATCCCGCAGGAGGCGCTGCCCAAAATTTTCGAGCCGTTCTTCACCACAAAGGAAGTCGGGCGCGGCACCGGCCTCGGCCTCTCCACCGTTTACGGCATCGTCAAACAGTCGGGCGGCTTCATCTTCGCCGATTCCGAACCGGGCGAGGGCACGACCTTCACCATCTACCTGCCCGAACAGGAAGCGCCCGCCGAAGTCGCCGTCGAGGCCAAACCCGCCGAGGACGAAAATGCGGGCTTTGGCGAAGGCACGATCCTGGTCGCGGAGGATGAGGACATGGTCCGCGCCGTCGCCGAGCGCGCGCTCAGCCGCAAGGGATATGACGTCATCACTGCCGAAAATGGCGAAGCGGCGCTGGAGCGACTCAAAGCCATGGACAGCCCGCCCGACCTCCTCGTCACCGACGTCGTCATGCCGATCATGGACGGCCCGGCCCTCGTCGCCGCCGCCCGCGAGAAATTCCCCGATTTGAAGATCATCTTCATGTCGGGTTACGCCGAGGAACAGTTGCGGTCATCTGTCGAAATTGACGACGCCGGCTTCCTGGCGAAACCGTTCAGCGTGGCGGAGATTACCGAGAAGGTGCGGGCCACCCTGAAAGGGTAGGGGGCTTCGTCATCACCCTAGTAAAATCGAGAAGGAATGGATTTCCGCCTGCGCGGGAATCCATTCGTGCTCAATCTAACCATTTCCACAAAATCTCGTCACAGGGGAACAAAAAAGGAACTTTCCG
>JBARZR010000238.1:0-2160 GCA_049650205.1 Pacificimonas sp. | reverse complement strand
GCTGCGGCTTATGTCGATCCCAGCGCCCAGCTCTACGGTGACGTGGAGCTGGGCGAAGGCTCGTCGGTCTGGATGAACGTCGTCATGCGGTCGGAGGCGGCGCCGATACGGATCGGCGCGCATACCAATATACAGGATTTCGTCATGATCCATACCGACCCCGGCGGTCCGGTCTCGGTGGGGGAGCATTGTTCGATCACACACCGCGCGACGCTGCACAATTGCACCATCGGCGACAACTGTTTGATCGGCATCAACTCCACCATCTATGGCGGCGCGATCATTGGCGACAATTCCATCGTCGGCCAGCATGCCTACGTGAAGGACGGAACCGTCGTACCGCCCAACAGCATCGTTGTTGGCAGCCCGGCCAAGGTCATTCGCACACAGAACAACTGGCTGGCCAACCGCATCAACGCCGCATTCTACCACCGCAACGCCCTTGCCTATGCCGAGGGAGAGCATCGCGCCTGGTCGGGCGAGGATTTCGACGCCTTCATGGCGGAAACGATGCAGCGTTTGCAGGGTGAGTTCGCGGCGCTATAGAAGCGCCATGAAACAGCACCCCCTTCCCGACAGCAAATTGCATCTCGTTTTCGGTGGCCGCGTGAAAGACCCGCGCGGCATGGATTTCGAGGATCCCACGGCACTGGATGTCGTTGGCATTTTTCCCGATTACAAATCAGCCGAGAAAGCCTGGCGCGCAAACGCGCAGCGTACGGTGGACGATGCCGAGATGAAATATCTGGTCGTGCATCTACATGAACTGCTGGAGCCGGAAGAGAGCGACCGCGCCTGACATGCGAGACTATGTAAAATGAAAAGGGGCCGGGTCAGATTGCTCTGACCCGGCCCTTTTTGTGTTCGCGATAAATTATTCGCCGGATGTCGGCTCGTAATCGGGTTCGATCACCTCTTCCTCGTCGGTCGATCCCTGCGCGATCTGACGATTGAACGGCGTCAAATTCTGTTCGGGTTCTGCCATGTGGCTGGCCACCGTGACGGTACGGCCGAAGCGGCGCTGGCGAAGGACATCAAATCCGGCGTTGATCAAAGACTGGATATTGGCGTTCCGCTTCGCACCCGAGGGCGCGCCGAGGACGATGGCGACCAGGCGCTTGCCGTCGCGCTGGGCGGACGCCGCAAGCGTATAGCCGGACGCGTTGGTGTAGCCCGTCTTGATACCATCCAGGCCGACGAGTTTCCCGAGCAGGCGGTTATGGTTGGGGTAAGTCTTGCCGTAGAAATTATAGCTCTGCATCGAGAAGAACGCATAATAATGCGGATATTGCTGGATCAGATATTTCGACATCGCGCCAAGATCGCGCGCAGTGGTCGAATGTGCCGGGTTGGGAAGGCCGCTGGCATTGTAGAATGCCGTCGCGTTCATGCCGATGCCACGCGCTTTCTCCGTCATTTTCTGCGCGAACGCCAGCTCCGTTCCGGCGATATGTTCGCCAAGGGCGACGGCGACGTCATTGGCGGATTTGGTAGCGAGCAGGCGAATGGCCTCCTCAACGGACAGCCAGCCGCCTTCTCCCAGGCCCAGTTTCGATGGTGGCTGCGCGGCGGCGTGCTTCGACATGACGACCCGGTCGGTCATCTTGATCTTGCCCGCGTCGAGCGCGTCGAAGGCCAGCATCAATGTCATGACCTTCGTGATCGACGCTGGATGACGCGCGGCGTCGGCATTGCGGGCGTAAAGGACCTCGTCCGTATCCACATCTATGACAATGGCGGCGTATTTCGGAATTTCACGCAGCGACTGCGCGGCGACAGGTTGCGTCAGGGCGAACATGAAAAAAGCGGCCATGACGACCATCGAAGCGGACAACCGCCGAAATTCGAAAATGCTATTGGTGGAAGTTGCCGCGCGCATGTGTTGCCCTCTCCTGCCTGAATGTCCTTATGCAGGAGGAAAGATTAACAAGGAAGTAACACATTGGCCTCGCGCGGTGAATCGACTCGCTTGTGCGGCGAGCTGAGTCCGGGTGGAAAACGGGGTGGCGAGGTCTCGTGCGCCCCACCCCCAATTCATATTCGGCCTGGCTCTTCTCGCCATTTGAACACAGAAACGATTGAGGGGCCTACGCCGCCTTCCGCTTTGCTGCGTTGCCATAGAAGGTTTCGCCCTTTTCGGCCATGTCGCGCAACAGTTTC
>JBARZR010000237.1:0-2759 GCA_049650205.1 Pacificimonas sp. | reverse complement strand
CCGACGGCGGCGGCGAACACACCCTCGGCCCAGACCAGGCTGTTCGTGCACCCGTCGACGATCGCATCGCCCATGACCGCATTGCCGTCGGCATCTTGCGGCAGCACGCCGTGCAAGGCTTCGAAGCCACCAATGTCGGACCAGCCCATGCTGACGGGGATGACCGCCTTTCGCGCGGCGGGCTCCATGACGGCATAGTCTATGCTTTGCGAGGCGCAGCGCGCGAAGGCGTGGGCGTCTGGCACCAGCGTGGTGCCGTGGCGGGTAGCACGGGAAAAGGCGGCGGCGGCATCGTCCGCTATGTCGGCGGCGTCTGCTTTCAAGGCGTCCAGATAGGCGTCGGCACGCATCAGGAAGATTCCGGCGTTCCAGAAGAAGCCGCCCGACCGGAGATAAGACGTTGCCGTCTCAAGAGCCGGCTTCTCGTGGAAATTGGCGACACGCATACCACGCTCGGACAGCGCCTCGGCGGACTCGATATAACCATAGCCGGTTTCCGGCCGGTCGGGCTCAATGCCGAATGTCACGAGCCAGCCTTCCTTGGCAAGCGGTGTGGCGGCGGCGATGGCGGCATGAAAAGCGTCTTCGCTGGCGATCAGATGGTCCGACGGCATGACCAGCATCAGGTCGTCCGGGGCGGTTTCCGCCACGAAATGCGCCGCGAGGGCGATGGCGGGTGCGGTGTTGCGCGCGGCGGGTTCCAGGATCAGCGCCGACATTTCGGTGTCGGGCAGGGCCGCCTTAACGAGGGATTCATGCGCCGCGCCCGCGACGATGACGGGGCTGGCGAAATCCGGACCGCTGGCACGCGCGACGGTCGCCGCAATCATGCTCCGGTCCTGCCCCAGAGTCAGCATTTGCTTCGGACGCTTCGTGCGCGACAACGGCCACAGCCGTGTCCCGCTACCGCCGGACAGAATGACGGGCCAGATCTTCGCGTTCATGTCGTGCCTTTCGCAATCAGGGTACCGCGCGGCCTATTCAGCCTGTCCCTTCCTGCCAAGTCGCATCATGGAAATCGTAACGCTTTCGCCTTAAGGGCGCGAATTGACCTCTGTAGCGTAACGAGATTCACCCATCATCCAAAGGGAACGGCCAGCGCCTTGATTCGCCTGTTCAAACATTATCTGCCACGTTCCCTCCTCATCCTGGGTCTGATCGAGGTCTGCCTGATCTTTCTGGCGGCGACGCTGGCCTGGCGATACGGCGGAAACGCCGATGGCTTTGGGGGACGCCTGACCGAGACTGTCGTTTACACCGGGACGGTCTATACGATGATGCTGGGGCTCGGCTCCTATCAACTCGCGTCGTTCCGCTCCTTCCGGCAGACTGGCGCGCGGCTCGCGGCAGCCATGCTGCTCAGCGTGGCCATATTGTCCGCAGTGGTGCTGTTCATTCCCGCACTTACGATTTACCGCCTCGTCGTGATTTATGCGGTCGTTCTGTCGTTTGTCTTCATTATTCTGACGCGGGCACTTTTTCTCAAGATGATTGGGTGGCAGCGGTTTCGACAACCCATACTGGTTCTGGGTGCGGGAAAGCAGGCGCTTCGGTTCAAGCAACTGGCCGCCGCCGACGATGCCGGGTTCGTCATTCGTCAGCATGTGAGCATCGCCGACAAGAAACACCACAACCTGCCCGAAGCGGTCCCAATTTCCGGGATCGCCTCATTGGCGGATTATTGCGATGAACATGGCGTCGAGGAAATTGTTCTCGCGCTGGATGAACGGCGCGGCTCCCTGCCGTCCGAGGCGCTGCTTCAGGCCAAGATGGCGGGCATCCAGATCAGCGACATGTCGACGTTCCTGGAGCGGATGACCGGCCGCGTCGATCTTGCGTCCATCCATCCCTCCTGGCTGATTTTTTCCGACGGGTTTTTGGGATCGCGTGCTCTGGCGGTTGTGTCGAAGCGGCTGTTCGACCTTCTTGCAAGCGGGCTTTTGCTCATCCTGTCTTCGCCGCTCCTTCTCTTGGCCGCTCTGGCAGTAAAGCTGACAAGTCCCGGTCCGGTTTTCTACCGGCAGGAGCGGGTCGGGCAGTTCGGCAGAACCTTCGACGTCATGAAGTTTCGTTCGATGGTGCAGGACGCCGAGAAGGACGGGGCCGTGTGGGCACGGAAGAACGACGCGCGCGTGACGGGCGTAGGCAAGTTCATACGCGCCACCAGAATCGATGAAATCCCTCAGATATTCAACGTTCTGAAGGGCGATATGAGCTTCGTCGGACCGCGTCCCGAGCGCCCCGTTTTTGTTGAGGAGCTGGCTCGGGAAATTCCCTTTTATAACGAGCGTCATGTCGTCAAACCGGGTATAACCGGCTGGGCACAACTGAATTATCCCTATGGAGCCAGCGTTGACGACGCCCGTCACAAGCTCGAATATGATCTCTACTACATCAAGAACTACACGCTATTTCTGGATATCGTGACACTGATCCAGACGGTGCGTGTGGTCGTCTGGCAGGACGGGGTAAGATGACAGTTTCTCTTATGTCGGGAGCTCGCGTTTGACCGGCGAAGGTGCCGCGCTCAGTCACTGGATCGCCGCAGGAGCCTTCGCCCTGTTCGCGTTGGTCCTGCTGCTGGCGCGGCGCGGGGCGGCAAATCGCTGGCTGGCGCTTGCCGCGGCGGTCATGGCCGCCTGGGCGGCGGCGCTTGCCTACGGCTCCGAGACCGGACGCTATTTCGCGCTGACCGTGTCGGTCGGCGAGACACTGCGAGCCTCGATCTGGATCGTCTTTCTGGCGGCGCTGATGCGGCT
>JBARZR010000236.1:0-1664 GCA_049650205.1 Pacificimonas sp. | reverse complement strand
CTCATATTCCGCCGTGTTCTCCGCGATCCAGGCGCGGACTTCCTTGCGAATTTCGGCTTCCGCCGGGCTATCGTTGAAATCCATGATAAGCTCCTCTTTCTCCCCTTCCTTCAAGGGAGGGGCTGGGGGAGGGTGGCGATGGCGAAGCCGAGCCCTCCAATTTCGAAATTCGGGATGATGCCCGCGTCCGTAAGCTCGTCGCCTCGCACCCTCCCCTGAAACGCTAATCGCGTTTCACCCTCTCCCTAACAGGGAGGGGAAAACCTTACGCCGCCACCGCGTTTCTTTGCTCGAGCGACCGCACAAGTCGATCGGACCAGAAGCCGCGGCTGCCAAGCGCCGCACTCAGCGCGCGCGACCGGCGGTAATAGAATTGGCAGTTCGATTCCCAAGTGTAGCCGATGCCGCCGTGCATCTGCACATTTTCCTCCGCCGTGAAGGTCAGCGCGTCGAGCGCCGCCGTCCGCGCCGCCGCCGCCGTCTGGCGCAGTTCGGGCGCGTCCGTCTGGAACGCCCAGGCCCCGTGCATGGCATGGGCGCGGGCCAGCTGCTGCTTGATATACATGTCGGCGGCCTTGTGCTTGACGCCCTGATAGCGGCCGATCCGCTGCCCGAAGGCGACGCGGTCCTTCGCATAGTCGACCGCCATCGCCATCGCCGCGTCCTGCGTACCGATTGCTTCGAACGCGGACAGCACCGCCGCCTTGTCGAAAAAGTCCGCACATTCCGCCGCGCCGCCCATGCGTTCGGCGCGCGCGTCCCTGCATGTGATGCGGCCATGCGGACGGACGAGGTCGAGCGTCTCGACCGGCTCCACCGCCGCCGCATCCTGATCGAGATCGACGAGGTAGAGTTCGGGGCCATCGTCGCCCGCCGCCGTCACGACCGCGACATTCGCAAGCGTCGCGTCCGCGACCGGTGCTTTCACACCATCCAGCCCGCCCTTCGTCATGCGCGTCGCAGGCGTCGAGGTCGGCACCTGCGTCCCGCCCTCGCCCCAGCCGACACAGCCGATAGCCGACCCGTCCGCGATCTTCGGCAGCCACGCGGCCTGCTGTTCCTCGGACCCGGCAGCCAGCAATGCCTCGGTGAACAACAACGTCGACATCAGCGGAATGGGCGCGAGGCTGCGCCCCACTTCCTCCGCGATCAGGCAGGCTTCCTCAGCCCCCAGCCCCAGCCCGCCATGCGCTTCGGGCACGCGCAGCGCGGTCAGACCCAGATCGACGACGCCCTGCCACATCACGGCGTCATGCCCATCGTCCGCGTTCATGATCTTGCGCGCCGCATCCGGCCCCGCTTCGGCATCGAAATAGCGCCGCGCCTGCGCCTGCAATTCACGCGCGTCATCGGAAAAGTCGAAATTCATAAGGCCTCCACAATTTCAGACATTATGGAGAATTTCCCGCCCCCTGCCTTCCTCCCCCTTGGGGGAGGTGTCCCCGCAGAGGGACGGAGGGGGTGCGAGCGAAGCGAGCCCGTACGATCAGGCCATATCAGGAGCCTCGCCTGCGGCGACACTCCCTTCCTCCCCCACCGGGGGAGGGGGCAGACGCGCATAGCGTCGCCCGCGAAGCGTGGTGGAGGGGAGGTGAAAGAGGCACGATCCTGCAAAAACCGAGATAGGGTAACGACATCGCGTGCGTGGACAGACCCCTCCACCG
>JBARZR010000235.1:0-9833 GCA_049650205.1 Pacificimonas sp. | reverse complement strand
CGCCACCTCCGCCCGCACCTGCCGGGCCAACGCGCCCGCCAGAGCCCAAGAGTCGTGGTTTCGGCTTTGGTCAGGACGACTACCCATCCGCATCACTTCGCGCGGAAGAAGAGGGTACGGTTACGATTTCCTACACGGTTGGCACGAATGGCCGTGTTGTAAGCGGCAGTTGCAAAGTTGTCGCTTCAAGTGGGCATTCCCGTCTCGATAGCCAGAGTTGCCGCCTGGCGGAACGCCGCTTCCGCTTCGATCCGGCGCTCGACAACGGCAGGGAAGTGCAGGCTACCCGTACGGACCGGTTTCGCTGGCAGATTCAGAGCTGACCGGATTAGTTAGAATAAAAGACCCAAATGTATCTCTTAGGGGACAAAGGAAATGAATATGCGTTTTGATACCCTCTCCGCCAAGGCGTCCGTCGCCGCCGGCGCACTTCTTGTGGCCGCGCCCGTCCTGGCTCAGGAAGAAGAAGTCGCCCACAGCGGTGGATTCGGCATCCGCGAGGCTTTGATCGCCGGTGGCCCGGTGACATGGTTCTTGATGGCGGTCCTCATCATCATGTCGCTCGGAACCTGGTATATCCTGTTCACGAAATGGTGGGACCAGCGGAAGATCATGAATGAAGCGAAAGAGGTCGACAAGAAATTCTGGGCGGCCCCGAGCCTCAAGGAAGGCGCCGCCAAACTGCCGAAGGATTCGCCCTACCGCATGATCGTCGAAGACGGCATGCGGGCTGCGGATCATCATGAAGGTCGCCTGACCGACAAGATCGATCAGCATGAGTGGGTGACAATGTCACTCGACCGCTCACAGGCCGCGATTTCCTCGAAACTGGCCAAAGGTCTCAGCTTCCTGGCATCGACTGGTTCGACATCACCATTTGTCGGTCTGCTTGGTACGGTGATCGGTATCTATCGCGCCCTGATCGGTATTGGCCTTTCCGGCCAGGCATCAATCGACAAGGTCGCCGGTCCCGTTGGTGAGGCGTTGATCATGACCGCCGTGGGTCTGTTCGTGGCCGTGCCCGCCGTGCTCGCCTATAACTGGCTGCTCGGTCGCAACCGCGACGTACTGAAGCATATCGGTATTTTCGCGGATGACGTTCACGGTTTCCTGGTTTCGGGTGCCCGCGTTGCTCCGGCGACTGCCGCCGTTGCTGCCAAGCCTGCCGCCGCGCGGACGGTCCCAGGTCAGGCAACGACGACTCCACCGAAGAAGTAAGCTGACCGGCCCGGTGCGGGCCCGACCATTGTCCGCACCGGCTGTCTTCCAATGTCAAAGCGTAATTGAAGGAATGCCAATTCCATGGGTATGAAAGTCGGAGACGGCCCCGCCGATGCACCGATGAACGAGATCAACACGACGCCCTTGGTGGACGTGATGCTGGTTCTTCTGATCATCTTCCTCATCACCGTGCCGGTTGCCATTCAGACCGTTCCGCTGGAGCTGCCGGAGGTTGTCTCCGTCGCGACCACGACCAAGCCTGAAAATGTTACGCTGTCCGTCAACGGCCAGGGTGACGTGTTCCTCGGGCAGACGCGGATGGACAATTACAATGAATTGCGGGAGCAGCTTTCCGCCAATCTGCAAAATTATATCGACACGGAGGAAGCGGCGGGTCGCCCAATAACGGAATTGCCTGAAGTGCATATTCGCGGGGATTCCGATGTCGAGTATCAAAATATCGGCGGCGTGATCTTCACAGTACAACGCGCCGGATTTATCAAGATCGCTTTCATCTCCGAACCCCCTCCCGGTGCCATTGTGGGTAGCCGTTAAGAGCGACTTTGCCGGGATTTAGTTTTCAAGGAGTATAGAATATGGGTATGTCAGTAGGTGGCGACAGCGGTGGCCCCATGATCGAGATGAACACCACGCCACTGATCGACGTGATGCTGGTTTTGCTCATCATGTTCATCATCACAATTCCAATCCAGACACATGCCGTGAAGCTGGATTTGCCTGTCGATGACCCCAATCCCCAGCCACCGTTGGTCGATCCGGTCGTCAACCGCATCTCGGTAGACTTTCTGAACGATATCTACTGGAACGACACGCCGGTGACGCCGGCGCAGCTGCAGGGCTATTTTCAGCAGAGTTCGCGCATGGATCCCCAACCGGAAATCCATGTTCGTCCCGATGCGCTCGCGCGCTATGCGGTCGTCAGCGAATTGATGGCCAGCGCCCAGCGTAATGGCATTACCAAAATCGGTTTCGTCGGCAACGAGGCCTATGCCGCGCTGCAGTAGGAAATGCCGACATTTCAATTGTGAAAGGGCGCTTCTTTGCGGAAGCGCCCTTTTTTTGTTCCCGAGAACATCAAGTCTCAAGATTGCAAATCATGTGAGCCCCATAGCGGAAACATTTTCCCCATTTCCATCCTGAGGAAATATCCGCACCGGTTGCCGTTACTCTCGCTTGCGCAGGCGCAGATCGGGCGGCGCACTCAGATGGTGACAACGATCTTGCCGAAATGGGCCTGCGCCTGTTGATGACGAAAGGCGTCGCCCAGTTTTGCCAAGGGAAATTCCCGGTCGATGACGGGCTTGATGCCGGATGCGTCGATAGCGCGGATCATGGCTTCCTGATCTTCGCGTGATCCGACGGTAATGCCGCTCATAGTCAGATTTGCCGAGAAGAAGGCGGCTGTTGGAACTTCGCCTGAAACGCCGGTCAGCACACCGATAAGCGAAATATGCCCGCCGATCCGGCTGGCCGCGATGGACTGGGCCAGCGTTCCCGGTCCGCCAATTTCCACGACCTCGTCCGCACCCCGTCCACCAGTTAGCTCCTTGGCGCGTTTTCCCCACTTCGGCATTTTGCGGTAATTGATGACATGATCCGCGCCCATGTCTGTCAGGCGCGCCAGTTTCTCGTCGCTGGAAGATGTCGCAATCACCCGCGCTCCCGCGGCCTTCGCGAACTGCAAAGCGAACATGCTGACGCCGCCGGTTCCCTGTACCAGCACCCAGTCACCCGGCTGCACATTGCCCTCCACGAACATGCCGCGCCAAGCGGTCAGCGCGGCGCAGGGCAGTGTGGCCGCTTCGGCGAAGCTATAGCCCTCAGGCATGGCAGTGAATGTTTCGGCGGGCATGGCCACCAGTTCCGCGGCAAATCCGTTGGCATGATCACCCGGTACGCCCATCAGCCCCTCGAGAGCAGCCGGTCCGCGACGCCAGTTGGGAAAAAATGTCGACAGCACCCGGTCGCCGACCCGGAACCGTGTCACGTCATCCCCTATGGCAACGACATCGCCAGCACCGTCAGACATTGGAATGCGACCGTCATCCGTCGCGATGCCGCCCATCGCAACTACATAGTCGTGATAATTCAGCGAACTTGCCCGCACCCGAACCAGGATCTCGCCCGCCCCCGCAACCGGATCGGGCCGCTCCTCCACGATAAGATTGTCCAGACCACCGGGTTTTTTAAGGGCGACGACCTTCATGGCGCGATTCTCCTGTTGCTCTCGTCATCCCTTAGGCCAGATTGCCACCAGATGCGCCGCCATCACAAAGGAGAGGAGAAGGGACAGCAGCATGATCGCGTGCCAGGGAATGAAACCCACACGAAAGCCTACCGTCTTGCGGCGTGTCCCGACCGCACTGATTGCCAGGACGACCAGGCCGATGCCAAAGGCCCATAAGGTTGCTTCAAATCCCATACTCGCCACATAGCCATATTCACGCTATTGGTCAGCCATTCACATGAACTTTTCCGGGAGCCGATCACCATGCGTAACCTGTTTCTAACTGCCGCAATCGCTGTTCTCGCCACTGCCTGCGCCGCACAGGACGACATGGCGGGCGACAAGATGGCCACGGACGACATGGCGCCCGCGGCCATGGCGGACGACGGGGACGTGATGGCCGGGATCGACTATGCGACCATATTGGCTGGCGATCATCGCTCTCCTGAAAACCGCGCCCGCGATTCCTATCGCCACCCTGCGGAGACCCTCGCCTTCTTCGGGTTGGAGCCGGGAATGACCGTGGTGGAAATCGGACCAGGTGGCGGCTGGTACACCGAAGTCATCGCGCCAGCCGTCGGCGCGGAGGGTAAGCTGTACGCGGCCCATGCCGACCCTGCGGCCAGCGACCGCGCCGCCGCGGCCGTCGCCCGTTTTCAGGAGAAGCTCGACGCGGACACGGACAACTATGGGAGCACCAGTCTGGCGGTCTTTTCTGGTGGCGATCTCTCCACACCGGACAATGCGGCGGACATGGTCCTGACATTCCGCAATGTGCATAACTGGTATATGGGCGACGTGGCCGAACAGTCCTTCGCCAGTTTCTACAGGGCGCTGAAGCCCGGCGGTGTGCTGGGCGTGGTGGAACACCGGCTTCCCGAAACCGCGGACGATGGCCTGCAGAAAACCAGCGGCTACATGAAGCGGTCCGCAGTGGTCGCCATGGCTGAGGCAGCAGGATTTCAGCTGGTCGAGGAAAGCGAAATCAATGCCAATCCCGCCGATACTGCCGACTATCCGAAGGGCGTTTGGACGTTGCCGCCCAACTTTGCCGAAGGCGAGGAAACACGTGCGAAATATGCTGCCATCGGCGAATCCGACCGCATGACGCTTAAGTTCGTCAAGCCAAGCTGACGCCTTGGAATTCCGTTCAACGCGCGAATATGCTATACTCAGTCTCAATTCCAAGGGAGATAAGCCATGCGTATGTCTTTTTTGATTGCGACCGCCGCTATCGCAGCAGTGGGCGCGAGCACTGCTCAGGCCGCGATAACCGTGATTGGAAGTACGACGGCGCGGATGTGCTATGAAGCGGCTGAATATAAGCGCAATGATGCTTCATCACTGAAGATCTGCGATGAAGCTCTTCAGGAACGGGCGTTGACCTCGAAAGACAAGGCCGCGACGTTCGTGAACCGCGGCATTATAAAGATGCGCAGACGCGAGTTTGTCTCCGCGCTGGAGGACTATGAATCCGCGCTGGAACTTAATGGCCGTCTGGGTGAGGCGCACACAAACCGTGGTATCGCGATATGGTATTCACAGACCGGCAACGAGGATGCGCTTGCAGCACTGACGCGTGGTATCGAACTGAAAACCGGCGATCTAGAAGTTGCCTATTACATGCGCGCAGCAGTCAACGAAGCGCTCGGCAACGTCGAAGCGGCTTACCGGGATTACCAGCAGGCGATTCAGATCAGCCCGCGCTGGCTACCGCCTCAGAAAGAACTGGAGCGGTTCAAGGTCGTCAGCTCCGGATAGGGTTTCCTAGGCGATCTCGATCCAGACGGGCGTGTGGTCGCTGGATTTTTCGCGACCGCGATAATCTTTGTCGACTTTCGCGTCGAGCAGGCGATCGGCGATGGCTGGGCTCAACAGATGATGATCTATTCGCAGGCCCGCATTGCGTGGCCACGCGCCAGCTTGGTAATCCCAGAATGTGTAGAGTTCGTCGTCAAGAGGATGAACGGCGCGAAGAGCCTCCAGCCAGCCCTGCGACAGGATGGCCTGCCAAGCCGCGCGGCTCTCCGGCTGCACCAGAGCATCATCGCCCATCGCCGCCATCGAGAAGACATCACGATCCTGCGGCGCGATGTTGAAATCACCAGTCAGGACGGTCGGTTTTTCGAGGGTCCATAGTTCCGACGCGTGCAGGCGCAGGCGCTCCATCCAGCGTAGTTTGAAGTCAAATTTCGGACCTGGCTGCGGATTGCCGTTGGGCAGATAGATGCTGGCAATGCGCACACCCTTGTAATCGGCTTCGATATAGCGCGCCTGATCTTCCTTGCCGTCTTCCAGTTCATCCGCACCGGGCAGGCCGGTACGGACCAGCTGCGCCTTCTCACGTGTCAGTATGGCAACGCCATTGAATCCCTTCTCACCGTGAAGCAGGGCATGATAGCCTGCGGCTTCGATCTCCCTTACCGGAACGCCTTCGGCGACAGACTTGGTTTCCTGCAGGCAGGCGACATCGGGCGTTGTTTCCTCCAGCCATTCCAGCAGGCGGGGAAGGCGGGCCTTGATGCCGTTCACATTGTATGTGGCGATCTTCATCGGATTGATATCAACCCGTCAGACGGAAAACGATGTGCCGCATCCGCAGCCGGAAGCCGCCTGCGGGTTCTTCACCTGAAAGGACGCGCCGCCAAGATTGGAAACGAAATCGACTTCGGATCCGTCGATCAGGTCCAGACTGACAGGGTCGACCACAAGTCGGACGCCATTGGTTTCGGCAACCAGATCGTCCGCCTCGGGAGCGGTTTCCAAACCGAATTTATACTGAAAGCCCGCGCAGCCACCGCCCTCTACCGACAGGCGTAATATCGCGGGAGCCTGCTGCCTTTCGGCAATAGCTGCTACACGTGCTGCTGCGGAGGGGGAAAGGGTCATGCTGGGCATAGCCTGAATGTAGGGTGGGAACCTGCCCGCCGCAACGCCGCTTACTCGCCCCCGGCCAGTTTCGCACCGGTATTCATGGCCATGTCCGCAGCCTCCAGGAAAGGCATGGGATTGACCGCGCGGCCATCGATGCGGACTTCATAATGAAGATGCGAGCCGGTTGAGCGGCCAGTTGACCCCATGCCGCCGATCTGTTCGCCGGCGGAAATATGATCGCCGATTTTCACGTTGAGGCGGGACATATGCGCGTAACGCGTCGTCATGCCCTTGCCGTGGTCGATCTCGACCAGCTTGCCATAGCCGCCATGACGACCGGATTTGGTCACGACACCATCTGCTGCAGCATAAATAGGCTCTCCGACCGGTCCGGACATGTCGACGCCCTGATGCATGGCCGTCGTTCCCTTGAAGGGGTCGAAGCGAATGCCATAGCTGGATGTGTAGGTATATGATTTAACGGGCTTTATGCTCGGAACGGCGCTAAGTTCCTTTTCAAGAAGATCAAGCTTCTTCCACGACATGAACAGCTGCTTGAAACGAGGTTCCGCTCCGGCCAGTGGGCTACCGCTGACGTCGGCAGGAATGTCCGGTCCGCCCATGGCAATGGTGGACTGCTTCAGGAAGCGGTCGGGGCGCAGGCCCATTTTCCTCAGTTGCGCACTGCGGTCACGGTAACGCGCCTCAGCGGCGCTGGCGGCCTGATCGACAAATGCCAGCTGCTCGGCCTCCAGTTTCGTGAACGGTGTCAGCAATGAGATTCCAGCGGCAGCGGATTCACTTCCGCCTTCACGCGGCATGATGGTGGCCAGTTGGTTCAGATCCGCTTCGCCTGCGAAAAGGTCGCTTAAAAAAGCCTGCCGCTTTTCCATACGCGCCGTCTGCATGGCGACATCATTCTGAATGCTGGCGACTTTCGCACGGGTCTGCGCCAGTTCTGCCTTGGTATGCGCGAGTTCGGCGGTCAGTTCGATATTTTCGCCGCCTGTCGCGATCATTCCCGTGGCAAGGCCGGTGTAGCCAAGCAGAGCAGCAGCCATGGTGGCCCCCAAGACCTGCTGGCGACCCGTAACCTTGATAACGCGCATCCCACGTTCATCATGATAATGCATGAATTCGCGGGTGCGGAAGATGGCCTTCAGTTTGCTACCAAAACCGGACACAACAGCTTTACTCATCAAAATTTCCCCGCCCATCAGGCATGAAATCCTCGGCATTTTCGTTTCGCGGTCTTTCTCCCGCCGCGTAACGCATCATCGCCGACGATGCCTGACAATTCGTTAACCATAGAAGATCGTATCAGAACCTGCTCTTTACAAAGCTCATCCTGGCTAAGCTGTTAAGCATGTTCAAGGTTCGCGTAGAAATCCCTCGTCAAACCGGCTGATTCGCGCGCCGAGTCGTTGAACGGAGGCTTTATACGCCCCTTGAACCGCGACCGGACGAGCTGTCGAAACGTTTCCACTGGCTCCAGGCCCTCCGATTCGCAGGTGAACCGAAACCAGCGATTGCCGATTTCGACGTGACCGATCTCGTCATGATAGATTATGTCGACCACGTCCGCGCTCGCCTCATCGCCTGCCTTTCGCAATCGTTCGACAGTGGCGGGCGATACGTCGAGCCCCCGGGCCTCAAGCACCTGTGGAACGATGGCGAGGCGCGCGAGCAAATCGTCCGACGTGTCCTGCGCCGCTTGCCACAGGCCGTCATGCGCGGGCAGGTCGCCATAGTCCGTGCCCATTTCCGCCAGACGCTCCACGAGGAGCAGGAAATGCCGGGCCTCGTCTTTCCCGACCGATACCCAGTCATTCGTGAAGCCGCGCGGCATGTGCGCGCCGAACCGGGCGGCCGCGTCCCATGCCAGATCGATCGCGTTCAGTTCGATATGCGCCAGAGCATGCAGCAGCGCTATGCGCGAGCGTTCGGATCCTGCCCGCCCTCGACGCGGCATTTGCGAAGCGGGAAGAAGTTCCGGACGTGCGGGACGGGCAGGACGGTCCGGCATTGCGCCATCGAACTGAAAGATGAGCGAACCAGCTTCCCATGCCGCCGCCTGCGCCAGACTGGCAGCGGCTTTGGCGCGTGGGTCCGCGGTCATCAATACGCTTTTCGCCGCATCGGACAGCGTTCGCGTCAAAGCGCCTTGGCCGCTTCGAGGACCTGCTCGACATGGCCCTTCACGCGCACCTTGCGCCAGACGCGGGAAAGTTTGCCATCTCCATCGATCAGAAACGTCGATCGGTCGATGCCCATATAGGTTCTTCCATACATGGATTTTTCCACCCAGCTGCCATAGCGATCAATAACGTCGCTCTCGGGATCGCTGCCAAGGTCAATTCCCAGACCGTGCTTTGCGCGGAACTTCGCGTGCTTGGCGACCGTATCCTTTGAGACGCCTAGGATCGCGGTATCCGCCGCGGCGAAATCATCGGCATGCCCAGTAAAGCCGATGGCCTGTTTCGTGCAGCCCGGCGTGTCATCCTTCGGGTAGAAATACAGTACGAGCTTTTTCCCGGCATAATCACCAAGCCGGAACACCCGGTCACCTTCACCTGGCAGTTCGAAATCCGGAGCCTCGTCGCCTTCCTGTGGTGTCTTTGTCATGTCCATTTCCTTCCAAAATCATGGGTCCAGGCCGTCGCAACTGTTTTCCGGGCCGAAGCGATCTCCCGTTTCAGGGTCGTCCAGTCCTTCGCATCGCAGCTGCGCGCGACCAAAGCGCGCGTTGCCGCATTGCCCGGCCCTTCGACCGCGCCCTCCACCAGCCGCGACATGATCAGATAACTCGCCAGCACATCGTGAGCCTTCAATAGTGCTTCCGGCAAAAGGCTATGGTCGATTAACTGCGTAAGCGCCTCTCGCAGATCCGGATGAAAGCCGGTCAGTTTTTTCAGCTGCTGGTGATGTATCAGAAATTCCAGGTCGATCAGTCCGCCACGCCCGCGCTTCACATCCATCGATCCTGAAAAGGGGTGGGCCTTTTCCATATCCGCGCGCATCGCTGCGATATCGTTCTTGAGCTTGGACCTGTCCCGCTCCTGTCGCAATCCGCCTGCGATTGCCGCACGCACCTCATCACTGTGATCCGTCCCTGTCACGATGCGCGCACGCGTGAGTGCCATATGCTCCCACGCCCAGGCGGCGCTCTTCTGATAGGTGGCGAAGCTGTCGATGCTAACAGCCAGCAGCCCCTGCGCGCCGGAGGGGCGCAGCCGTGTGTCGACCTCATATAGCGGCCCCGCCGCCGTCGGTACGGTCAGCGCCGATGTGACACGCTGAAAAAAGCGATTGAAATAGCTGGTGGCGGGCAAGGGGCTGTCACCATCCGACATGGCTTCGTGAGACCCTGAAAACAGGAAGACCAGATCAAGGTCGGATTGCTCGGTCAGTGCCTGGCCGCCATAGCGGCCGAAGGCGAGGATGACGGGATCGCCGCCGCCGATCCTGCCGTGTTTGCATTCGAAGCTGG
>JBARZR010000234.1:0-5783 GCA_049650205.1 Pacificimonas sp. | reverse complement strand
TCGCGCCTGACGCGGATCGCCGCAACTTCGCCCCTAACTATGTTGGGGCCGATTCAGATGGCCCGGTCATTGCAGTCGAAGACGGCCAGCTCGTCGTCCGCGTTCGCCGATGGGGTTTCCCAGCCTGGGCGGACAAAGGGAAGCCCATCACGAACATCCGCAATCTTGAAAGCACGTGGTGGCGCGGCGCGAACGGCGAATATATCTCCAAGCCCGAATACCGCTGCCTCGTCCCCTTCGACCGCTTTGCCGAATGGGATAGCACAATGAAGGCAAATGCCTGGTTCACCGTAGATGCCGAGTTCCCCTGTTTCGCCGGATTCTGGCGACCTTGGCACGGCGAGCGCCTGAAGGCCGTCGAAGGGAAGAAGCGAAGACAACGCGAAGTGGACGGTTGGGAGCTGTTCGCGTTCATGACGACCGAACCGAACAAGACCGTGGCGGCCGTTCATCCCAAAGCGATGCCGGCGATCATAACGACGGCTGCAGATGCGAAACGGTGGCTGACCGCCGAACCCGGCAGCCTGGATCTTCAGCGGCTTTTGCCGGACGATATGATGGTACGTCAGTCAAGGGCTGCTGAATAGCTTGCCGCCTTCACGGCCGTCGCACGCGATCCGAGTATGTCGTTTTTCTCCGGCACTGCGAGGGGCAAATCTGTTCGAACAGGTTGTTTTCTACACAGCGTGGACTATGTGGGCAGCAAATTTACGAGCCTTTTATGACATCGCGACCAGGAAGTCGCGACGCCGCCTTCCATGGGCGTCAGCATTTTTCGATTGGACGCGCATGTTTCTTTTACCGATGGCCGTGGCGATATCAGCTTCCCAGCCTGTTCCACTGCCTGGCGCGACGCCGTCAGCTGATCCCGCGCCTGACAGTTCTATTGCGTATCCGTTGCCAGATCTGGACACTGACGGTGATGGAACCGCGGACGCGTGGGATTTCGATGGAGACGGAAACGCCGATGCTTGGGACGATGATGATGATGGTTTCATGGACCGCATGATCGGCACGAGGACGGTAAATTCACCCTATGAAAAGAAATAGGTGTTCTGCGCGACTGTAACCTTTTGGGATTTCGCACCAACAGGTTCAAAACTGCTGGCTGTTAACCAGCTAACCTGTTGCGCGGTAAAGATTGTGGGTCAATCTTGACACCGCACTGACAACGGTTACCCCTGGCGTATAACTACTAGATCCGGTTCACATTTCGTTTAATGAAGTTGCGCATGCGAAAGAAACTTCGCCTGAATTTATGACGTTTACGCGACATGTTCAGCCTGCGTTTCTTTGTTTTCTCGTTTCTTCCTGCGGCCTGCGCCGGAGCGCTGGCAACCCTTCTTCCATCCGCTTCGGCGTTCGCAAGTGACAGGGTCATTCCCCTGCCGCCCATGCCAACGCAATGCGGGTCTGAAGCAGGTCGCACCGAGCGTGCGTTCAGGCTCATCAATGCGCTGCGGGAGAAGCACGGCGTTAAGGCGGTCATACTTGATCGTGATCTCGTGAAAGCGGGAAACCGTCACTTGACTGATATCGAACGCAGCGGACGCTTCGGGCATGTCGGTAGTGACGGCCGCTATTTTGAACATCGCGTCCGTGACCTTGATTTCGAGGGCATGCCGCGCGCCGAGAATCTTGCCTGGAACCAGACAACGGCAACAGAGGCGGTTCAGAACTGGATGCTGTCGCCGCCGCATCGCCGCGCCATGCTGCTTGCCGACGTCACCCATATCGGCGTCAGTTACCGCTGCAGTCCGAGGCACGGCCATCTCTGGTCCATGATCGTGGGCCGCGCACCGCGCGCCGCGCCTTGATGGAGCAGATGGCAATGCCCACAGCCCAAAACGAGACGTTCCGGGGCAGGACATTGCCCTACCGGGCGAAGGCGACCAACATTGCCGGATTCCTGAGCGCCAATGGACGGCCTTTGACCGGGAGCCGCCGCATCCCTGCGGACCGTTACACGCCCCGCGAAATCGCAAAATTTGAGGGCGGCTCCTGTATACTGCTCGAAAATGACGAACATCCCTTTCACTGCCTCACATTGGAAACGCCCGGCGGCAAGCGCTACCTGATCGCGCCGGACTGGGACGGTGTGAACGGGTGCTGGGACATTGAGATCATCGAACGCCTTCCCGACGCCGAAAGATTTGCGCCATGAATGGCTCAGCGAGCATGATGTCGCTGAAGCCGACGTTCAAAGGGCTACCCCTGCCTTATGTGGCAACGGCCTCAAGCCTGGTCATGTTTCTGCGCGACTTCCCCCTGCCTGTCGAAGGACGCCGCGGTATCCCGTATGAGAACTATTCTCCGCGGCAATACCGCCATCTAAAGGCCGGGTCGGCCATCCTCGACGCGCAGATCGACCATGCTGTCGATGAGTCCATCCTGGAAACACCCTGCGGTGAACGGTTTCTGATCAGGTTATACTGTCATGCTGGCGATCCGGCCTGGTCCATACATATTCTAGAGCGCCTGCAGGATGCCGAACGGTTCTGATGCCGGATCTCCAGACCGTCCTGCAGGCGCTTGCCAATCCCCGCCGACGCGAAATTCTCCGCGTTATTGGTGTGAAGGGCTGTCGTCCCGGCGAGCTCGCGACGCAACTCAGCCTGTCGCCTCAGAAAGCGAGCAATCATCTTCACTATTTACGCCATGCCGGCCTGGTTGAAGAACGACGGCTCGAACCGGATTCGCGCACACGCCTTTACACGATACGTCTGGCCAGCCTCGATGTGCTACGCGACTGGCTGGCTTCCATTGATGCAACGGGCCTGAAAGAAATGATGAATCCCCGTCAGAATGGAACAGCATCAGATGACCTTCGCCATGATCCACGGAATAAGCAACATCATGGCGAAACCACAGACGGCAAAGGCCGTTGCCCGTCAGGCGACAGTCGTGGCAAGTGATCCGAACAGGTCTCTTTTCCTGATATCCCAGGTTTGTTCGAATTGGGTTCCGGTTCACGGTCGTGACAGGAACCCAATTCTTTTTTTTTGGGGGAAAATGGATGTGACGATTTCGGTTATTTGTTCTTGTAGTTATCTCATTCAGGAATAGATAGTTGCTTTCGCGCTTATTTCGTCAAAGCGATGCCTAGGCCGTGTTGACAAAGGGATTCCCAACCGCTCCCGGTTCTGATTCAAGACTTCTTTTTAAGGAGCAGTCATGGGTCGCGGGGATTTGTCGGACGCGGAGTGGGAACTGATCGGACTATTGCTGCCGCCTGAGCGCGGTCGTTGGGCCCGGCCAGCGGGTGATAACAGGCGCTTTCTCAACGGTATGCTCCATGTGCTGCGGGTCGGTTGCCCCTGGCGCGACATGCACGAGCGATACGGCAAATGGAACTCGGTCTATGTCCGGTTCCGGCGCTGGGCCAGCAGGGTGTTTGGGATGCCCTCCTGCAAACGCTGGTCAATCTGGGTCTGACCGACGACTGGCAACACATGATCGACAGCACCAGCGTTCGCGGCCATGTCTCGGCAGCGGGCGGGAATGGGGGCTTGTGCGAACGCTCTTGGTCGATCACGCGGCGGCTTTACGAGCAAGATCCACGCCCGCTGCGACAATCAGGGACTGCCTGTCGGCTTCATCCTGACCGGCGGCGAGGCTTCCGATTACACCGCTGCCGAGCCGCTGATGGCAATCCCGGTCGCCACGCCCCAAGCACTGCTGGCAGACAAGGGTTATGATGGCGACCGCTTCCGGGAGAGCCTGCTGATCCGTGGGATCCTGCCGGTCATTCCACCCCGCTCGAACCGCAAGGTGCCCGAGCATCCCGACTATCGCCGCTACGAGGATCGCAACCGCGTCGAGCGCATGTTCGGCAAGCTCAAGCGCAGCGCCGCATCGCCACCCGCTACGACAAAACCGTCCTGTCCTTCGAGAGCTTCCTCAACCTCGCTGCTGCACGCTTATGGTTGAAGTCTTTTGTCAACACGGCCTAGTTCAGTCTTTAAATCATCGTGCGATACGGGTTTGCTTAAAATCCGTTCATTATCGTGAGCATAGCCGATTTGCGCACGGGTATAAGCGGTGACAAATGTAAAGTTGACACATCGTTCGCGTAAAATTGCCGCAATCGGTGCCGACGTCAAACCGTTACCGAGATTCACATCAAGCAGCGCGAAATCCATCTTCTCAGAACGGGCAATTTTGATACCAGCATCCAGGTTCATGACCGGACCGATAATCTCATATCCAAGATCCTCGAGGACATCCGTCATATCGAGAGCGAGTAGGAAATCGTCTTCAACAACGAGAATGCGCGTCACAAGCTCAGCCCGGCGTCTGCCCGGACGTGTCTGCCGGTAGCGGCGCGACGAGTTCCCATGTAAAGCCCCTTTTTTCAAACCGCATTGTCACGGTTCCCGCCATGTCCATTGAAAAGGCCCGGTCGATCAGAAACGTACCGAAACCCTTGACTACAGGTTGAACCGCTGGCGGACCGCCGCGTTCCCTCCAGATGAAATGAACCCTTGGCTCGTCGTCGTTCGATATGGTCCAGCCCAGATGCACTTTCCCAGCCGGGTCAGACAGCGCGCCGTGTTTGAATGCGTTGGTCATGAGTTCATAGAACGCCATCGAGAACGACAGCGCCTGACGTGCGGGAAAGATGAAATCCGGTCCTGACATGGTGATCCGGTCGTCTGCCCCGTGGCGGCCCAGGATCTCATCCGTGACATCGAGGATGGATGCCCGGTCCCAGTGACCCTGCATCAGCCGGTCATGCGCCAGCGAATAGGCCTGCAGCCGCTGGTCGATGGTGTCGGTAAGCGTTTGCGGGACATCGGTCTTCTGCAGCGACTGGCGGACGATCGACTTCATGACGGCGAAGGCATTTTTCACCCTGTGATTAAGCTCGCCAATCAGAAGCTGCTGCTCGGCATGCAGGCGCCGCTCCGCATCGATGTCGATCAGCGCGACCGCTGCGCCGACGAGGGTTCCATCCTCTTCATGGATCGCGCGTCCGATGATCCGGCACCAGAAGCGCGTGCCGTCGCCTCGCTGATAGTGAACGTCGATCACTGAATGATCTTCGCCGTCGCGGATGATGCGCGAAAGCGGGTATTCATGGCTGGCGACCTGGCGGCCATCGGCGTGAAAAGATATCCATTCGCCGTAGGAATCAACGTCGTCCGAATGCAGCACGGGATGGCGAAGCATCTCCTCGGTGCGACTGTTCCCGGATATAATATTGCCCGTCGGCGCTTCGGCGATGACAACGCCAACGGGGACAGTTTCAACCGCAGCTTCCATCAAGAGCAGCTGCGCTGCCGATGTCCGCGCCACCAGGGCCTGATCGGCAATGGTTTCATTCGCGGCGTCGAGTTCACCGCGCAGACGCAGGTTTTCGGCTTTCATTTCGGTCCCCGCCAAATCTCGGCTTCCCCTAACCGATGCTCCGATGCCGCGCCATTACTCATGTAAAAGGTGCGGCACGAGCCGCCCGTGCATTCAGGCGCGCGCGGCTATGCTGTGCGCGAGTGGTCGGGGTCCGCATTTGTTCACTCCAGCTCGGTCTCGGCAACCTGCTGGAATCACATCAACGCCGACCGCTCAACCCCATTCAAAACGGCCTCTCAAGGAATATACTGCAGAAATCGTAATCGCGCATGCTGACAATAACAGAGTGGCAGTCTTGGACCTCTCCAACCTGATTGAGAACGTCTATGTCAAGCTCGGCTCGCTGTCAGACAAGGGTGAGCCGGATGACGGACTCGCAACCTTAATGCCAGCGACCAGCAAAAGCGCATCGGTCCGCGATGATTATGTGG
>JBARZR010000233.1:0-2070 GCA_049650205.1 Pacificimonas sp. | reverse complement strand
GTCCTCGGCGATCAGCGCGCCGACCAGTTCGTCCATATCACCCTCGATGATGGTCGGCAGGCGATGCAGCGTCAGGTTGATACGGTGGTCGGTGATGCGGCCCTGCGGGAAGTTGTAGGTGCGGATGCGCTCCGACCGGTCGCCGGACCCGACCATGGACTTGCGCGCGCCGGCGCGTTCGTCGGCCAGCTTCTGCCGCTCCAGCTCGAACAGCCGCGCCCGCAGAACCTTCATGGCCTTGGCGCGGTTCTTGTGCTGAGACTTCTCGTCCTGTTGGATAACGACCAGGCCCGTCGGTTCGTGCGTGATGCGCACGGCGGAGTCGGTCGTGTTCACCGACTGTCCGCCCGGCCCCGATGAGCGGAACACGTCGATGCGCAGGTCGGCGTCGTTGACGACAACATCGACATCCTCCGCTTCCGGCAGCACGGCGACGGTCGCGGCGCTGGTGTGGATGCGGCCCGACGCTTCGGTGGCGGGCACGCGCTGCACCCGGTGGACGCCGGATTCGAACTTCAGCTTGGCGAACACGCCCTTGCCGCTCACATTGGCGATGACTTCCTTGACGCCGCCCGCGTCCGCGCCCGAGATATCCATCGTCTCGACCTTCCAGCCCTGCGCCTCGGCATAGCGCGAATACATGCGATAGAGGTCGCCCGCGAACAAAGCCGCCTCCTCGCCGCCCGTCCCCGCGCGGATTTCGAGGATCGCGGAACGGTCGTCGGCGACGTCGCGCGGTAGCAAAAGCACGGCGAGGCGGCGTTCCGCCTGTGGCAGCTTTTCGCTCACTTCCTCCAGTTCCGCCTCGGCCAGCTCGCGCATCTCCGCGTCACTGTCCTGATCGGCGGCCAGCGCCTGCAGCTCCGCCATCTCCTCCCGCGCCGACCGCACGTCCTTCGCCGCGGCGGCGACGGGGTCGAGCTCACTATATTCCTTCGACAGTTCGACGAATTTTTCCGGCGCGAGGTCGCCCGAGGCCATCTGCGTCGTCAGCTCGGCGTGGCGCGCGATGATCGCGTCGATGCGCGCTTCGGGGACGGTTGGACTGTCGCTCATAGCGCCTGCCCTCCCAGATTGCGGGTTCGCCAGCCAGGGAAATCGGGCGCGGTACGTCCATTTTCACCGGCCATGCCAGTCAAACCCATCAGGCGCAGTTCCGCCAGATAGCCGCCGATGAAACCCGCCTCCCCCTGCGGGATCTTCACCTGCTCGCCGGACACCAGATCCTTCACCTGCATCGCGCCATCCGCCAGTTCGTCCGCGCCGATGATGATGGCCAGGCGCGCACCGCTGGCGCTGGCCCGCTGCATGCGTTTCTGCATCTTGCCGCTGGCGAAGGTCTCGACGGCGACGCTGCCGCCCTTCCTAAGCGCCGCGACCAGACGCATGCCCCGCTGCCGGGCGTTTTCATCCAGCGGCAGGAAGGCGACGTCGATGGTTTCCGGTGCGGGCGCATCCACCAGCATGGACAGCCGCTCGATGCCCGCCGCCCACCCTACGGCGGACGTCTCCGGTCCGCCCATTGCTCCGATCAGGCCGTCATAACGCCCGCCCGCCATCACCGTCCCCTGCGCGCCCAGCGCATCGGTGACGAATTCGAAGGCGGTATGGCGGTAATAGTCGAGGCCGCGCACCAGCCGGGCATTGCGGCTGTGCCCCACGCCCGCCGCGCCCAGGCCATCCTTGACCGCGCCGAAAAAATCCTGCGCCTCCGCCGAAAGATAATCGTCGATCACGGGGGCGTCGGCGACGATCTTGCGATCGCCTTCGTTCTTGCTGTCGAGAATGCGCAGGGGATTGGTGGTCAGGCGGTTGAGGCTGTCTTCGCTGAGGCCATTCCTGTGCGCCTCGAAATAACTCAGCAACTCCGCCTGCCACGCTGCGCGGCTATCGGGATCGCCCAGCGTGTTGAGCTGCAACGTTACATTTCCCGCTACGCCCAGCTCCTCCAGCAGATGCTGACCGAAGGCGATCAGCTCCACGTCGGCGCTGGGGTCGGGCGCGGCGACGATCTCCGCGTCCAGCTGGTGAAACTGGCGAAACCGACCCTTTTGCGGGCGCTCGTAGCGG
>JBARZR010000232.1:0-5671 GCA_049650205.1 Pacificimonas sp. | reverse complement strand
CGTCGGGATCGGGGACAACCACCTGCTCGCCATCGACGAACGCCGTCGATGGTTCGCTGGCTGTGGGCAAAAACCGTTCCGACAGAGCCGACCAGGCAAACAGAACGGCAATGCTCAACACCAGTGCGAGCAGCAGATTGCGATTGTCACCGTTCACGAAAATATCCCCAGACTATCAATCATGCGGAACGGGATCATGTCCCGACCCGCCAAATGGATGGCAACGGCCGATGCGTTTCAGCGTCAGCCAGCCGCCCTTCAGCGCTCCATAGCGGCTTACCGCCTCGATACCATAGGCCGAACAGGTCGGTTGAAAGCGGCACATGGGCGGCAGAAGTGGCGATCCGAACCGCCGCCAGCCGCGGAACAGGATGAGGAGCATGGATTTCACGTCAGAGCTTCATCTCGGCGCGGGGCACGGCTTTGGCAAGGTCGAGGGCCAGTTTCGCATAGGGCATGTCCAATCCGCCGGACCGTCCGATCAGGACGACATCGCTACCGGCGGGCGCGGCCTTTGCCAGGACATCGCGGGCGGCGGCGCGCAGGCGGCGCTTCAGCCGGTTGCGGACGACCGCGTTGCCGATCTTCTTGGTCACGGTATAGCCGACGCGGACGGCATCGCTGTCGTCCGCGCGTGGGTGCAGAAGCAGAACGAAGGCGTCCGTCGCCGCGCGTGCGCCTCGATTAGCAGCGAGAAAATCCCTGCGCTTGCGAAGCTGTTCAAAGGCAGGCGGCATCACCGGGCTCCCGAAAACGCCCGCGGCCGCTGGCCGCTAGGCGCTGAGCTTGCTGCGGCCCTTGGCACGGCGGCGGGCGATGACGGCGCGGCCCGATTTCGTCGCCATGCGGGCGCGAAAGCCATGTCGGCGCTTGCGAACGAGATTGGAGGGCTGAAACGTGCGCTTCATCGGAGGTCACCTGTGCTTGAACAAAGAAAAAGGCCGCTGCCGCCGAGATGGACTCGCGGGTTAGCGACCGCATTGCTGGCGGACATAGGCAAAAGCGCCCTTCGAGTCAATTTGTAACCGCGCGCCGATCATCTGCGTAGCTCATGAGCATGAAACCTATCCTGATAGCTTTGGCGATTACCATGTCCCCGGCCAGCTCTGCCACCGCGCAGATCGAATCCGCATTCATTCCCGACGCAAGGACCTGGGAGCGCTGGACGGCCAGCGGCGCGGGCCTGGAGATGGACTATGGCGTCTGGAACCGGTTCCTCGGCCGCTACCTGACAACCGCGAGGGATGGCGGCACGCGCGTCGACTATGCCGCCGTCACAAGCGCCGACCGCAGCGCGTTGACCCGCTTCGTAAATGGGCTGGAGGCGGCGAAGCCGACCGCCATGACCCGCGCGCAGCAAAAGGCCTACTGGATCAACCTCTACAATGCCGCGACCATCGAACTGGTGCTGAAGCACTACCCCGTGTCCACCATCCGCAAGATCCATGGCGGCCTGCTGCGCACCGGGCCGTGGCGCAAGGACGTCTTGACGGTCGACGGCGTGGAGATGTCGCTGAGCGATATCGAGCATCGCATCCTGCGTCCGATCTTCAACGACCCACGCGGACATTACGCGCTTAACTGCGCCTCGGTCGGTTGCCCCGATCTGGCAAAGACGGCCTATGATCCCGCGAAGCTGGACGCCCAGCTCGATGCCGCCGCCCGCGCCTTCATCAACCATCCGCGCGCGTTTCGTGTCGAGAAGGACGGCGACCTGACCGTCTCCAGCATCTTTGGCTGGTATCGCGATGATTTCGGCGGCAAGGCGGGCGTGTTCCGTCACGCCGCGCCATTCGCCGCGCCCAAACTGCGCGCTGTGCTGCAAGGCCGGACGGACTGGGACGATACGGACTATGACTGGGATTTGAACGATGCCGAATGAGACAGCAGTGGGCGGCAAATCATCATCCCTGAAACGCTATGCCCCGATCGCCATCCTGGCGGCGGGCCTCGCGCTGTTCTTCACGCTGGGCGGCGGGCAGTATCTCAGCCTCGATTACCTCAGCGCGCAATATGAGACGCTGACCGGCTATGTCGCCGAAAATCTGGTCGCCTCCGCGCTGATCTACATGGCCATCTACGCGCTGGTCGTCGCGATCAGTGTGCCGGGGGCCGCGCCGCTTACGATCGCGGGTGGCCTGCTGTTCGGTACGCTGACGGGTGGCAGCCTCACCGTCGTCGGCGCGACGGTCGGCGCGGTCATCGTATTCTTGGCGGCGCGCAACGCCTTTGCCGACGTGCTGCGGGAAAAAGCCGGACCGCGCGTGCAGAAGCTGCGGGCGGGGTTCGAAAAGGACGCGTTCAACTATCTGCTTTTCCTGCGCCTGGTCCCCGCTTTCCCCTTCTTTGTGGTCAATATCGCGGCGGGTCTGTTCGGCATGAAGACGCTGCCCTACGCGGCGGGGACTGGCCTCGGCATTATTCCCGGCACCTTCGTCTTCGCCAGCATCGGCGCGGGCGCGGACGCGATCATCCGCCGCGGCGACGAACTCAGCCTGTCCGGCGTCATCACCGATCCGAACGTGCTGCTGCCGATTATCGGCCTGGCACTGCTGGCGCTCGTTCCCATCGCGGTTCGGAAGATCCGTGGCAAGACGGCCTAGCCTTTAAGCGCTTTTCCGGGCCTCGGCCCACGCCTTAGCAACCAGTCGGACCAACCGCCCCATTTCGGCCAGCGGCGTACAAACTGCACATATCTCTTCTTCGCCCAGCGCGAATTTCTCAGGATCAGCGTCAGCCCAAGCGCGAAGCCCGCGAAGCCGAGCGGTCCTGGCGCCAACCCGCCCAGCGGCGGCGCAAGAAGACACAGGAAAATACCAGCGACCAGCTGCGACCAGCGCTTCCACGCGGGCTTCGGCGGACGAATGTCCACGCGCAGTTCAACGTGATCGAGACGGTCGGGCATAATCCTAAATCGCCCGCCCGCGACCGCTTTTCAATCCTCTGCGATAAATCATCATGGACACTGCACAGGATGGGTCGCTATCGACCCCACCAAAGGGGGATTCTCGATGGTCGCACATGTCACAACCGTTGCGTTTCTGGGGCTTGAGGCGCGCACGGTCGATGTGCAGGTGCAGATCGCCAAGGGCGGGCCGAAATTCTCCATCGTCGGGCTCGCCGACAAGGCGGTGGCGGAATCGCAGGAGCGCGTGCGCGCGGCCCTGTCGGGCATCGGCCTCGCGCTGCCGTTCCAGCGCATCACCGTCAATCTCAGCCCCGCCGACCTGCCGAAGGAAGGCTCGCATTACGACCTGCCCATCGCGCTCGGCCTGTTGGCGGCCATGGGCATCGTCGATGCGGAGCAGCTGGCGGAATATCTGATCGTCGGCGAACTCGGCCTCGACGGGCGCTGCGCCAATGTGCCGGGTGTGCTGCTGGCCGCGCTGCATGCCAGCGGCAACGACCTCGGTCTGATCTGTCCGGCGGCGCAGGGCGGGGAGGCGGCCTGGGCGGGGCGTATCGATGTGCTGGCCGCGCCGGGTCTTCTGGAACTCCTCAACCATTTCAAGGGCACGCAGCTCTTGAGCCCGCCCGAACGCGCCGAGGCCGCGCCTGCGCCCACCGCGCCCGACCTCAACGCCGTCAAGGGACAGGAAACCGCCAAACGCGCGCTCGAAATCGCGGCGGCGGGCGGGCACAATCTGCTGATGAACGGCCCGCCCGGTGCCGGGAAATCGCTGATGGCGGCGACCCTTCCGGGCATATTGCCGGAACTCACCCCCGCCGAAGCGCTCGGCATTAGGTAGCAAACGCACCAAGCTATCTAGCGCCGCCCTACAGAAAGGGCGCTGAGCGCATGAATATATTGAGGAAGATCGCCACCCCTAGCGGGCTTGCCTGCGCCGTAGGCGTGTTTCTGGGGGTGGTGGCGGTTTCGACTCCACAACAGTGTTTTTCCAAGGCATGTAAGCGTCGATGGGCATTTCTACATTTTTCGGAAAAACCGATAAGGGCGTGGACCGGCTCGGTTATTGGTTCGGCTTCTATACCTTGTTGAGCGGAGCGCTCAGCTGGGTTGGCAATAAGCTGGCATTTTTAAGTGCCTATGGTTGGCCTGAAGCAGTCCTATTCGGGCTGTTTTTTTCCGCCGTGCTTATGATCTTAGTCACAAGCAGCCTAGCACTATGGCGATATTTCAAACCGTTGCCGGAAGTTGCCTCTAGGACAGCGGTAAAGTCACAAACGGGAGCAAACAACTTTCGGGCATTGCGAGCGCTATTCAAAGGCGAAGATATATCTACACCTATGGGTAAGCGCCTCTACACAGGGGACGTCAACCTAAATGCCAGAAAGTTGGAAAGTGATCACGTCCTAGAGATTGGACTTTTTGCTTATAATGCCACTGGCTTTAAGCTCGACCTCAAGCGGGTTGACGGGTTTGTTACCGCAGCGATTCCTGAAGACAACTCAGTTAAAGAAGAGATAGAATTACCACCTGCCGCGCCGTTGAGGGCTAGATCTCCTGACAGAGATATTAAGCCTTACGAATCATTTTTGGTGGTTCTCGAACAACCTCTGCGGCCTCACATGGCTGAAAAGATAAAGGCTGCGATTGATGTTGGGTCAGTGCAGTTTCGATTAGCAGACCTGAACGTAGTGTTGTCACGTTCTGATGATCCAGTCGAAGAGGCAAGGCTTCCGCTGTGGGATGGGGTGACACTCAGCAAAAAGGCTGAGTGGATGCATTCTGGCCGGTTGAGCATCATTAGGGCTGACCCTATTCGTCTAGGCGGAGCAACGTTGAACCGATTGCAGTCAGGCACTGAATAAGAAACACCGCCGTGAATTTGCCTCGGCTGAGCTTATTACGGATATTCGCCTCAGCGTCCATAACGCCCACGTCCGCAAGCAATCCGGCGAGCTGGGCATAGCTGATATTCTTTCGTTTCAGCTCGGCCTTCAAAAGCCCCTTGGTTTGATCTTCCCAATCCTTCGCGGTTTTCGGCACGTCCATATCTCCTATGATCTAAACATCATCATACGCGATACTTTTATCATTGACTAGGGTGCATAACATAACTATATACGATGCATACACATCGGAGATAGTTACAATGGCACAGCACTTCCTACTTTCAGCAAAGGCTCGCACCCTTAGCTTGAAGGCTGTGTTCCGTATGACCGACGACGCGGCTTACGAGACGTTTTGCGCTCTCCGCTGGCCTGAAACCGATGGAGAGGCCGTATGCCCTCGCTGCGGTTGCGTCGAGACCTATGACATATCCACGCGCCGCCGCTTCAAGTGCGTCGCCTGCCACCATCAATTCAGCGTCACGTCTGGCACGATCTTCGCCAGTCGCAAGATGGCGTTCGTCGATTTGCTGGCCGCTATCGCCATATTCGTGAACGGCGCGAAGGGTTACAGCGCCCTACAGCTCAGCCGCGACCTGGATTGCCAGTATAAGACCGCGTTCGTCCTTACGCATAAGCTGCGCGAGGCCATGTCAGAGGAAATGCGCGGCTTGAAGCTGGACGGCATTGTCGAGATCGACGGCGCTTACTTCGGCGGCTACAGCAAGCCCGAAAACAGGAAAGCGGACCGTAAGGACCGCAGGCTCGCACAGAACCGCACGGGCAAGCGCCAGTGCATCGTCATCATGCGCGCCCGTGGTGGCCGCTCACTGCCCTTCCTAGTCGCCAATGAGGGTGACGCCGTTCCTTACGTCCG
>JBARZR010000231.1:0-9845 GCA_049650205.1 Pacificimonas sp. | reverse complement strand
CCTCGTCGAACAGCGCGAACGCCTCGGCGGAGCGGGAAAATTCCGACCAGAGTTCCTGCGCGGCGGCGAGCGCGTCCCGCGCCGCGACCGCTTCCGACCGGGCGACCAGCTCGCTGCGCAGCGAGGCGGCGTTTATGGCCATTCCGAACAATATGATGAGAAGGAAGGCGAATCCCAGAAGCGCGAGGACGATATAAGGCCCGCTCGCCTGCGTCGCGAACACGAAGATATAGGTCAGAATGACGGGTATGGTGAAACCTGCCGCGGCGCGGGGTACGGAGCTGAGCGTTACCGTCGCCGCCACCGACAGGCTGAGCGCGATCAGGGCCACGGCAACCTGATTCGGCGCGGGCAGGTAGGGGATCGAGAAGGCTGTCAGGCCCCAGGCGATTCCCGCCATCACGGACTGCGGCACCGCATTCGTCAGCATCCGGCGCGCGCGATTCTCGGTTAATTCCTTTCCCCGGACCTGATAGCGGCGATAGGACTGGATGCCGATCATCGTCAGGGTGACACCACCCCATATCAGCTCCATGCGCCACGGCAGAACCCGCCACGCCACGATGATACAACCCATGACGGACAGAGCACCGATGATGAGGTTGAGGACCGTCTGACGCGCGAACATGGTCGCATAGGCGCGCGGTCCGAACGGCCCATCCGCTTCCATTGCGGAAAGCTTCGGCAGTTCCCAGTCCTTGAAGCGGGCCGTGAGGCTGTTCGGCAAATCCCATTCCCCCTTGTGGCGGTCACCCTAGCCGAGAAGGACGGGGGACCGCCATAGGCTGTTATAGGGGGGGCTCACGATCGACCCTGAACTGAAGCTCCTTGTCGCCCTCCTCGATATGGACCGTGGAACCATCGGGCACGTCGCCCGACAGGATCATGTCGGCAAGCGGATCCTGCACATGGCGCTGAATGGCGCGTTTCAATGGGCGCGCGCCATAGACAGGATCGTAACCCACGCGCCCGATCCACGCGCGGGCGGCGTCCGTCAGGTCGAGGGCAATCTTGCGGTCGGCCAGGAGTTTCTCGACGCGCTTCAGCTGGATATCGACGATCGGACCCATATGCTCCTCGGCCAGGCGGTGAAACAGGATCATGTCGTCGAGGCGGTTGAGGAATTCCGGGCGGAAGTGGCCGCGCACGGTTTCCATCACCTGATCCTCGACTTCCGCGACCTTCTGGTCGGCGCGCAGGTCCGACAGATATTGCGAACCGAGATTGGACGTCAGGATAACGATGGTGTTGGAGAAATCGACGACATGCCCGTGGCTGTCCGACAGCCTGCCGTCATCAAGCAGTTGCAACAGGACGTTGAACACATCGGGATGTGCCTTCTCGACCTCGTCGAACAGAACGACCTGATAGGGCTTGCGGCGGACGGCTTCGGTCAGCGCCCCGCCCTCGTCATAGCCGACATAGCCGGGAGGCGCGCCGATCAGGCGGGCGACGGCGTGCTTTTCCATATATTCCGACATGTCGATGCGAACCATCGCGTTCGGATCGTCGAACAGGAAATTCGCCAGCGACTTTGTCAGCTCGGTCTTGCCAACGCCGGTGGGGCCGAGGAACAGGAAACTGCCAAGCGGGCGGTTCGGATCCTTCAGACCGGCGCGGGCGCGGCGCACGGCCTTCGAGACGACGCGCACGGCGTCTTCCTGCCCGATGACGCGCTTGCCGAGTTCCGCCTCCATGTTGAGGAGCTTCTCGCGCTCGCCCTCCATCATGCGCTCGACGGGGATACCGGTCCAGCGCGCGACGACCGAGGCGATGTCGTCATTGGTGACTTCCTCGCGCAGCATCGCGCCCTCCGACGCTTCGGCGGCTTCGGCGAGCTGCTTTTCCAGCCTGGGGATGTCGCCATAGCTGAGCTCGCCCGCGCGCCCGAGATTGCCCTCGCGCTGCGCCTGCTCCAGCTCGATGCGGGCCTGGTCCAGCTGTTCCTTGATAACCTGCTCGGCGTCGATCTTGTCGCGTTCGGCCTGCCAGCGCTGCGTGAGCGCGGCGGACTGCTCCTCAAGGTCGGTCAGTTCCTTGCGCAGATTGTCGAGCCGCGATCTGGAGGCGTCATCGCTTTCCTTTTCCAGCGCGGATTCCTCGATCTTCAGCTGGATGATGCGGCGGTCGAGATTCTCGATTTCCTCCGGTTTCGATTCCACCTCCATGCGGATGCGCGAGGCGGCCTCGTCCATCAGGTCGATGGCCTTGTCCGGCAGGAAACGGTCGCCGATATAGCGGTGCGACAGCTGCGCGGCGGCGACCAGCGCGCCGTCGGTGATGCGGACGCCGTGATGCAGCTCATACTTGTCCTTGATGCCGCGCAGGATGGATATGGTGTCCTCCACACTCGGCTCGTCGATCTGGACGGGCTGGAAACGCCGTTCGAGCGCGGCGTCCTTCTCGATATATTTGCGGTACTCGTCGAGCGTGGTCGCGCCGATGCAGTGGAGTTCCCCGCGCGCAAGCGCCGGCTTGATGAGGTTCGACGCATCCATCGCGCCGTCGGTTTTGCCCGCGCCGACCAGCGTGTGCATCTCGTCGATGAAGAGGATGATCTGCCCGTCCGAGCCCTTCACTTCGTCGATGACGCCCTTCAGTCGCTCCTCGAACTCGCCGCGATATTTCGCGCCCGCGATCAGCGCGCCCATGTCGAGCGACATCAGGGTCCGGTCCTTGATGCCGTCGGGCACATCGCCATTGGCGATGCGCAAGGCCAGACCCTCGGCGATGGCGGTCTTGCCGACGCCGGGGTCGCCTATGAGGACGGGATTGTTCTTGGTGCGGCGGGCGAGAACCTGGATGGTGCGGCGGATTTCCTCGTCACGGCCGATGATCGGGTCGATCTTGCCGGCCTTCGCCTTCTCGGTCAGATCCTGCGCGAATTTCTTCAGCGCGTCATATTGCGATTCCGCGCCCGCCGTGTCCGCCGTGCGGCCGCCGGTCAGGTCGCGGATCGCCTCGTTCAGGCCCTGGGGCGTGACGCCCGCGGTTTTCAGCGCCGTGCCCGCTTCGCCGGGCGACAGCGCGAGGGCAAGCAGGATCTGCTGCACGGTGACGAACGAGTCGCCGACCTTTTTCGCGTTTTCCTCGGCCTGGCCAAGCACGCGCACGCTGTCATTGTCCCAGGCGACATCCTGAGCGCCCGCGCCCGACACTTTGGCGATCTTCGCCAGCGCCTGGTCGGTCAGCTGGTTCGCGGTCTTGGCATCGCCGTCCGCCTTCGCGATCAGGCCGGACGCCATGCCCTGCTCGTCGTCGAGCAGCGCCTTCAAAAGATGCAAGGGCGACACGCGCTGGTGGCTCTCGCGGATGGCGACGGTCTGCGCGGCCTGCAGGAAGCCTTTGGCGCGGTCGGAGAATTTTTCGATATCCATGATCGTCCTTTCACAGTCCCGCCTCTTGCCTGAGCGCGGGACACAATGAGCGCCGTCACCCCCGAAGGCGGAGACGGCGCACTGTGTTACTTTGATAAGGTAGTGCTGGCGCGCGGCGCTGCAAGAGCCGCTTGCCAACAGGGTGCGGCTGTGGGACGAACGGCGGTAAGATGTTCGACCTTCGGCAGATTTCGGTGCGTTACGGCGAGACGGTGGCGCTTCGCCCTGTGACGCTGAGCGTCGCACCGGGGCGCACGCTGGTTCTGATCGGCCCATCGGGATCCGGGAAATCGACCTTGCTGCGGGTCATGGCGGGTCTGGTGACGCCGCGAGGGGACCTCAGTTTCGACGGCGCGGCGGTGACGGACTGGCGGGCCGTGCGTCGGCGGATCGGCTATGTCATTCAGGATGGCGGTTTGTTCCCGCACCTGACCGCGCGGGAGAATATCCTGCTGATGAGCCGCGAACTGGGGCTGGATAATGACGCGCGGGCCCTGGAACTGGCGGCGCTGACGCATCTGAAAACCGACCAGCTGGACCGCTATCCGGCGGAGCTGTCCGGCGGGCAGCGGCAACGGGTCGGCATCGTCCGCGCACTGATGCTGGATCCGGACGTGCTGCTTCTCGACGAGCCGCTGTCGGCGCTCGATCCGATCATTCGCGCCGGGCTGGCGGACGAGCTGAAATCGATCATCGAGACGCTTGGGAAGACGGCGGTGCTGGTGACGCACAGCCTTGCCGAAGCGCGCTATTTTTCGGACCGGCTGGTGCTGATGCGGGGCGGCGCGGTGGTGCAGGAGGGCAGTTATCGTGATTTCGAAACCGCGCCTGCGGATCCGTTCGTGACGGAATTCATCGATGCGGAGCGGGCGTTGTGAGGTGCGAAGAATATCTTCTCCTGTCCCTGCGAGGGAGGAGTTGGGGGAGGGCGCGAGATACAAAGCGGCGAGCTTCGGAGTTTGCCGCCTGCGCCCACGCTCGGCTTCGCCATCGCGACCCTCCCCCAGCCCCTCCCTGGAAGGGAGGGGAGTTTATTGTTGCGTTATTTGCGCTTATCTTCCTCGCCTTTCCCGCGCAGGCGGAAATCCGCGTGGCGTCCAAGCTGTTCACTGAGTCCGTAATCTTGGGCGAAATCGCCAAATCCGCCATCGCAGAACAGACCGGCGACCCCGTCACCCATAACCGCGAACTCGGCGGGACGCGGATCGTGTTCGACGCGCTGGAAGCCGGAGAAATTGACGCTTACCCCGACTATACCGGCACGCTGCGCTTCGAGGTGCTGGCAAGAGAGGAAGTGGAAACGGACGCGGAACTGCGCGCGGCGCTGGCGAAGCGCGGGCTGAAGATGACGCGCCCCCTCGGCTTTTCCAACAATTACGCCGTCGCCTTCATGCCGGAGCGGGCGGCGGCGCTGGGGCTGGAGACGATCAGTGATTTGCGGGCGCATCCGGATCTGGTGTTTGGCGTGGCGAACGAATTCCTGGACCGGGCGGACGGCTGGCAGGCGCTGAAGTCCGCATATGACCTGCCGCAGCGGGACGTGCGCGGGATGATCCACGACCTGGCCTACCGCGCGCTGGTCGCGGGGCAGATCGACGCCATCGACGCCTACACGACCGATCCGCAGATCGCGCAGTACGAACTGACCCTGCTGGAGGACGACCGCGCGCATTTCCCAACCTACGAGGCGGTGTTTGTCTATCGCGACGACCTGCCCGCCGAGGCGCAGGCGGCGCTGGAAGCACTGGCGGGATCGCTCGACGAAGCGGCGATGCAGGCGCTCAACAAGCGCGCGCAGATCGACGGTGAACCGGAGGCCGCCCTGGCGGCGGAAGTCGTGTCGCAGGTGCTGGGCACGGAGGTTTCGGCAGAGGCTGAGGACGGCCGCGCCGCCCGTGTCTGGCAGCGGACGAAGGAGCATCTGGCGCTCGTCGGCATCGCGCTGGGCGCGGCGCTGGTCATCGCCATTCCGCTCGGCATCGCGGCGGCGCGCCTGCCCCGGTTCGGCAATGTCATCTTGGGCGCGGTCGGCATATTGCAGACCATCCCCAGCCTGGCGCTGTTCGTTATCATGATCCCGCTGCTTGGGATCGGCGCGGTGCCAACCGTGTTCGCGCTGCTGTTCTATTCGCTGCTGCCCATCGTGCGGAATACCCATGCGGGCCTGACCGGAATCGCGCCCGGCCTCCTCGACAGCGCCGACGCGCTGGGGCTGGGCAAATGGGCGAGACTGCGGCGCGTGGAACTGCCGCTCGCCGCGCCGACGATCATGGCGGGCGTCAAGACGGCGGCGGTGATCGCCGTGGGCCTCGCCACTCTGGGCGCGATCATCGGCGCGGGCGGCTATGGCCAGCCGATCCTGACCGGCATAAGGCTGGCCTCGACGCCGCTGATCCTGGAGGGCGCGATTCCGGCGGCTGTCTTGGCGCTTCTGATGCAGGGCGCGTTCGACCTCGCCGAACGCGGAATCACGCCGCGCGGGCTAAGGCTGCGCCAAGCGGGCTGACGCCGCGACGCCGCGCGCACTTGCCAAAATCCGCAAGTCACGACACGGAGTGTCCATGAGCACGATCGATCCCGCGCAGGCTGAACTCTTCTCCGGCATGGCCGCCGAATGGTGGGACCGGTCGGGATCGTCGGCGCTGCTGCACAAGGTCAATCCGGTGCGTGTGAAATATATCCGCGAGCAGGTCGGCGCGCATTTCGCGCGCGATACGATCGGCGCGCGGTGGCTGGACGGGCTCGACTGTCTGGATGTCGGCTGTGGCGGGGGTATATTGTCGGAATGCCTCGCACGGCTGGGCGGCGAAGTGACGGCCATCGACGCGGCGGAGGATTCCGTGAAGGTCGCCATCGCCCACGCCGAGGCGCAGGGACTGGAGATCGACTACCGGTTGGCGGCGACGGACGTGCTGGTGGACGAGGGGCGGACCTTCGACCTGATCACCTGCATGGAAGTCGTCGAGCATGTCGCCGATGTGCCTGCCTTTCTGGCGGGCCTCCGCGCGCTGCTGAAACCCGGCGGGCTGCTGGTCTTCTCGACACCGAACCGCACGGCGATGAGTTTCGGTGTGATGATCCTGGGCGCGGAATGGGTGCTGCGCCTGCTGCCGCGCGGGACGCATGAGTGGGACCGGTTCCTGACGCCCGCCGAGCTGACACGCGCGCTGGCAACGGCGGGCCTGAAGGTCACGGACCTGGACGGGATCGCGCTCGACCTGGCGCGCGGGTTCGAGCTGTCGGACGATAGGAAGGTGAACTACATCGGCGCGGCTGTGGCGGGCTGATCGCACCTTGATCCGTCGTTCCGGCCTTCGCCGGAAGGACGGTGTTTGGATCTGTCTTCAATCCAGCACGAGATTACCCTGCGCGAAGTCATATCGTGCGATGATGTCATATTCGGCGCGCTCGCCAGTCAGGGTGCTTTCGTACAGGCAGAACTCGGTCACTTCGAAAGCGGGGAGGCGGAGGTCACCGTGGCGGATCAGAAAATCCGTCAGCGGTCCCGCGCCGCGTGAAAAGCGGGCGAGCGTGATGTGCGGGTGAAAGCTGCGGGTTTCCGGTTCGACGCCGATGGCGGTCAAGGCGCGCGTCACCTTTTTGTGCAGGCGTTTCGCGTCGTCCGGCGGGCGGATGCCAGCCCATAGCTGGTCGATACGCCCGCGCCGGTCGAAGGTGCCGACACCGTTCACGGCCAGCGTGACGGGCTTGGCCGTGACGCCCGCCAGCGCCTCGGCGATGTCGTTGGACTCGTGGTGCGTGCGCTCACCGAGGAAGCGCAGGGTCATGTGCAGCTGGTCTTCGCCCTGCCAGCGGGCGCCGATGACGCCGCCCATGATCTCTATCAGCGTGTCCTTGACGCCCGTCGGCGGGTCGATTCCGATAAACAGCCGGTGCATGTGCGAACGTCTAACGGGCGTTCGCTGCCCGCGTCACCAGCTATTTCAGCGCGGCAATGATAGACGGCGTAATGCCATCGACGATGATCTCGATGCCCTTCTCGTTGGGATGCAGGAAATCCGGTAGCAGATATTGTTTCCTGAGCGCGACGCCGCGCAGGAAGAAGGGATAGAGCGGTACGTCGTGGCGACGGGCCAGGAACGGATAGATGCGGTTGAAATATCGAAAATTCTTCTCGCCCACATTGGGTGTCGCCAGCATCCCGGCGATCAGCACGTCGATATCGCGGCCTTTGATTTCCTCGATGATGGCGTTCAGGTTCCGGAGCGTCTGTTTCGGATCGAGGCCGCGCAGCATGTCATTGGCGCCAAGTTCGACGATGACGAGGTCGGGCGTCGTCTCGAGGTTGTCGAGCGTCCACTTGATGCGCTGCCGTCCGCCCGCACTGGTGTCGCCGGAGACGCCGGCGGGCAGCACCTTCGCGTCGATGCCCTTGCCGCGCAGTTCCTTTTCCAGCTGTGGTACGAAGCCTTCGCCCGGATCGAGGCCATAGCCCGCCATCAGCGAATCGCCGAATGCCAGCACGGTTTTGGTCTGCGCCAGTGAAGGCGTGGCCAGCATCAGCGCGCAGAGAAACAGTGCCGCATGGACAATGGCGGGGAAACGCCCATATGAGCGGGACTTCAAAATCGATGGCAAGTGAGGACTCCTCTTATCTCGGCTTCTGAACGGCATATTGTCATTGACGCGGTGAATGTCACCTTGACGCTGTCCGGCGCGGCGGGCCCGGTGGAGATATTGAAGGGCGTCGATATCGCCCTGGCGAAAGGCGAGAGCGTCGCCGTGCTGGGGCCGTCGGGGTCGGGCAAATCGTCGCTGATGGCGGTCTTGTCGGGGCTGGAGCAGGCCACCTCCGGCTCAATCCACATCGCGGGCGCGGATTTCGGCACGCTGTCGGAGGACGGTCTGGCGCGGGCGCGGCGGGGGCATATCGGCATCGTCCTGCAGGCCTTTCACCTGCTGCCGACCATGACCGCGCTGGAAAATGTCGCCGTGCCGCTGGAGCTGGCGGGTGTGGCGGACGCCTTTGCGCGTGCCGAAGAGGAACTGAAGGCGGTCGGTCTCGGCCACCGGCTGACGCATTATCCGGCGCAGCTGTCGGGCGGCGAGCAGCAGCGTGTCGCCATCGCCCGCGCCACCGCGCCCGGCCCGGAAATCCTGTTCGCGGACGAGCCGACGGGGAACCTCGACGGCGCGACCGGGCATGAGATCATCGACCTGCTGTTCGACCGGCAGGCGGCGCAGGGGACGACACTGCTGCTTGTGACGCACGATCCCGAAGTCGCGGCCCGGTGCGCGCGGGTGGTGGAGATGCGCGATGGCGATATCGTGTCGGATCGCGCGAAGGTCGCGGCGTGAAGGGGACATTCGGTCGTTTCCCCTCCCTTCCAGGGAGGGGTCAGGGGAGGGCGCGAGACGCGAAGCGGCGAGCTGCGATGGTTGAACCTGTGCTGATCTTGCCTGGTTTCGCATTCCGAGGCTCGGCTGCGCCTTCGCGTCCCTCCCCCAGCCCCTCCCTGCAAGCAGGGAGGGGAGTATGAACCTTCCCCTCAAATTCGCGCTGCGCGATTTGCGCGGTGGTCTTGGCGGCTTGCGGCTGCTGGCGGTCTGCCTGTTTCTGGGCGTTGCGGCGATTGCGGGTGTCGGCAGCCTGTCCTCATCCATCGTCGCGGCGCTGGCCGCGGAAGGGCAGGCGATCCTGGGCGGCGATGTCGAGGTGCGGATCGCGCAGCGGCGGGCGACGGAGGATGAGCTCACCGCCTTCCGCGCGGAGGGCGATGTGACCGAGGTCGTGCAGATGCGCGCCAATGTGGCGACGGCGGACGGCGCGGACTCGCTGATCGGCGAATTGAAGGCGGTGGACGGGTCGTTTCCGCTTTACGGAGACTTCACCCTGGCGGGCGGCAAAGCCATGCGGGACGCACTGGCGGGCGGCGTGCTGGTCGGGCGCGATGCGGCGGAACGGCTGGATGTGGCCGTTGGCGACGAGGTGCGGATCGGTCTGACGACGCTGCCGGTTGCGGGCATATTGGCGGAGGAGCCGGACAAGGTCGCGGAAGGTTTCGTGCTGGGGCCGACGCTGCTGATGGATCAGGCGCGGCTGGCCCAGACGCAGCTGGAACGGCCGGGCAGCCTCTACCGCGTGCATTACCGCATCCGGCTGCCGGAGAGCGCCGACCCGGAAACGGTGGCGACCGGGCTGGAGGAGGCGTTTCCGGCGTCGGGATTCCGCATTCAGGACCGCACCAATGCCGCACCCGGTGCGCGGCGCTTTATCGAGAATGTCGGACAGTTCCTGACCCTGGTCGGGCTGACATCGTTGCTGGTGGCGGGCGTGGGCGTGGCGAGCGGTGTCGGTTCCTATCTGGCGGGCAAGACGCGCTCAATCGCGGCGCTGAAAAGCGTCGGTGCGGATTCGCGCACCATCTTCGCCACCTATCTGATCCAGATCGGTATCGTCGCGGTTATCGCGGTGGTCGCGGGCGCGCTGGTCGGGGCGCTCGTGCC
>JBARZR010000230.1:0-6379 GCA_049650205.1 Pacificimonas sp. | reverse complement strand
ACGGACCTTGCCGAGGGTGTGAAGGATGCCGATGCGGTGTTCATCGCGGTGGGGACGCCGTCGCGGCGCGGCGACGGCCATGCCGACCTCAGCTATGTCCACGCGGCGGCCGAGGAGGTGGCGAAGGCGGTGCCCAGTCCCTGCGTCATCGTCAACAAGTCGACGGTTCCCGTCGGGACGGCCCGGGAGGTGTCGGCGATTGCGGGGAAAGCCGCCCCCGAAAAGGCAATCAGCGTCGCTTCGAATCCGGAATTCCTGCGCGAGGGCTCGGCCATCGAGGATTTCATGCATCCCGACCGCGTGGTCTGCGGCGTCGACGACGACCATGCCGAAGCGGTGATGCGCGCCATCTACCGCCCGCTTTCCCTGCGCGACGTGAAGATCATGTTCGCCGAACGCGAAACGGCGGAGATCATCAAATACGCCGCCAATGCGTTTCTGGCCGTCAAGATCAGCTTCATCAACGAGATCAGCGATCTGTGCGAAAAGGTCGGCGCGGACGTGCAGGACGTCGCGCGCGGCATCGGCCTCGACAACCGCATTGGGCCGAAATTCCTGCATCCGGGACCAGGCTATGGCGGGTCGTGCTTTCCCAAGGACACACTGGCCTTGCTGCGCACGTCGGAAGAGGCGGGCGTTCCGATGAGGATCGTGCAGGCCACGGTCGATGTGAACCACGAGCGCAAGCGCGCCATGGCGCGGCGCGTAATCGACGCCTGTGGCGGGTCGGTCGCAGGCAAGACCGTGGCCGCGCTTGGCCTCGCCTTCAAACCGAATACCGACGATATGCGCGATTCGCCCTCTCTCGATATCCTGCCCATGCTCATCGAGGCGGGCGCCAAGGTCGTCGCCCACGATCCGGCGGCGATGACGGCGGCGACGCCCATGCTTCCCGGTGTGGAGATGGCAGCGACGGCGTATGACGCGCTGCAGGGTGCGGATGTCGCCGTTCTGATCACTGAGTGGAACGAATATCGCGCGCTCGACCTGGAGCGGGTGAAGGCCGCCATGGCCGCGCCGGTGTTCGTCGATCTGCGCAATGTCTATCCGCCCGGGGATATGCGCGGCGCCGGGTTCACCTATACGTCCATCGGACGCGAATAGCCGCGCCTGAAACGGAGAGCCTGAAGGGCTCAGACGGCCAGCGCGTCCCGAATCCGCCCCGGCATGTCCCGCAAGGGAAAATCGGCCATCTGGCCCGAGGGCTTTCCGGTATCGGCAAAATAACCGGTCCCGTTATGTCTGCCGTTCTTGATGGCGACGAAAGCCACATGTTCACGCAGCCCCTCATGCCGTTCGCCGTCGACCAGCCAGGCGGTGTCGTCCTTTATGTCATCGGGCCAGGTCAGCATGACAAAAAGATCGCACCCGCGGTTATCGACCTCGAACAGGGGCCGACCGTCGATTCCGGTAATCCTATTCAGCCGCGCCTCTGCGGTCACGGCCTGATCCGGGCCGGAGCAGACCAGGACGAAATCGCGCGACATGCGCGGCTCAATACTGCGGAAAGGAACGCCGGTCAGGCGCAGGAACGCGGCATGATCGCGAAGCCGCCAGTAAAAGGTAAGATCATGGTGCGGATCCTGATGAAGACCCGTTCCCAGCATCAGTCGCGCCTCCGGAAAACGCCGCCGCACCGTCGCGAGGATATGATCATATAGTTGATATATCTCCAGCAGGGGATCGGCGTCGGCATCGATATACCAGTCCGGATTCCGGTGAGGACCATCATAGGCCGATGACGAGAACATGTAATGGTGCTGGATATGCGCTGCGGCGTTCAGGAACAAACTGGAAAAATCGGGTCTGGTGGCGGATACCTGCTGCATGAAGAGGTCGGCGAGGAGAAGGTCGAGAAACATGGCGCGTGACCATGGCGCCGACTTTGCCCGTGCCGCCAGCTTCACATAACGCGCGTAATTCAAGGGATTGGCAGCCCGCGCGGCGCCGAGCAGGAGATCCAGAGCGACCTTGCCCGATATCTTGGCATCCGCGTTGTCATTGACCGCCCGGGAGATCGCCCGGAACATTCTCCGATAGTGCGCGGGCGCTGACAACGCCGTGTTCGTCCAGGGGTCCGGCAGGAAAAACGCGGGCGATTTAAGCCGGTTGTTCGCGTTCATGGGACTGATTGCGCCAACCCTAAGTCCCCTTTCTTCGAGCTCTTCCCATATCTGCGGAAGGTCGTGCTTGACGATATCGCCGAGACGAAAGACGCCATGTTCCGAAAGCGGTTTTCCCGTATGTGCGGTCACCCACTGGATCCAGGGTTCCAGTTCCTCGTAGTTTTGCTCGGACGATGTGGTTACATAGCCATTTTCCCGAAACAGACGCTGAAACGCGGGCAGTTTTCCGCTGGCGATATAATGTTCCACATACTCGAAATTGACTTCGTTCAATTCGAGGAAAATCAGCGGACTTGACGGTGTGGGGCAGTTGTTGCTCATCGCCGATATCATTAGATAGTGCGGCGCGGCTTTGCAAACTGCGCCCCCCCGATTGGCAGGTCCGGATATGACGAAAATTTCGGTAATTACCGTTAGCTGGAACGCCGCGAAAACGATCGGCGCGACGATTGCTTCCGTCGCCGCCCAGACGGTGCCCACCGAACATATCGTCATCGATGGCGGCAGTACGGACGGCACGCCCGGTCTGTTGTCCGCGGCGGAAAACGTCTCGGCCTGGGTAAGCGAGCGCGATGGCGGGCTTTACGACGCGATGAACAAGGGCATTCGCATGGCGACGGGAGACTATGTCGGTTTTCTGAACGCCGACGACGCCCTGGTCGGGACGGACGCCGCGGCGCATGTCGAGGCTGCGGCCGCATCGGACGCCGACATGCTGATGGGGGATATCGTCCTGACGGGTGGCGACGGCAGGATCGTTCGCAGTTACCGCGCGGGAAGTTTTCGTCCATGGCAGTTGCGTTTCGGACATATGCCGCCGCATCCCGGACTCTATGTGCGGCGACGTCTGCTGCTGGAGACGCCCTTTCGGATCGACATGAAGATCGGCGCGGATTTCGACCAGATCGTCCGCCTCGTACTTTCGAAAAACGCCAGCCGCCACGCCATTGGCCGAACGATCACGGACATGCGTATCGGCGGCGTTTCCACAAGTGGATTTGGCGCGACTCGGCAAATCAACCGCGACTTCGCGCGCGTCCTCAGGGACAATGGAGTCGCGTCTCATCCGGCACTGCTCTGGGCGCGCTATCCGGTGAAAGCGTTGCAATATCTGGGCCGACCGGCCGACCTGCCGCGCGACTGGCGCTCGCCACTCGGCCAGATCTGAGCCTGACAATTTCCAGGCTTATATCTTACTGACCGCATCGTCCGGGCCGGCGTCCGCGCTGGCCTGTGGTAAGGCGGCCTTCACAGCCTCGGCATCATGGCCGAAACCAACCGCTTCCACCATATCCATCGCATCGGCGAAGCCGTCGCCGCAATAAACGGGAACGCCCGCCGCCTCGATCTCTGCCAGCAGGTCGCCATTCGGGCCGTCGCGGCAGGTTCCCGACACGTCGCGGATGAAGACGCCCGCCACATTGTCCGGGAAATCGCGCACGACCTGGGCATAGACCTCGACATCCTTCTGGCCGTTGTCGCCGATCAGCAGGAAACGGAAACCGGGATAGAAGGCGAGGATAGTCTCGATGGCGGCGATCTTGTGCGTACCATGTTTGTCGGAAATGAACTTCGCCGCGTCGATGCCATAGTCCTTCAGGAACATCGGCCCGTGCGGAATGTCGTTCAGGTCCATGAATTCGGTGATGAAGCCATAAAGGTTCCAGGGGCTGGACGAGACGTAGAAGACCGGCCTGCGCGGTGCCTTGTGATCGACCACCAGCATTTTATAGAGCTTCGACGCGCCCGGCACGGCAAGACGGTCCTCTGGCCGGTGTACCAGCACACGCCGCCAGTTCTTCAGGAAATTCGTCGCGCCGGTTTCCACCACCGTGTCGTCGATATCCGAGATAATGCCAAGCCGCCGCGCGGTTCCGGGGGCGAGGATGGGGGCGGTGATGCGCGTGCGCGCCGTTTCCCGGCCGGGCGCGGCAAGCGTGACCTCCTCCCAGCGCGTTTCGTCCGGCAGGGCATGGCCCGATAGCGGCAGGTGGAAATGGAAATAGCCTTCCGCGTCCGAGACCGCCTCATGCCGGCCGCCATAGCCATCCAGCGTGATCCTGACGCCCGGCACTTCGTCGCTCTCGTAAATCGCCAGCATGGCGCGGAAGCGCGACCAGGTCGATTCCGTCGGGGCGAGCGATTTGCGATATTCGACGACGCGGCCCGACAGGCGGACTTCACTCTCATTGCGATAGCCCGCATAGGTCAGCAGGCGCAGTCTTTTCGTATCGAGCCGCTTGCCACCATAGCGTAACCGGTCGAGCGCGGTCTCCACGCCCAGCGCGGTACGATGTATGAGACGCGTCAGCGCATTTTCCGGCATATCCATAGGCCGCGCTTCTTGTCGCGCGGGCGGCGCTGCGGCAAGGTCGCGCACAACCTAGGGAGGTTTGTTCATGAAGACGTTCGCCATCGCCGCGCTGCTGGCCGCATCCGCCACCGCCGCGCCCGCCTTTTCCGCCCATCACGAGACGGTCACCGCAGCCGACGCGGCGAAGGTCGTCGATAATCCCGACCGCCTGGATTACGATCGCAATCTGGACGGCAGCAGACTGCCTGCCAGAGCGCTCGCGTTCATGCGGCTGGAGGCTGGCGACCGCGTTCTCGATATGTTTGCGGGTGGCGGCTATTACACTGAACTTATGGCGCGCGCCGTCGGGGCGGATGGGTTCGTACTGGCGCAGAACCCGCCATCCTTCGCCGCGCGCGATACCATTCAGGAGGCGCTGGAATATCGCCGTTATGGCGACCGGGTGAAGAACGCCGCCGCGCTGAACACCGACTTCATGTCGCTGCCGCTGGCTCCGAACAGCATCGACAATGTGCTGTTCCATCTCGTCTATCACGATCTCTACTTCGAAAGCGCGGAGCTTGGCCTGCCGCGCAGCGACGCGCAGGTGGTGCTGGCGAAAATTCACAAGGCGCTGAGGCCCGGCGCGACCGTGACGGTGATCGACCATGTCGGTGACGGCGCGGACGCGCGCGCCGACGTCAAGGCGACGCACCGCATCGCGCCCGCCATTGTCGCCCGCGATTTCGAACAGGCGGGCTTCAAGCTGCTGGCGCAGGAGAGTTTCTTCGACAATCCCGAAGACGATCATGCGAAGTCCGTCTTCGACCCGGCGCTGCGCGGGAAGACGGACCGGTTCGCCATGCGCTTTGGCAAGGCGGGCGATCCCAACAGCGCGCCCGCGGTGGCTTTGGCGGAGACAGATATCGAAGCGGACGTGGCGGAATATGGCGCGGGCGAATGCGATGCCGGGCCGCTGTCCGCCATGGTGGGCAAGGCGCTGAACATGGAGGGCCGCGCCGAGGCGCTGGCGAAAAGCGGAGCGAAGACCCTGCGCGTCTATTCGACCGGCGATGCCGTGACCCAGGATTACCGCACTGACCGGCTGAACATCGAAATGCTGCCCAACAGCGACGAGGTTGCTGCGGTGAGTTGCGGTTAGGCTGTCACGCTCCCCTCCCTGCTTGCAGGGAGGGGCTGGGGGAGGGTGGCGATGCCGAAGGCGAGCCTTGAAGTGCGGGGCGACATCTAAGCTCGCCGCTTCGCGTCTCGCACCCTCCCCTAACCCCTCCGTGGAAGGGAGGGGAATGCCAAATTATTCGTATCTCAGCGCGTCTATCGGGCTGAGTTTCGCGGCCCGCGCCGCCGGATACAGCCCGAAAATCAGACCCACGCCCGCCGACACGCCCAGCGCCAGCGCGACCGTGCCCGCGCCTATGGTGATCGGCCAGTCTTCCAGCACGTTTCTGAGTGCCAAAGCGCCGCCGCCGCCGATGGCGAGGCCGATCAGGCCGCCGACGACGCACAGCACCACCGCCTCCACCAGGAACTGCATGCGGATGTCGCGGCTGCGCGCGCCGACGGCCATGCGGAGGCCGATCTCGCGCGTGCGTTCGGTCACCGAGACCAGCATGATGTTCATGATGCCGATGCCGCCGACGACCAGCGAGATGCTGGCGATCCCGGCAAGGCCGATGCTGAACGCGCCAAGGATGGATTCGGCGCTTCTCAGCTGCTCCTCCATGGAAAAGGCGGAGAAACTCTGCAGTTCGTCCTCGCCGACGCGGTAGCGGGTGCGCAGCACCGCCTCCACATCCTCCTTGGCGCGGGTCATGTCGCTGCCCTCGCGGAAAGCGACGAAGATCACCTGCACGGCGTCGGGCGGGCCGGCCGTCTGCAAACCGCCCGAAATGCGCCGCCTTGCGGTGGTCAGCGGCACGACCACGATGTCGTCCTGATC
>JBARZR010000229.1:0-9454 GCA_049650205.1 Pacificimonas sp. | reverse complement strand
GCGGACCAGTGGCGGCGCGCACACCAGCCGCCAGCTATAGCCGATATTGCCATTGCGAATTGTACAGCTGCCCCATTGGCGGCGCGTGTCGCGCACGCTGACCCGGCCCAGCCGCGCCGACAAACCGCCACGCCGGGCGGCTATTTCCGTATCTTCCTTCAGCCGCGTCAATGCCTCCGCGCGCAGCCAGCGCTCGATCCGGTTCGGTAGATATTGCGCCGGTCCGCCAACGGCCAGTATACCGTTCGCCAGCACGGGTTTGCGCGCCAGACTGACGTCATGGCGGATAACGATGTCATCGCCTTCGAAGGGAAAACGCAACCCGTTCGCAAAGGGACGCCGTTCGGGATAGGCGGCGACTTTCTCGGCGATCCAGTCTCCGCGCTCGCGCAGGAAACGCGCGGCCTTCGCCAGGGACGCACGGCGCGGCACGGTCAGGCGCACCACACCGCCCGCGCCGTCCGCCAGGATCGAAATCCGCCGCGCACGTGCCGAGCGGTTGAGAATGACAGGAACGCTGCGCCCGCCCGTCTCGATATGGTTGGGAATGACGCCGCCTGTCGTCACAGCACGCGCGTCGTCAGGTGATGCTCCATCGGCCCGGCGTCCTTTTCGGAGACCGTCCAGCCGCGCACGGAGATGCCGGCCTCATGCACGCTGTCCGGATCGCCGGTGATTAGCGGGTGCCATTCCGGCAGCGAGTCGCCCTCCGCCAGCAAACGATAGGCGCACGTGGTCGGCAGCCAGGAAAAGGTCTCGGTCTTCGCCGGGGTCAACCGCGCGCAGTCGGGCACATGCGCCTTGCGGTGGCGGTAATTGGAGCAGCGCCCCGTATCGAGATCCAGCAGGCGGCAGGCGATATTGGTGGCCGTTACCTCCCCTGTATCTTCGTCCTCCAGCTTCATCAGACAACATTTACCGCAGCCATCACACAGCGATTCCCATTCGGCGTTGCTCATTTGGGATAGCGTTTTGGTTTTCCAGAACGGCGCTTGCGAACCGGTCTGGCTCATTTCCGTATCCAGCGCATGACGTCCCGCGCCATCTCATCGGCGGAAATATCACGCTCGTAAAAGCTGATCGGCTGTCCGTCGGCATCGAACAGGTAGATGTTGGCGCTGTGGTCCATCAGGTAGAAGCCGTCGTCTCTGACATCACCCTTCGCCTTGTAGACGCGGAAGGTGTTGACGGCGTCATCGACGGCCTGCTGACTGCCCGACAGGCCGATCATGTCGGGATGGAAATTGGCGGCGAACTCGCCTGCGATCTCAGGCGTGTCACGCTCGGGATCGACCGTGATGAAGACGGGCGTCAGCTGCCCGGCAAGTTCCGGTGCCTGCGCCTCGATCGCCGCGTAGGCGCGGCCCATCCGCTCGGTATCGACAGGACAGATGTCGGGGCAGAAGGTGTAGCCGAAATATATCAGCCGCCACTGGCCTTTCAGACTGTCATTGCTGACCGTTTCGCCATTCGCGGTCTGCAAGGCGAAATCGCCGCCGATGGACGCGCCGGCGAGCGGCGGTTCGTCGACAGGCGCGGTCGAGGCAGGCGCGGTCGCGTCCTGTCCGCAGGCCGCCAGCAGAAGCGCCATCATGAGCGGGGCCGGTTGTTTGGTGTTCATATAGCCTCGTCTATATAAGGGGTCGCAACATAGCTATGACCGAACAGGGATCGATCAAGATGAAATGGCATTTGGCCGCATTGTCGGCATTTTCGCTGACGCTCGCGATGGCGAGCCCGTCGGCGGCGCAGTTTTCCGAACAGTTCGAATTTTTCAAGGCGGTCGAAAAGGGCAGCGGGGCGGAAGCCAAACCCTTCATGGACAAGCCCGGTTCCACGATCGTCAATGCCCGCAAGCGCGACGGCGGCGTTACGGCGTTGCACATCGTGACCGAGCGTCGGGACGCGCCCTGGATCAATTTCCTGAAACAGGGCGGTGCGGACGTGAACCTGCGCGACGATGAGGGCAACACGCCTCTGATGGTGGCGGCCAACAAGCGTTTCACCGACGGTGTGCAGCTGCTGCTGGCCTATGGTGCGAACGTCAATCTGGCCAATAACCGCGGCGAGACACCCCTGATCCGCGCCGTGCAGCTAAAGGATGCGAACAGCGTCAGGATGCTGATCGCGGCGGGCGCCAATCCCGACCAGACCGATCATGTCGCGGGCATGAGCGCGCGCGATTACGCCACCCGCGACCGCCGCGCCGCGCATATCGTTCGGCTTCTGGATGCGGCGGAGGCGGACACGACGGGTGTGATGGGACCGACCCAGTAGCGACGTCTATCCCGGACGCCGGTTGACATAAACGGTCCGCCAGTCGCCGCCTTTTATGCCCTCGCTGGCTACAGAAGTACGGCGATCTATGCGCGTTACCGACAGATTGTCGACACTGATCGTCAGCGCGCGCTCCAGATCGAGGCCCATCGCGTGTGCCAGACAGGCGCGGAACGTGCCGCCATGGCCGACCAAAACGATGTCTCGCCCTGCCATGCGGTCGCTCCAGTCGTTGAGCGCAGAGGATACGCGCGCATAGACTTGCGCAAAGGACTCGCCGCCGGGTGGCTGCTCCGCCGCGCTGTGAAACCAGAAATTGTGCGGCGACGCAGTGCGCGCATCCTTTAATGTATCGCGGTCGGCCCCATGCCATCCCCCGTAAAACTGCTCCTCGAAGCGTGTGTCGACATGGCGTTCGGCTGCGCGGTAGCCCTCGGCGACGAACGCATCCGCAGTCGCTTCCGTGCGCTTCAGGCCGCTTGTGATCAATATGGCATTTTCGGGCAGCCATGATGCCAGCCAGCGATAGCTGGGCCGGTCCGACACATCCGCCGGATCGTCATGCGTTTTGTAAAGCAGGCCCAGCGCACCCCTACCCGCGCCCACGACCGGCGCATGACGCACCAGATGCCAGCGCGTAAAGTCCGACGTGCCATCTGCCGCCCGCCGCGGCTCGCGGTGTGCGCTTTGGTCCATTTCTCTCTCCTCGTTACCGGCGCTATAGCAGTCCTCATGCAAGGTGCGACTCCGCTTCCGGAAACGCTTGGCCTGCCGGGTGTGCGGGTCAGGACGCTGATCGTTATCCGCTGGATGGCGATTGCGGGACAGGCGCTGACGCTGGGCTTCGTTGCCTTCGGCCTTGGCTATGATCTCAATCTGCTGGCGTGCGGCGCGGCGATCCTGGCGTCGATCATCCTTAATCTCAGCCTGGCATTCCTTTACGAGCGCAAGGCGCGGCTGGTGGGTGCCGAGGCGTTGCTGCATCTGGGTTTCGATCTGGTGCAACTGGGCGTGCTGCTGTTCCTGACCGGCGGTATCGGCAACCCCTTTGTCATCCTGATGATCGTGCCTGTCGTGATTTCGGCGACGCTATTGTCCCAGAGGGCGACCTATGTGCTTATGGCGCTTGCGGTTTTGGTGCTGATTCCGCTTTGGAACTGGGCGCGGCCCCTGCCGTGGGAGGGAACCGCACCACAGCTTCCGCCCACGCTCCAGGTCGCCACCTTCACCGCGCTCGCGTTTACACTGGTGTTTATCGCGCTCTACGTCCTGCGCGTCAGTCTGGAGGCGCGCCGCTGGCAACAGGCGCTGGTGACGACGCAGGCGGTTCTGGAGCGGGAGACGAAGATGTCCGCACTGGGCGCACTGGCGGCGGCGGCGGCGCATGAGCTTGGCGGACCGCTCGGAACGATCACGTTGATCGCCAAGGATCTCGAGAACGAACTCTCCGGCGACCCGGATTTCGGCCCGGACGTGGAACTGCTGGTGCGGGAGGCGGAGCGTTGCCGCGCCATCATGACCGGCATCGCGCAGCGGTCGGAGGCCGACGCGCCCTTCCCCGACCTGCCGTTGGAAACGCTGTTGCATGAAATCGCGGCGAGTTTCGCCGATGCGCGCGTACCCGTCAGGGTCGCACCGCCAGCCGAACCGCTGCCGGTCGTACCACGCACGCCCGAACTGCGTCATGGCATCCTGAACCTGGTCGACAATGCCGTGCGCCATGCCGGATCGGAGGTCGTGCTGGCGGCGACGGCGGACACGGACCAACTGGCTGTGCATGTCGAAGACGACGGGTCGGGCTTTGGCGCGGATGTGCTGCCGCATCTGGGCGAGCCCTATCTCGGCCCGTCGCGTTCGACGAGCGGCGGCACCGGACTGGGCGTTTTTATCGCAACCACTTTGCTGGAACGAACCGGTGCGCGCGTGCGCTTTCGTAATCGCAAGGCGGGTGGCGCGCGCGTCGAAATCAGCTGGCCGCATGACGAGCCGGAATTACAGGAGACGATCTTATGAGCGACACTGAAACCATGGAAAAGCTGGGCCGCCTGCTGCTGGTCGACGACGATCGCAATTTCCGGCAACGGCTGGAGCTGACCCTATCCCGGCGCGGTTATGACGTCTCCGCGGCCGAGGGTGTGGCCGAAGCGCGGACGCTCGCCGCGAAAGTGAAACCCACCCATGCCGTGCTCGACATGAAGCTGGAAGACGGCACCGGCCTGGAACTGGTCAGCGAGCTGCGCGCGCAGGATGCCGATATCCGCATCGTCATGCTGACCGGCTATGGCAATCTCGCCACCGCCGTCGCCGCCATCAAGGCGGGCGCGGTGGACTATCTCGCCAAGCCGGCCGATCCCGACGATATCGTCAAGGCGCTTACCGTCTCCATCGGCGACCGCCCCGAACCTCCGGAGGATCCCATGAGCGCGGACCGGGTACGCTGGGAACATATCCAGCGGGTTTACGAGCTGTGCGACCGCAATGTCTCCGAAACGGCTCGCCGCCTGAAAATGCACCGCCGCACCCTGCAGCGCATCCTGGCGAAGCGCAGCCCGATTTAGGGCCCGATCTAGCTTCCACTCTCCAGGAACGGATCGTTCGCGCGCATCATCCGTGCCGCGGCGGCACGGGCGAACAGCAATGTGGCGCGCTTGCGGCGCGGGGCGGACAGCTTATCCTCGCACGGGCGGCGCAGGACCGCCGCCTCGAACCGATCCGCCACGATCAGCCCGCAACTGCCGGGGGAGAAGCATTCCTCCTCAAGCAGTTCGGCATCGAAGCCTGCGGGGATGCCCCAGTAGAAGTTGTCGCACCAGTCGAGATAATCCGGCCATTTGCGGTCGCCGCGCAGGTCGGCGACGGACACCTTGATTTCGACGACGGTCAACCGGCCGTCCACACCCAGCGCCATGATGTCGACGCGCCGCCCGCCCGGCAGCATGACCTCCGTCAGCATATGGCGCTTCTGGTTCCAGAACAGCCGCCCAATGCCGCGCGCGACGTCCTGTGCCGTCAGGGGCGAGTCGAGGAAAGCAGTGGCCACGCTGGAACATTAGCCGAACATAGCGCAAAGAAAAAGGGTGGGACCGCTGCTACCGGTAGAAAATGTGGCGGCCGATATCGGTGGTGCGTTTGAAGGCTTTCTTCCAGCGCGGGTTCACATAGGTCGCGTGAAAGAATACCGCCTCGTCCGTGACATCCTGCCAGTTATCCGTAGCGGCGACAACGGCGACAGCCTCGGCGCGCTTCCAGCTGCTGTTCCGGCTGGCAGGCACGTCGGGCTTGCCATCGAAGGTGAAGCTGAACTGGTAACGCTGATAAACGACATCGCAGATGCTGGAAGGCCAGCGGCGGTCCTGCGCACGGTTGAGAACGACCTGCGCGACGGCAAGCTGGCCTTCGAGCGGCTCGCCCCGCGCTTCATTGTAAACGGCGCTGGCGAGACATTCCATCTCGGCGTCCAGTTCCGGCGTACCATAATCGCGGACATTGCCGACCAGCGTGCGCAGCGTGATGTCCTTGTCGACGCCCATCTCTTCCTCGGCGAAGGACGGCGCCTCAATCTCGATATCGTCGGCGTCGAGCGCGAAGGTGATCGGCGCGGCATCGCTGACCGTCACCGGATCCAGCTGGATGTCGGTGGGAAGGTCGGCAGCGGCCAGAAGCCCAAGACTACCAAGTGCGAGGGCCAGGGCCCGCTTTGATTTCAGCATATCGAATTTGCCCGTTTTTCAGATCGGCGGAACTTCTACTGCGTGGCGCTGGTTGTTTCATTGCGCCGGGCCGATCCCGGTTACGTTTCATGCGTCTCGCGAAGACATTCCGGAGAGGCGTTTGTTCGTCTTGTCAGGCTAATTGGTAAATTGTTCCTTACGGATCAACTCATCTGTGGCAGTTCCGCGATGAACCGTGCGGGATCGGCGATATCCAGTTCGATAAGCCATAAATCCGGATCGAAACGCCGCTGTTTTTCCAGCGCTTCATGAAGTTTTCCGCTCGATTCCGCTTCATTTTCCATGAGTGCACGCCACTCCACCTGGCCATCGCCCATATTGGTGCGCGCATAGGCGGAGACGAGATTATCGCGTGTCCGCATGACGAGGATGACGGCCCCCGCGATTTCGTCACCTTTGGCAAGGACCATGGCGAAGCCGCCGTCCGCAGCGACCTGACGGCGGATGGCGTCGATCCACAATTTCGTGGGCAGGCGGCTCAGTTTGACGTGTCCGCGTCAACATAGCCCGGCAGGTCCATCAGCGGAATTTTCGACCGCATGAATGTGCCAGTCCCGCGCGCCACTTCCTCGCCATCCGCCGTAGTGAGCGTGGATTCGCCGACGAACAGACGCCGCCGCCCGCTGACGAACCGGCCTTCCGCCACCAGCGGCCCGGCGGGAACGGGACGCTCCATCAACAGGTTGAACGCCGTCGTCAGGATGAAGACGTCGCTGACCAGCGTATTGACGGCGTAGAAGGCGGCATCGTCGAGCATTTTGAAATAGATGGTGCCATGTGCGGCCCCCGCCGCATGAAAATGTTCATCATCGACGGTGAAGCGAATACGCGAGATACCCGTTTCTCTCAGGGTCAATCTGCTATCGAACATGGAGTTGATAGGCGCGGCGTCATATAGCCGTTCCAGGCCGCGTAGATGCGCCTGCTCCGCCGCACCATTTTTCAGGTCGCTCATGATTTCACGCCCAGCAGCCCGGCCTTGTCGCCAAAGCGGCGCAGGCCGCCCTCGACGCCTTCGATGAACTGCACGCCCGCTTCCTGACCGTCACTCCATATGACCGCACCCGGGAATTCGCCGTGACTGGCTATGGTCAGGCCGACAATTTCGCCTTCGCTCAAGGGGATGTCGGTCATGATCCGCGCGCCCGTCGCGGACAGATCGGCCACCCGGCATTCATGGTCGCCGCCGGAAAAGCGAAGAACACCCCTCAGGATGACCCGGGCGCGGCCCGTTTCCCGCGCGCCATTTTCATTGTCGTCTGTCATGTGCCCGTCATGGCAGATCAGCCGTCCGCACTCCAGCCTTGGGCCGACAGCAGGGCATGGGCGGCGTCTCCGTTCTCGGCACCGCGCAGTTTTTCGACAAGCGCGCGGTCGCGCAACAGGCGGCTGACGGCAGCCAGCGCCTTCAGATGGTCCGCACCGGCCCCATCGGGCGACAAGAGCGCATAAACAACATCGACTGGCTCCCCGTCCAGGGCGTCCATGGGAAGCGGTGTTTCCAGTATCGCGAAGGCGCCAACGACCCTGGGCAGGTCAGAGAGCCGCGCATGCGGAATGGCGGATCCACCGCCAAAGGCTGTCGAGCCGACCCGCTCCCGCTGCAGCAGCGCCTCGGCGATCAGCGCTTCATCATGGCCCGTCGCCTCGGCAAGCGGTTTTGCCATCGCGTCGCAAAGCGCCCTTAGCGAGCCGACCCTCAGGCCAACCCGGATGCAGTTCTGGCAAAGGAGGGTAGCGGGGTCGAAGGCGGCTGCCTCCGTCATTTGGGCTCCACCCAGCCAATATGCCCGTCCTCGCGCCGATACACCATCGACAGATTGCCGCTTTGCGCGTTCTTGAACATCATCGCGGGCGTGTCGCGCAGGTCGAGCAACATGACGGCGTCCGCCACGCTGACATCGGGGATATGTTCGGCGCTTTCGGCGACAATCAGATGCGCCTCCTCGCTATCATCGATTTCCTCGCGCTCGTCGCGCTGCAGGATCTTGTAATCCGCACCGATCTGCGGCGGCGGCGCGCCGCGCTTTTCGCGGTCGTTCAGCTTGCGCTTGTAGCGGCGCAACTGCGTCTCGATCTTGTCGGCGGCGGCGTCGAAGGCGGATTTCGCCGCGCCATGCGCCTTCGCGGAGGATTTCATGACGATGCCCTGCGTCAGCTGAACGACGATGTCGGCCGCGAATTCATGCTCATGCGGGCCGGGGGCCATCGTGGCGCTGCCGCCGGTCATGCCGACGGAATATTTTCCCGCCAATGCCGAAATGCGGTCCTGCGCGTGGGCGGTAAGGGATGCCCCGACATCGAGCTGATGGCCCGAAACACGAATATCCATGGGGTTCTCCTTTATGGGTTGGTCATATGATCGGGAAAGCGGTCCCAGACTGCATCCTTCAACGCAGCCACGAAGTTTCTGTGCCGTTCGGCTTCGTCGGCGGGAACGGAAAATACGCGCACCGGCCAGACCTTCGTCTCCGGCGCGGGCGCGGTCCCCGACGGTTCGGGTTGCGCATCGGCGACCAGCTCCATGCCGCGCTGGCGTCCGCCCAACAGCTCCACATAGACATCCGCAAGAAGTTCGGAGTCAAGCAGCGCGCCGTGCTTGACGCGGCGGGACAGATCGATTCCGAAACGACTGCAAAGCGCGTCGAGGCTCAGCTTCGCTCCTGGGAATTTCTTCCGTGCCAGCGCCAGCGTGTCGACCACGCGCCGTTCGGGCAATTTGGGCCTGCCCACCCGTACCAGTTCCGCGTTGACGAAACTCATGTCGAAATTGGCATTATGCGCCACCAGCTTCGCGTCATCGCCGATGAAGGCGATGAAATCGTCGACGATATCGCGGAATTTCGGCTTGTCGGCCAGATCGGCATTGCTGTGGCCATGTACCTTCTCGGCCTCGGCGGGCATGTCGCGTTCGGGATTGATGAGGACGTGATAGGTCCGTCCCGTCGGCATCAGTTCGACCATCTCCACCGCACCGATCTCGCAGATGCGATCGCCATTGTCGGGGCTCAGGCCCGTCGTTTCCGTGTCGAAGATGATTTCACGCATTGGCGGCAATATCGGACGGACTGCGTCCGCAAGCAAGCCGTGATGCGCTTCACGGCCAGAAAAGACCGCCGTTTGCCAAGACCTGTCTGGATGACGAAATCGGACCGCAGCCGCTTTTCGGGGTCTGGCGTCTGCGCGGCGCGGATGGCATGGAATTTCTCCGCGCTCATACCGGGACGGCTGAGAACGCGCGCGGCCTGCACATGCGGCGGCGCGCTGACCGTGATGATCCCGTCCACCCACCGCCAGCCGCCCTTTTCGAAGAGCAGCCGAATATCCAGAATCACAAAAGCCCGGCGCGCCTGGCGGGCACGCAAAAGAAAATCTGCCTGCGCATCCGCCAACATCGGGTGCAGAATTCGCTCCAGTCGCCCAAGCGCATCGGGCTTCCCGAAGAC
>JBARZR010000228.1:0-1821 GCA_049650205.1 Pacificimonas sp. | reverse complement strand
ACCCATGCTTTCGCAATCGCATCATTTTCATGTCGAGGTTGCCGCGTGATTGCACCTCCGCTACGCGATAGTCATGTCAGACGCCTCTCCTCTCGTCGAGCGATTTGGCCGCCATGGGACGTATTTGCGCATTTCTGTGACGGATCGCTGCGATTTGCGTTGCACATATTGCATGGCGGAGGATATGAACTTCCTGCCGCGCCGCGAGGTTCTGTCCTTGGAAGAAATCGACCGGATCGCCTCGGCATTCATTCGCCGCGGCGTGAGGAAGGTGCGTCTGACTGGCGGTGAGCCGCTGGTCCGGCGCGGTATCGTCACGCTGGTCGAGAAGCTTTCCCGACATCTAGATAGCGGCGCGCTCGACGAGCTGACTTTGACCACCAACGGCAACCAGCTAGTTAAACATGCTGCGGCGCTGGCCAGGGCCGGAGTCCAGCGCATCAATGTCAGCCTCGATACGCTCGATCCCGACCGTTTCCGCAGCATCACCCGCTGGGGGGACATTGAGCGGGTGAAGGAGGGCATTGCGGCGGCGCAGACCGCTGGTATTTCTATAAAGATCAATGCGGTCGCGTTACGAGGTGTCAACGAAGATGAGCTGGAGTCCATGCTGCGCTGGGCACATGGCGAAGGCCACGACCTGACACTGATTGAGACCATGCCCATGGGACAGATCGATGGTGACCGCGCGGATAGCTATCTACCGTTGTCCGTTGTCCGCAGTCGCATTGCCGAAACCCACACGCTTACGCCGCTTGCCATGTCCACAGGCGGTCCGGCACGCTATTTCCAGGTTGAGGAAACTGGCGGACGGCTCGGCTTCATTACGCCTCTGACGCATAATTTCTGCGAGGGCTGCAACAGGGTGCGCCTGACGGCAACCGGCCAGCTTTACCTCTGCCTTGGACAGGAAGACCGTGCCGACCTGCGTGCGGTCGTACGCCGTACCGAGGACGAAGAGGCTCTCGACACCGCCCTAAATGAGGCGATGACGCGTAAACCGAAAGGACATGACTTCGTGATTTCGCGTGGAGAGCGTTCAGTCAGCACGCCTCGTCACATGAGTGTAACCGGCGGATAAACGACATGAAGGCCGCGCTTGCCATTTCACCCACGCAGAGTGCCCGCGATGCCGCTCAGGTACTCGCGCCCACGATGGACTGGGTTCCCGTCGAGGAAGCGGACATTCTGGTCGCGCTTGGCGGCGATGGTTTTCTGTTGCAGACATTGCATTCCATGCTCGGTCGGGGTCGCATCTTGCCTGTGTTCGGCATGAATCGCGGCACCGTCGGTTTCCTGATGAACGAGTTCCACGCGGACGGCCTGCAACAGCGGCTCGCCAAAGCGAAAACATTCAGCCTGCATCCGCTAAAGATGGACGCGCGGACGATATCGGGAGAACGGATTGTATCTCCCGCGATCAACGAAGTCTCCCTCCTCCGCGAGACCAGGCAAACCGCCAAAATCGAAATCAGCATCGACGGGCGCGTACGGATGTCTGAGCTTACCTGCGACGGTGTGCTGGTGGCGACGCCGGCGGGCTCCACGGCCTACAACCTGTCGGCACAGGGACCGATATTGCCGCTGTCCAGCGATCTTCTGGCACTGACGCCCATCAGTCCCTTCCGGCCCAGGCGCTGGCGCGGCGCGTTGATCCCGGACACGGCGACAATCGACTTCAAGATGCTCGAAGCTGGGAAACGCCCGGTCAGTGCCGTCGCCGACCAGCGCGAAGTGCGCGATGTCGCTTCCGTAACGGTATCGTCGGATCGGCAGATTCAACTCAAACTGATGTTCGATCCGGAATATGCGCTGGATGAC
>JBARZR010000227.1:0-2921 GCA_049650205.1 Pacificimonas sp. | reverse complement strand
TGTTGCTACCCGGTCTGATCGTTATCGCCAGCCGTCAGACCCGCAATATCTTACCGGCATCGGCATCTCTCTTCTCCGCGCTCGCCATCACGGCTTTTCAGCCCGACCTCTCGCAGGCGCTGGCGCTTGGCGCGGCAATGATGGTCATCCTTGCGCACGGAAAAGCCGGACCGCGCGCGCAACTGGCTGCCGTCATCGCCATCATGGGACTGCTCGCGATTGCTTGGCTGAAGCCCGACCCGCTCGACCCCGTTCCCGTTGTCGAGGGTATTGTCGGCCTTTTGTGGGCGCAGGCTCCCGCCATGGCAGCATTTGCGGTCGCATCGCTCTTCCTGGCCTGTCTGACCCCGCTGATGGCGTCCGTCACACCACAGTCCCGCATCGCGGGACGCGCTCTGACTGCCTATTTCCTCGTGACTGCCGCCGCACCGCTCATCGGTAATTTTCCAGTGCCGCTTGTCGGCCTGACAATGAGTCCGATTCTGGGGTTCTGGATCGGCGTCGGCCTCATCACCGCGCCGGGACGCGGTTCCTGATCCGATCCATGCCCTTCTTGATCTCGGCGACACGTTCGTCGAACGAGGATTCGAACTGCAGGTCGGTGAAGATATAGGGCCAGTCCTCTTCGATGGCCTCGCGCACCAGTTCGCCAACGTAAAGCGGTGCGATGCCGTCCCTGATGGCGGCGGTGGCCATGGCGACGAAATCGCTGACCGGGCCGTCCTCGGGCGGGCTTTCGATTTTGCCAGCCAGACGCGGCGGGATGTTGTTCGCGGAATCCATGATGTTGGTCTTGATGAAGCCGGGGCACAGCACGGAGACGCCGATGCCGCGCGGGGCAAGCGTGCGGCGAAGCCCCTCGGATAGCGCGACAACGCCATATTTCGTCACATTGTAGGACGGATTGGTGGCGGCGATCAGCCCGGCCATGGAGGCGGTGTTGACGATATGGCCGCCCTCGCCGTGGCTTTCGATCAGCGGGCCGAATATCTCCGTTCCCCAGACGACGGACATCAGGTTGACGCCCAGCGTCCAGTCCCAGCTGGCGTCGGTCCAGCTGCCATAGTCGGACCCGCCACCGACGCCGGCGTTGCTGACGAGGATATGGACCTTGCCGAAGCGGTCGATGGTGGCGTCGGCGGCGGCCTGAAGCTCTTCTTTCAGCGACACGTCGGCGACGACGCCGTCCACATCGGCGTTGGTTTTCCTGAGGCCCATCAGCGCGGTTTCGAGCGCGTCCTTCTGAAGGTCGCACAGCATCACCTTCACGCCAGACTGGGCCAGCGCCTGCGCGATACCGAAACCGATACCAGACGCCGCGCCGGTGACGAATGCGGTTTTTCCCTCAAGCGTTTTCATGCCTTGGCGCTCTTTCTTTCAAGGAAGGCCGCGTTCCAGCGGGCGAGGTTGGGGGCGTCCTCGGGGATGCCGATCTTTACCCAGCGGGCGAAGCCGATGGTGCAGAACAGGGTGATGTCGGCGATTGAGAATGCCTCGCCCGCGATATACTCATGCTCGGCAAGCTGCGCGTCGACGAGGCGGAAAAATCCCGGCAGCAGCGCCATGCCGCGCTCGGCGAGGTCGGGAATCTGCTTCGTATCGGGGGCGGCGCCTGGTGCGGCGCGCGTGGCGAACTGCGGCGCGGTGTTGCGGAAGACGGCGGCGACATTGAAGAAGCCGTCCAGCTCCACCCGCCGCTGCCACTGTTCGACGCGGGCCTGTGCGAGCGCGCCGGTACCGAATAGCGGCGGGTCGGGATTCAGCGCTTCGAAATAGCGGCAGATGGCGATGGATTCGTCGATGACCGTGCCGTCGTCAAGGACGAGCGCGGGCAGGGTGCCGCGCGGATTGACCTTCAGATAGTCCGGCGCGCGGTTTTCGCCGGTCATGATGTCGATGTCCACCATGGGCACGTCGATGCCCTTTTCGGCGAGATAGATGCGGACCCGCTTTGGGTTCGTGGCGTGGTGCATGTTGTAGAGCTTCATGGGCGGCATATTGGCCGCGCAGCCCGGCGCCAGCAACCTGCCCGAACGGCCAGTCCTTTGAAGCCCAAGACCCGTCAGTTGCGTTCCCGCCACCAAGCGAGCGCCAGTGCACCGAGGAGCGCGGCGAGGCCGAGCCAGGGCGGCAGCAGCGGTTTCGTCTCGACCGCGATCAGCGCGCCGCCATCGCGCCGCACGATGCCGAGCCAGTCGCCGCCCGATGCCGTGTCGCCCAGATCGACGCGGAGAATATCGGGTGTGCCATCCTGCAACCAGTAAGTGCCGCCCCCGCTCGTTTCCGCCGCTGCCGACAGCGGGGCCTCGCGGGGCCGCACGTCGTTCAGTTCCGCCATATTGCCGACAAGAGCGAAGCGCCTACGGTCGCCGACACGGACATCGTAGAGGCCGGGGGACAGGCCAGTGATCTTCGCCTGACTGCCTGTCTCGGTCGGGGAAAGCGCAACGCCACTGTCTCGTCCTCCGGGATCAGTTACGATGGCTTCATTCGCGCGCGTCATCCCCTCCGCTTCAATGTCGAGGCCGTCCCCGGTTCCCGCTACGCGCAACTGTTCCTCGTCCAGATCGGGCTCCTGCATCAGCCAGTGCGATGTGCGGCGAAGAAGTTCGTCGCGCGGGCCCGCGCCATCGACGGCGCGGGTCCACCACCAGATGTCGGTGGAGGCGATCATGCCGACCCGGCCCTCTCCGATGCGGTCGAGCATGAGCAGCGGGCGATCCCCCGCGCCGGTCATCAATATGCGCCCACGCGTCGGCGTCAGATCGGCGATATTGCCCCAGCGGCCCCAGTCCGTGCTGCCCCAGCTGGCCGGCAGGGCGCGCGTGACGGGGTGGCGGCTGCCTTCGTCGGTCAGGGTGGGGCGGTAGGGCGTGTCCAGTGAAGGTCCGGCGGGCTGTGCGGGCAGGACGCGCTGAAGG
>JBARZR010000226.1:0-6599 GCA_049650205.1 Pacificimonas sp. | reverse complement strand
GCCCCTGACATTTTCCCCGTCCTTTTGTTAGAAGCGCCGAAACCCAGTTCACATTCCGGATCATCATGCTACGCTTTTTTCTAGCCGCCGCTATTGCGTCACCCGCCTTCGCCGCGCCTATCCCCGCACCGATCGAGGGCATGATCCGCGCCGCCGACCCGGAGGAACGCGACACGGTCGTCAAGGTCGCCAAGCGCGCCGCCGCCGATAGCGGCACGGAAATCGATGCGCTGGTGGCCGACCTGAAGGCGGGCGAAAAGGCCGCGCAGCAGGAGACGCTCGCAAATCAGGGCTTCTTCGAGGGCTGGTCAGGCGAAGGCGCGCTTGGCGGCAGCTTTTCCACCGGCAATACGGACGAATTGGGCGCTGCGGCGTCGCTCGGCCTCAACAAACGCGGGCGAAACTGGGAGCATGATCTGAAGCTCGCCTTCGATTATCAGCGCACAAACGGCACGACCCGGCGCGAACGGATTTATGCCGGTTATACCAGCCGCCGCGACCTTGGCGGCGACCTGTTCTTCGCATTCGGCCTTCTCAGCTTCGAGCGCGACCGCTTCTCCGGCATCGACTATCGCTTCACGGAATCGCTCGGCGTCGGCTACCGGCTGGCGGATGGTGACGATTTCAAATGGACGGTCGAGGGCGGTCCGGCGGCGCGTCAAACCCGCTTCACCGATGGCCGCGATCTCAGCAATATCGATCTTCTGGGACGGACCGATATCGAATGGAAACCCTCGGACAATCTGACGCTGACGGAAAGCGCCGGGTTCCTGCTGTCGACCGGCAACAGCAGCTATTTTTCCAAAAGCGCGGTGACGGCGAAGCTGCTGGGGGACATTTCCGCGCGGCTCAGCTTCGACGTCCTTCATGAAACCGATCCGCCCGCGGGCCGCGAAAAGACGGATACCATCACGCGGGCCAGCCTGGTTTATGGATTTTAGGCGCGACATAACGCCCAAGGTCTCGACTTTTGCCTGCCGGCTGCGCACATAGTCAGTCATGAACACATTCATCATCATCCTGATCGTCATTCTCGCGCTTGGGACAGCTGCGGCCCTGATCCGCGGCATCATGATCATGGCGTCGGGCAAGGACATCGACGGCCGGAAGTCCAACAAGTTGATGTTCACCCGCGTCTATCTGCAGGCCGGTGCCGTTCTGGTCATTGTCATCGGCGCGCTGATGGCCGGAGCCATTGGTTAAACTCAACAAGATCTACACCCGCACGGGCGATGATGGGACAACGAGTCTGGTGGATGGCAGCCGCCGCCCGAAATTCGACTTGCGCATCGCCGCCTATGGGACGGTTGATGAACTCAATGCCGCCATCGGCGTTGCCCGCTGCCATGCGGATGGCGCGGATGATGAAATGCTCGCCCGCATCCAGAATGACCTGTTCGATCTGGGTGCTGATCTGGCAACGCCCGGAGAGATGGAGGGCGCGCTGAGGATTGCGCCTGCGCAGGTCACACGGCTGGAAACCGAAATCGATGCGATGAACGCGGATCTGAAACCGCTGAAGAGCTTCGTCCTTCCCGCCGGCACACCGCTCGCCGCCGCGCTGCACCTCGCCCGCACCGTTGCGCGCCGGGCGGAACGCGATGCGAGTGCCGCTGCGGAACGGGAACAAATCGGCACGTCCGCGCTTCATTATCTGAACCGGCTGAGCGATCATCTATTTGTGATGTCACGATATGTTAATGCGCAGGCCGGGGGTGATGTGCTTTGGGTTCCGGGGGCGAACCGGTAGAGGATAGAGGGCGATGACGCGGACGCAGACAGTTACGGCGGACACGCTTGCGGCGGGTTATGGGAAAGTGCGCGCGGAGACAGCCGCCCGCGCCGCGCCACTCTCGGATGCCGACGCCACACCGCAGTCGATGGACGACGCCAGTCCTGCCAAGTGGCATCTTGCGCACACGAATTGGTTTTTCGAAACCTTCCTGCTCGTTGAGCACGTCGCGGGGTACCGCCCTTTCGACGATGCGTTCGCCTATCTTTTCAACAGTTATTATGAAGCCGCCGGACCCCGCCACCGGCGCAGCGCGCGCGGCCTCATCACTCGGCCCAGCCTGGAGCGCGTCATGGCGTATCGCGCCCATGTCGATACAGCGATGCGGAGTGCGATGGACACACTGCCCGCCGATCTCGTCACGCTCGGGCTGCACCATGAACAACAGCATCAGGAATTGCTGCTGACGGACATATTGCACCTGTTCGCGCAGAATCCGGTCGAGCCTGTCTATTCGGAACATGCGCCGCGTCCAGCGGCGATCGAAAGCGGCCTCGACTGGCACCGGCACGATGGTGGTCTCGTCGAAATCGGCCATGACGGCGAAGGCTTTGCCTATGATTGCGAGGGGCCGCGCCACAAGGTGCATCTGGAACCCTTCGCGCTTGCGGACAGAATGGTGACCAACGCGGAATGGGACGAGTTCATCGACGATGGCGGCTATGACAATGCCGCCCTCTGGCTGTCGGACGGCTGGGCATGGCGCAGCGAGAACGAAGTGACGGCGCCGCTCTACTGGCGCGCCGAGGCGGATAACAATCCGACGCAGTTTTCCCTGCGCGGTCGCCAGCGTCTCGATCCCGCCGCCCCGGTCACGCACATCAACTTGTACGAGGCGGACGCCTTCGCCAGCTGGGCGGGCCTGCGCCTGCCGACCGAGGCGGAGTGGGAAGTCGCCGCGTCGAAGCTGCCCAATGCGTTCGGCCAGTGCTGGCAATGGACGAACAGCGCCTATCTGCCCTATCCCCGCTTCCGGCCCGCCGCCGGAGCGATCGGCGAATATAATGGCAAGTTCATGTCCGGGCAGTTCGTGCTGCGCGGATCGAGCTGCGCGACGCCCGCAAACCATAGCCGTACGACATATCGCAATTTCTTCTACCCGCATCAGCGCTGGCAGTTTACCGGTCTGCGCCTTGCAAAGACGCTGTAGGACCGTTCCGACTTGACCGATACAGACAGCGCACGCGCCGCGGTGCTTGCCGATTTCGATGCTGCCGTCCGCGAGGGGCTGTCGCGGCCGCAAAAGGAGATTCCCGCCCGCTATCTATATGACAGTGTTGGCAGCGCCCTGTTTGAGCGGATCACCGCCCTGCCGGAATATTATCCGACGCGCACTGAAATCGGCCTGATCGAAGCGCATAGCGCCGCCATTGCGAAGCGCGTCGGCACCGGGCGGACCGTCGTCGAATTCGGCAGCGGGTCGAGCGCCAAGACACCACCGTTCCTGAAAGCCGTCGAGGCCAGGGCCTATGTCCCGATCGACATCAGCGCGCAGTTTCTGGCGCAAGCGGCGGAGGATGTACGCGGCGCGGTTCCCGGCCTCAGTGTTTATCCTATGCCGGGCGATTTCACGCAGGAACTGACGCTTCCGCCTTGCGTCGCGGACACGGCGAGGCTTGGCTTCTTCCCCGGTTCGACCATCGGCAATATGACGGCGGCCGAAGCGGCGGACCTGCTGCGCGCCTTCAAGGCCACTCTGGGAGACGACGCGCATCTGGCAATCGGGGTCGACCTCAAGAAATCCGCCAAGATTCTCGAACCCGCCTATGACGATGACGAGGGCGTCACGGCGGAATTCATCCTGGGCATATTGCGGCGTATGCGGGACGATCTGGGCGCGGAGTTGCGGCCCGGGGACTGGTCGTACCAGAGCTTCTGGAACGCAGACATGGGCCGGATCGAAATGCATGTTCGGGCCGACCAGAACACCTCGATCCAGCTGGGAGAGCAGCGCTGGACCGTGGCCAAGGGCGAGACCCTGCATATCTCCAACAGCCACAAATACAGCCTGGAGGAATCGGCGCTGCTGGCGAGGGTCGGCGGGTTCCGGCAGGTCGAGGCGTGGACCGACGATGGCGGACTGTTCAGCCTGCAACTCTGGCGTGCGCTTCCCGCCGACCTTGCCTGGTAAGGCGCTTGACGATCCTACCCCGCCCCGTCTAACGGCGCGCGGGTTCCGATGTTGGCCGGCTTAGCTCAGCTGGTAGAGCAACCGCCTTGTAAGCGGTAGGTCGTCAGTTCGAGTCTGACAGCCGGCACCGGAACACTAACTGTCGAATCGGCGCTCATATTCCGCGTCCAGATTCTTTCGCAAACGAGCGTTTATCGCCAGGAAATTATCGATCGTGCCTTGGTCGAGGCCCGCGGTGACGCGTTCGTACATCGACCGCACCAGGGTCACCACCCCTTCCCGCATGTCGTTCGCTTTCGCGGTCAGGTGAACGATGCGCCTGCGCTTGTCCGCAGGGTCGTAATGGCGCTCGACCAGACCGAGGCGTTCCATGGCCGCGAGCACCTGCGCCGCCGTGCTTTCCGTAGTAAAGGTTTGTTGCGCAACGCGTTTCTGCGGAATGCCATTCTCTTCCCAAAGTACGCGGAGGACATAGAAATGCGAAAGCTGCAAATCGCGGTCCCTCAACGCGCGCTGCATCAGCATCTCAAAGGCGTGAAAGGAACCGCGCATCTGAAAGGGGATGCTGCGATCCGTCGGGATCAGGTTGGTCATGATGGACTGGCAATTGCCCCACCAGGCGGAGCGTTGCAAGTACCGTTCCTTATCGCTTGCCAAATGCCGGTTTGCGTTTTTCCAGTATCGCGGCGACGGCCTCCCGGTGGTCGTACGTGCCCTGCAATACACCCTGAACCAGCCGCGCCTCTTCGAGATTTTCCGAAAGCGTCGAGGCGCGCGCCGTCATCATCAGCCGCTTCGCCTTCCTCAGGGCTCCGGGTGGCTGCGCCGCGATGCTTGCGGCCATGACCGCGGCGCGGGTCAACAGGTCGGCATCGGCAACAATTTCGGTCACCAGGCCCCAGTCCAGCGCCTGCTCCGCGTCGATCGCCTCGCTGGTCAGCAGCATGTGCATGGCGCGCGCATGGCCGATGGTGCGCGGCAACAGCCACGCGCCGCCATCGCCGGGAATCAGGCCGACGCGGACGAAACTTTCCGCGAATGTGGCGGATACGCCCGCAATGCGGATGTCGCACATGGTGGCAAGATCAAGCCCCGCGCCAATGGCGTGGCCATTGACCGCCGCGACCACAGGGACACTTAGCGTCTCGAAAGTCAGCGGGATGCGCTGAATACCCGTGCGATACCAGTCGGCGATTTCCAGCGCGCTATTCTCTTCGCTGATCCGCTTGATTTCGTTAAGGTTTCCGCCTGCGGAAAAGCACTTGCCCGCGCCGGTCAGAAGAACGCAGCTGATATCCGTATCCTCGTCGGCGCGCAAAAGCGCCTCAATCAGTGCGGGCACGACGTCGTCCGACAGCGCATTGCGCAGGTCGGGGCGGTTCAGCGTGATGCGCGCAATGCGGTCGGCGGCGCTGTAGAGGACGGGGTCCGTTGTCATTCCACGCGCTCGATGATGATTGCCGGGGCCATGCCGCCCGCCGCGCACATGGTGACGAGACCGCGTTTCAGGCCCTGGCGTTCCAGTTCGTCGACCATGGTGCCGATCAGGATCGAACCGGTCGCGCCGATGGGGTGACCAAGCGCGATGGCGCCGCCGTTGACGTTCACCTTGTCGCGGTCGAGGTCGAGGTCGCGGATGAACTTTTCCGCGACCACGGCGAACGCTTCGTTGATTTCCCAAAGGTCGATGTCGTCCTTGGTCAGGCCCGCCTTCTCCAGAACCTTCCTCGCGGCGGGAACGGGCGCGTTCAGCATCAGCGTCGGATCGTCGCCCATATTGGCGGTCATCACGATGCGCGCACGCGGCTTGAGGCCTTTTTCCTTAACATATTTTCCCGACGCGATCAGCACCGCCGCCGCGCCGTCGACAACGCCGGAGCTGTTGCCAGCATGATGAAAATGCTCAATTTTCAGATCGGGATATTTGGCGTTGATCAGACCGCGGAACGTCGTTCCGTCCTCGTCGACCGGCACATCGGCGATCTTGGCGAAGCTGGGCTCCAGCTGGCCAAGACCCTCCATCGTCGTTTGCGGACGCGGAAACTCCTCCGCCTCCAGAACCACATTGCCATCCGCGTCCTTTACCGGAACCAGCGATTTGTCGAAGCGTCCCTCCTTGATCGCCCGCGCGGCCTTTTGTTGCGAGTCATAGCCCATGCGGTCCAGCGCCTCCCGGTCGATCCCTTCCATGGACGCGATGGCGTCGCCGCAAACGCCCTGATGCGACTGCGGATGCACGCCTTCGAGGCGCTTGTTGCCCGACCCCATCATCGCCGCGCCCAGGCCCGCCGCCATTTCCTCGCGGCCCCGGTCGGTCGTGTAGCTCATCATTTCCGTGCCGCCCGCGACAACCAGATCCTCCATGCCGGACATGACCTGCGCCGCGGCGAAGTTCACCGCCGTAATGCCACCACCGCAGAAGCGGTCCAGTGTCGTGCCGGAAGAGCGCACGTCATAGCCCGCATCCAGCGCCGCCATGCGCCCAAGGTCGCCGCCCTGCTTGCCCTTCTGCGTGGACGTCGACCAGATCACGTCGTCCACATCGGCGGTGTCAAGGTCGTTGCGCTCGGCAATCGCCTTGAGAACCGTCGCGGCCAGATGCTGGGGGTGCATATGGGCGAGCGCGCCTTTTCCGGTCTTGCCAATGCCGCGCGGGGTGCGGACGGCGTCGATGAT
>JBARZR010000225.1:0-3186 GCA_049650205.1 Pacificimonas sp. | reverse complement strand
CCAAGGGCGGCGTCTTCACAGATACGCTTATCGACAGCTATATCGAGCTGAAGATGGAGGAACTGCTGCGCTGGGAAATGGCACCCAGCCCGGTTGAATTCGATATGTATGATTCGGGCTGATCCTTTCGGAGAGTTCGAAGACGAACGAGAAAGGCCCGGATTGCCATCAGGCTGTCCGGGTCTTTTTCATATGCGCAGAATCAGAAGAGCCGCAGATGCCATTCCGGCATCCGCGGCTCTTATGGTTTCAGACTGGTCGGAGCGACAGGATTCGAACCTGCGACCCCTACACCCCCAGTGTAGTGCGCTACCGGGCTGCGCCACGCTCCGACCGAAGGGGCCGAATAGGGCGCTTGGGGCGGCTTGGCAAGACACCGTGCCGCCCTTGGACCGGTTTTATCAGCCGCCCTGAAGACGGCGTAGCAGTGCTTCCGCATCGCCGCGCTCGGCGAACTGGGTTGGTGTCTTCAACGAGCGGCGGACTTCCTTCAGCGCATCGCCGCGCTTGCCGTTCGCCAGATAGGCCTCCGCCAGATGATAGCGGATTTCACCATTGCGTGGCAGCACCTTGGACGCCCGCTGGATCAGTTGCAGCGCCTTTTCCTTGTCACCACCGGTTTTCAGCATGACCCAGCCATAGGTGTCCGTCACCGACGGATTCTGCGTGGCGAAATTATAGGCCATCTCTGCCATCGGCATCGCCCGCGGATCGCCAATTTTCATATAGGCCCATGCGAGATTGTTGATGATCGAGGGATCACGGCTGCCGATGAGCTTCCTGAGCGCCTCGTAATTGGCGATCGAGGAGCGATATTCGCCAGCCTCAAGCTGAAGTTCGGCGATGGATGCGAGCGCTCCGGTGTCGTTGGGGTTTTCTTTCTGATAGGCCTGAAGAATGGTGATCGCATCCTTCTTGCGGCCCAGCTGGATATAGCTGTCGGAGATACCGCGCGCCGTCCCCAGATCGAGGTTTTTCTTGCGCGCCGCCGCGAAGGCCGCGAGCGCGTCCTGCGGCCGGTCGGCGAGAAGATAGGCGCGGCCGAGGGCATTTTCGGCGACATTGGATTCCGATGGAAGTTCCTTCCGCAGGCGGACCGCCCATTCACGCGCCTGATCCAAACGGCCCTGCCGCGCTTCCAGCGCGATCAGTTCCAGATAGGCGGGCGTGTTGCTCTCTCCCGTAATGGTCATTGCACGCTGGAAGACACTGCGTGCCTGGGCGATCTCATCATTCGCCTGCAACGCGCGGCCCAGCAGGATACGCGGCAGTATATCGTTCGGTTGCTGCTTCACCATGCGGTCGAAAAGCGACACGAGCTGCGACTGACGCCCGGTCGCTTCATAGATACGCGCAGCCGTTAGCAACGCATCGGGATTATTCGGGAAGTCACGCAGAAGCGCGGCCGCCTCGTTCGAGGCATTACTGTCCTGTCCGGATGCGATATACGCATCGGCCAGCGCCATGCGCGGGGCGGGCGATTCACGATTGACGCTGGCGGCCTGCTGCAGCCATTCCAGCTGCTCGCGGCGGTCGCCCTCGATACCCGACAATTCTCCGAGCACCATTAGAGCGCGCACATCCTCGCCATTATTCCGGACGACCTTGCGCAGTTCCGCCTTCGCGCCGCGCGCGTCACCCTCCGCAATCATCAGCTGGGCGAGGTTACGGCGCGCTTCGGGGTAATCGTCTTTGCGTTTCAGCGCCTCGCGGAAAGCGGCCTTGGCCTCCTTCGGTTTCGCGTTTCCGATCAGGGCACCACCGCGTAGATTATAGCCGACCGGCAGATCGGGATACGCCTTTACGACCTTGTCGGCACTTGCGAGGGCACCCTTGAAATCGCTTTTGCGCATCTGCACCAGCGTTTGCATCATCAGGCCGGACAGGGAGGTGTCGTCTTCCTTCAGGACGTTGGCCACGGTCTCTTCGGCAAGGTCGGTCTTGCCCTGGAGAAGCTGGGTCATCGCGAGCTGGTTCGAGACGCTGCTGTCACCGGCACCCTCCTGCGCCTTTTGCAGATATTCCTGTGCCTCGGCGACCATGCCGACCTGCGCGCGGGCGGACCCGGCAATCGCATAGGTGCGGCTGTCGGCGGCACCGGCGTCCAGAACCGGCTTGATCGTCTGGAAGGCGCCCTGCGCATCGCCCTTCTTCAGCTGCGCCGTCGCATAGAGTTTACGCGCGGTCACACTATTCGGGAGCATGCCGACCAGCTTGCCTAGGAAGTTGTTCGCCTGCTCGACATTGTTCGCGTCGAGGGCCAGCAGTCCCTGCAGCATCAATGCGGGCGCGAAGTCGTTGAGCAGGCCCTTCGTCTCCGTCATCAGCGCGCGGGCATTGTCCGTATCGCCGTTACGCGTGTCGAGCACGGCTTCCAGATAGAGCGACAATGGGTGGTTCTTCACCAGCTGGTTGACGCGTTTCAGATCCTCGCGCGCCTCCTTCTCCTTGCGAAGGTCGCCAAAGGTCGCCGCGCGTTCCAGCAAGGCCTCGATATTGTTGCGGTCGATATCGACGGCCCGGTTGAAGAAGGGCAGCGCCTCCTCGAGACCCTTGGCATTGCGCGTCAGATCCCCAGCGATGATGAGCGTCTTCACATGGCTGGGCCGCGACTTCAGGACGTCGTCGACAAGTCCGAGTGCCTGTTCATGCTGCCCGATAGCGCCCATGAACTTCGCCACCGCGCCCACGGTTGAGGGGTCGTTCGGAGCCAGCGCGAGCGCGCGATTGAACTCACGCTCGGCACCTTCCAGGTCGCGGTCGCGAAAATCGATCTGGCCGCGCAGGCGGGAGGCATAAGCCTCGAACTGTGGCGGAATATTGCTCGGCTCCAAGATCGCCTTTGCCTCGAGCGGCTTGTTCTGGATCATTAGCGCATGGGCGCGCAGATGCCGGATCTTGTCTTCGGGAACACCAGCGGAAACCGCGCGCTCCAGCTCGGTCTGCGCCTGCACGCCGCCGCCAAGTTCCAGCGCCACCCGGGCCTGAAGCACACGCGCCAGACCGTTGTTGGGATTCTCCTTGAGGGCATTCAGTAGCTGGATGCGCGCCGTCCGGTAATCACCGCCGTAGAAGCTTTTGAATGCCGCCGTATAGGCTTCGTTCGATTCCGATTCCGCATCTGCCAGCGCCGGGGTCGCGGCGAGTGGGGTCAGGACCGCAATGGTGCCCGCCGCAACCGCAGTG
>JBARZR010000224.1:0-7968 GCA_049650205.1 Pacificimonas sp. | reverse complement strand
GCGCCGCGGCCGCGGGCCGAGCGGGGCGAGGCACGATGCAAATTGACACCAAACCCATCAGCGTAACCGTAGGCCAACGCGCCCGCACCGACCTGAAAATCGGCCAGCGCGTCTTCCACCAGAAATTCGGCAATGGCGAGATTGTGGGGATCGAAGGCAATAAGCTGCAAGTGGAATTTGATAAGGCGGGGTCGAAGCGCGTGCTGGATAGTTTTGTACAATCCTTGAAGTGATTTAGGTTTTCTTCCAATACCGTCTGAACAAGGGGGATCAATATGGCGCAACGAGATCAGCACATAGTAAAGAAGTCGTTCCGCATTGGAACTGGAAATGCGGAAACGGACGATGATTATCTTTTTGATTGCTTTATAGAAAATGACGCCATGGCAGAGGCAACCCGTGTTGGCTCAGCAGGAATGATACTATCGGCTAGAACAGGGGCCGGAAAAACTGCGATCATTAGGATGATAAGACATCGCTATGAACTCCACTCGGAAATTGATCCGGCTCGTATGGCTATGGATTATGTGACTAACTCCGATGCGCTTAGCTTTGTCCAAACAATTGGCGGTGACTTAAATCTTCTCTTTCAAGTGTTGTGGAAGCACGTTATATGCATCGAATTTGTGCGATTAAAATATCACATTGCGGATGAGCAAAAATCGCGAAATATTTTTCAGAATATATACGCTCGGTTTAAAAACGACCCACGTCGTAAGAGGTCGTTAAACTATTTGCAGAGATGGGAAAATAAATTTTGGATTACGATGGACGAGAACGTAAAAGAAATTACTAAGCAATATGAAAAAGACATTGCGGCTGAGTTCGGTGCTGAGCTAGATAACTTTAAGGCGGGTGGTCAGTATCAAAAAAGACTCAGCGAAGGTCGTAAGATAGAGCTAGTTACTCGCTTTAAGAAGATCGTTAATGCTCAACAACTGAGCGATCTCTCGGGTGTAATTGACATTTTATCTGAAGATAGTGAAGGTGAGCAACCCGAATTTATACTGATCGATAAGCTCGATGAAAACTGGGTAGATACATCGATAAGATTTAAGTTAATCCGTGCTCTGATTGAGAGCTTGAGGGTATTTAGAAATATACGAAACCTCAAACTTCTTGTGGCACTTAGATCGGATGTATTAGAAAGAGTTGTGCAAGAAACACAAGATGTCAGTTTTCAGAGAGAAAAATTTGATCAGTATAATATTGAAATCGACTGGTCCAGCAGTGAGCTTTTTGACTTAATCGATCAAAGAATATCTCTACTGTTTAAAAGAAAATATACAAATGAATCAGTCAGATTCTACGACATTTTTCCGCCAAAAATTGGTGGTAAAGACACATTCTCTTATATGCTGGAGCGTACGTTAATGCGCCCTCGTGATATAATTTCTTATGTCAATGAAGCCATTAAGAAGGGAGCAGGCCGGACAGAACTTATACCCGCTAATGTAACAAAGGCAGCTGGGCCGTATTCTACCATTAGACGAAATGCTATCGAGCAGGAATGGCTCAGTGCCTATCCTTCGCTTTACAATATTATAGAAATGGTGAAACAGTTCAAGAAGAAGTCTATCAAACTAAGAGAACTCAGAGCATCTGATCATTTGGATAATCTTGCGCTTGAAATTGCAGCCAATGAGAAGGTTGATTACGACCCTTTATTTGCTCATGCAATACGCGCAGTTGATGGAGCTGGGCCAGATCAGTTTTCTTCTGAAATTGTCCTAATTCTGTACCGTGTAGGGTGTGTAGGAGTTCGTTTCACTGATGAGCATGACCTTATGTATTCGCATAAAGATGAACCGGTAATCTCTGCTGGTTCCTTGTCAGATGAGTCGGCTATGAGATTTCATCCAATGATGGTCGAAGCCTTGAAGTTAGGCCCATCTCAAACACCCAAATAGATTGAACCCGCTCCATCTGGCCCGGCGGTCTCGGCTACCACCGCCGCATCAGCGATGCGTCGAAACAGTCCTAATCGGCCACAAGCAAGCAATTCCTATTACATCCGGGCCGCGTCATCCGGCGTATCATGCGCGGATCGTCACACGCCCGCCCTATTCCTCCGGCGCATTCGCCTTCAGCGGCGGCAGGTTCCCGATCATCCCGTCCGGGCGCGCGGCGGAGAGCATACGCTGATAGGCGGGGCGCGCCGTGACGCGCGCGGTCCACGCCGCGACGTTCGGATAGTCGGCTTCGTCAACGATGTTCAGCTTCGTGGCGAAGTTCAGCGGGAACAGCATCATGATGTCGGCCGCGGAAAAGGCCTCGCCGCCGAAATAGTCATGCGCCGCCAGATGATCCTCGGCGAACTGCACCGCCCTGCCGCTATCGACTAGGCGAGAGCGTTCGGTTGGCGGCTTGATCATCCAGACGCGGTAGTCGGCGATCGCCCGCGCCGCCAGCGACCCCTCGGCATAATGCATCCACATCAGATGTTTGGGATAGGCGGGCGACTGGATGTCCGGGGTCAGCTGGCCGGGCGCATAGCGGTCCAGGATCGCCTGGATGATCGCGCCCGACTCCATCAGCACCTCGTCCCCCACCGTCACCGTCGGCGCGACCGGCATGGCCGGATTGACCGCGCGGATCTTCGCCATCGATCCCATCAGGTCGCCGCGCGCATATTCGAGGGTATAGGGCAGCCCCAGCTCCTCCATCAGCCAGACAATCCGCTCCGACCGTCGCCCCTCCAGATGATAGATGGTGATCTCCGGCATGGCGTGAACCTCCTCCTGCGCCGCGTCATCCTCATGTCCGGCGGCAAGCGCAGGCAACGCCGCGCAAGTGGCGGCGACCGCCATGGCAAATCCTGTCTTCAGCATCGCGGCTCTCCCCGGTTTCGCGTCGTCCTGCCGATAAACCAGATCCGCCGCCCGCGACATGGCGATTTCAGACAGGTATGGTCGCATCGCTTCTGGTGGGGGACACCCGCAGGAATATCGGTATCCCATTCCTGGGGCCATGAAATCGCCCGGACGGATATCGAAAGCGCACCCGGCCAGAGCGAAGAGACCGTCATCCGGGCTAGCCGGAAATAGCAAAGTGCTTGTCGGCGACGTCAGCCGTCAATTCCCAGGGCGCCCTCAACCCTCCCCACCCAGTCCCGAACCGCCGGAAACGCTTCAAGATCGAACCCGCCCTGCCCGGCCCAGCGCGTATAGGCGACCAGCGCCGCATCGGCGAGCGTCAACCCCTTCCCGACGAACCAGTCCCGCGCCGCTGTCCCGTCGCCCGCCAGATGCGCCTCCATTACCGCCAGCGCCGCGTTGCCGCGCTCCTTGAGCTTCGGGTCCAGCGTCTCCGGGTCCGCGCCCGCCAGGTGCAGGTGATAGCGGCGGACGGCGATATAGGGCTCGTGGCTATACTGCTCCCAGAACATCCATTGCAGCATGTGTGTATGGTCCAGCGGATCGTCCGGAATCAGCGCCGAATCCCGCGCGAGATAGTGCATGATCGCATTCGATTCCGTCAGCAGCTCGCCGGTCGGCAGCACGACCGCAGGCAACTTCCCACCCGGATTGACCCGCAGAAAAGCCGCCGTCCGCGCCTCGCCCGCCACCACGTCGACCGGATGCCAGTCATGGGTTATCCCCAGATGGTCCGCCGTCCACTTCACCTTCAGGCAATTTCCGCTGATGGCGTCTCCATAAAGGATCATCCGGTCCGGCATCTCGTGTCATCTCCTGCCAGTGGGCCGAATAGCGTTTGGCGGGTTGTGCGGCCAGCCACACAATGCGCAGCCGCGCGATCCAGTTCTACGGAGATTCCCGCATGGCTTCCGACATCCGGACGCGGCGGTTTCAGGCGGGGCGTAGCGGGCCGGAGTGAGTTGTCATGATCGATGGAATCGGGAGCCATGACGCGGCGCAGCCGACCCAATGGAACCGCACGGATACGGTGGAAACGCGCGCCGCGCCAACGAGCGATTCCGCTTACAATCCGCATAGCCGATTGGCGAAGGGGTTTCGCGACCGGCCTCCGGCCACGCTGATCGTCACCGCCGCCGATATTGGCCTGGTGCAGACCGCCCCGACAGGGGCGGGCCGCTAACATCCGGTCCCGGACGGGCGTCATGACATGACAGAACCCGATCTTGTGGGCGCACGGGAATTGCCGCTAGCCTGGGCCCAGGAACATGAAACTTATTGCCGCCTTCGTGGTCATCGCCCTGCTGTTGGTGGGCGGCTGGGTCTGGCATGACCGCCAGACCCGTACGCAGGTGCGCGTCATCAACGACAGCGGCGCGCCCGTTTCCTTGTGGTTGTTCTGGAATGACACGCCATTGGACTCGGCGGAAATCGCGATGGGCGGCGACTGGACATTTTCCCGCAATATGCCAGGCCATGGCACGCTTCGGCTGTCATGGACCGGGAACGGCGAATTGGCGAAAGACCTTGGCTACGTGACCCGCAATCGCGGACAACGTTTCGCCGTCACTATATATCAGGAGGGCCCAGTCAGCGTCAGCGTCGATGGCCGTCCCGCACCCGGCTGACGGTGGGAAATCGAGCGGCGTCATGCGCGCGCCTTATCCACCGGTCATTTTGAAGCAGGCCGGGAACGCCCCCTTCGTCAGCACGTTCGACAATCTGTCATGCCCGCCGCCACCACTGCCAAACTTCAATATGTCGATGATAGCCGCCCCGGTCTCAGCCGTCGCTGGCGCTACAAGACCTGGCATTATTTCCGTCCTGATGGCGACCGTGTCACGGAAAAGCCCGAGATCAAGCGCCTGAATGGCCTCGCTGTCCCGCCCGCCTATGAAGATGTCTGGTTTTGCCTGATGCCGAATGGCCACCTTCAGGCAACGGGCCGCGACGAAAAGGGGCGGAAGCAATATCGCTACCATCCCGATTACCGCGCGCAGCGGGAAGCGGACAAATTTTCCCGCACCGCCGCCTTTGGCGAAGCCTTGCCAGCCATTCGCGAGCAGGTTGAGGCGGACCTGCGCCGCACGGCACTCTCCCGCGAACGCATGCTGGCCGCCACGGTTCGCCTCCTCGACGTTGGCACAATCCGTATCGGCAACAGCGGCTACGCGAAGCGCAACGATACGCGCGGCGCGACCACGTTGACCGACGACGATGTCGACGTGCGCGGAGAAAGCCTGTACCTCGATTTCACTGCCAAGGGCGGCAAGGTCCGCAAGCTGCGGGTCGAGGACGGCTCTCTTGCCCGCCTCGCCCGCCGCGTCCATGACGAACTGCCCGGACAGCATCTGTTCGCTTACGAAGACGAGGATGGCGATCCGCACACCGTGTCTTCGGGGGAGGTCAACGACTATATCCGAGCCGCCATGGGCGAGGATTTCACGGCCAAGCATTTTCGCACTTGGCACGCCAGCGCCCTCGCCTATCGCGAGATCAATGCGTCCGACGGCAGGCTGACGCTGAAGGCGATGCTGACCCCGGTTGCGGAAAAACTGGGCAACACGATCGCCATCAGCCGAAAATCCTATGTTCATCCCGCCTTGATCGAGTGTGTGAAGGCCGACGGTTGCTTAGGTCACGCGGGGTTGAAACTCCCCCGGGCGACCACCTATCTGGCGCCGTATGAGCGCGGGCTGATCGATTTCCTCTCCGCCGACTGAAAACAGACGTCCGGAGTCCCCCCTTGGAAGAGAATATTGCCGCGCCCGCCACAAAGGCGTTCGATACCGTCGAATATCTGACGACGTGGTTCCGCGAAGACTCCCAGGACGCGCTTATCTACGCTGGCGCGGCGGTGGTCCTCTACTTGACGCTTGTCCTTGTGCGGGAGGCGCTCAAAAAACTCGTCGGCGATCCCGAGCGTCACGGCGTTTACAGCTGGCGCGGTATCGTAGCCCGGCTCGTGCAGAAGACCCGCAGCTACTTCCTGGCCGCCCTGTCCGCCGAAGCGGTAACGCTGTTCGTCGGCGCACCGCTGCCGTTTCAGCGCATCGTTGGCTTTTTCTTCACCGTCGCGGTTGTCATTCAGGGCGCCAGCTGGATCCGGGAATTCGTTCTTGCCGTCATCGGGCGCAAGGCTGCCGATCCGCATGGCGACGAGTCCACCCTGCAGACCGCCATGGGCATCATCCGCCTGCTCGTGACGATCGTTGTCTGGGCACTGGCCGTTATCCTCATCCTCGACAATATCGGCGTCGACATCACCGCTCTGGTCGCGGGTCTGGGCGTCGGCGGCATCGCGATCGGCCTCGCCGCGCAGGGCATTTTCTCGGATCTGTTCGCCGCCCTGTCCATCATCTTCGACAAGCCCTTCAAGAAGGGCGATGTCATAAATTACGGCACCACCACGGCTAAAGTCGAAAAGATCGGTTTGAAAACCACACGCCTGCGCGCGCTCGATGGAGAGGCGGTCGTTGTTTCCAATACGAACCTCCTCAACGATAATATTCGCAACTTCGCTTCCTGGGAGCGCCGCCGCGTCATCCTGCATTTTGGCGTCACCTATCAAACGCCGCCAGACGTTCTCCAGGCGCTGCAGGGTGAAGTTCAGACGATGGTCGAGAACACGCATGGGACAACATTCGACCGGGTTCATGTGTTCCAGTTCGGTGCCAGCTCCATCGACTATGAACTTGTTTTTTATTCGGAAAGCTCGGACTATGCCGAGATGATGCAGCGCCGCCATGACATCATGCTCGCCATGACCCGCCGCTTCGCAGAGATGGACGTCGACTTCGCCTATCCTACCCAGATGGGCTTTCTCGCCGGTCCCGATGGCAAGCCCGTCGATCCGCGCGGACAGCCGGACAGCGCCCGCGCCGATTAGCGCTCAGGTCGCCTCGATCGACAACAGACTGGCATTGCCGCCCGCACTCGTCGTATCGACCGTAACCGTCCGCTCCACCGCAAAGCGCGGCAGATAATGCGGCCCGCCCGCTTTCGGCCCGGTCCCCGACAGCCGCTCACCGCCGAAGGGCTGCGATCCCACGACCGCCCCGGTCATCGAGCGATTGATGTAGAGATTGCCCACCTTCGCCAGCATCGCGACATCTTCGGACGCGTCGGCGATACGGCTGTGGAGGCCCATGGTCAGACCATAGCCGCGCGCGTTGATCCGCTCGACCGTCTGCGCCAGTCGCCCGGCCTTCCAGGTCGTCACATGCAGGATCGGGCCGAACCATTCGCGCTCCAGATCTTCCGGACTCTCGATGCGGATCACCGTCGGCGCGACGAACGTGTCATTATCCGGCACGGCGATGCTGTGGACCCAGCTTGCCCGCATGGACTGCCGGTACGCCTCCAGCTTTTCCTGCGCGTCGCGGTCGATAACCGGACCGATATCGGTGCGCGGATCGGCGGGATCCCCCATGACAAGCGCGTCCATCGCGCCCATCAGCATCCGCATCGTGCGGTCGTAGATTTCTTCCTGCAAGACCAGCAGGCGCAAGGCCGAACAGCGCTGACCTGCCGACAGGAATGCGCTGGTAATCACGTCCGTCACCACCTGCTCGGGCAGCGCGGTCGAATCGACGATCATCGCGTTCAGCCCGCCCGTTTCCGCGATCAACGGCACGATGGGGCGGTCCGCATCCTCGGCTAGCGTCCGCTGGATCGCCTTCGCCGTCCCCGTGGAGCCTGTAAACGCCACACCCATCACGCGCGGGTCGCCGACCAGCGCCTGCCCCGGCTCCGCACCGCCCACGGCCAGTTGCAGTACGTCTTTTGGAATACCACATTCATGCGCCAGTTCTACCGCCCGCGCGGCGATGCGCGGCGTCTGCGGGGCGGGCTTGGCGATGACGGCATTCCCCGCGACCAGCGCGGCCACGACCTGCCCGGTAAAGATCGCCAGCGGGAAGTTCCACGGCGCGATGCAGGCGAACACACCGCGTCCCGCCAGCTGCAGCTGGTTGGTCTCGCCGGTCACGCTCGGCATGTCCATCGGCGCGAAATCCTCCCGCGCGCGGTTCGCGTAATAACGGCAGAAATCGATCGCCTCGCGCACCTCGTCGACGGCGTCGCCATAGGT
>JBARZR010000223.1:0-1869 GCA_049650205.1 Pacificimonas sp. | reverse complement strand
AGCGGCGACAGAGCGGCCGAAACCGAGCAGCTAGCAGCGACGGTCGATCTGTCTGGCCTGTCCGGCAAAGGCGCGATCCACTGGGGTCCGAAGCGCGGCCTGAAAGCCGTCGTGCTGTCGGACTTCGCCTGCGGATATTGCGAGCGCCTGAAAGGCGAGCTCGAAGCCATCGGCGCGCGGGTCGAGGAGCGACCGATCTCGATTTTCGGGGCATCGAGCCGAAAGACCGCCGAGGCCGTCCTCTGCGCCAGCGACCCCGCCAAGGCTTTGAAGTCAGCCTATGCAGGCGGGACGCCGCCGCCCGCTCCCAAAGCTTGCGACACGTCCGGACTTGATGAGAATGAGGCGTTCGCAAAGGCAAACCGCTTCTCCGGAACGCCCGTCATCATCGCCGCCGATGGCCGCGTCCTGACTGGCTACCGCCCCGCCGACCAGCTGAAGGCATTTCTCGAAGGAGACGCACAATGAAACTTCGTACCGAACAAAAGGTGAATATCTTGCGGACGGCCGCCGCTCTCGCCATTCTTGCTTCGACCGCCGCATGCTCAACGCTCGGCTCGAACGTCTCCGGCGATTTCTCCTGCAAGGCTCCCGGCGGCATGTGCGCGCCGCTGCCCGCAATCGATGACGCTGCGCTTGCGGATATGAATGTTCAGGCGGGTTCGGAAGCGCCCGTCTCAGAAACAGCGACGCCAGACCGTCCGGTGCCTGATGGCCTGGTCGCTCGCACCGGCGAACGCATTCTGCGCATCGTCATTCCATCCTACGTCGATCGCCGCGGCGTCCTCCATGAGGCGGCCGTGCTGCACAAGGTCGTCGAACGGCAGGGATGGGCGACTGACGAGAGCGGCCATGCGGGCGGGTTTCGGTCGCAACTCGCCGATCATCTGCGGGCCGCCGACTTGACCGTCCCATCTGCGGAAGCCGCCGTTCACGGCGCATCCAGTGAGACATCATTCCCAACCAGTTTCTCTTCGGCGGCGCGCATTATCGCTCCTTCCCCGCGCGCCGCTGTTGCCGGAGCCTCCGCTCCGGAGGTCGGGGGTGGGGGTCAGCACCCCTCCCCCCGATCACGGCCTTCGGCTGAGCCTGCTTCTGGCCGGGATATCAGTTCAGCATTTCCATCGCGTGAGGCGGTGGCCGCCGCAACGCCCGGTGCGATCCGGGATCAACAGCGCACGGATCTTGCCAAGCTCCTTCGCGACGCGCGTCCGGCGGGAGCAGCACAGGATTCCAACTCGTCTGACACTGGTGCACCGCAAAATCTTCTGCCGCCATCCTTTCGCGCGCGATCTCTCAATAGCGAGCAGGCCAGAATCGTCGCGCAAAAGCGGCCTGTATTCGATGCTGGGAAGGCTGCGGAAGCTGCCACGCGCCTCGATGAAATGACCAACAGCGTCATTTCCAGTCTCGAGAAGCCAACCCAGAGCGATGTGACCGGCGCGATGTCGCCCGCGTTCCCGCTCGCGCCGATTACGGGAGAGCCGCAATGAGCTTTTCCGCGAAGACATTCGGCGCGCGGTTGAGCGGCGCGCTCTTTGGTGACGGCGATGATGGCGATGCGGCGCGTCCCGCGCTCGCGCTCGACATGCTGTCAGATTATCTGCCCTATCGCTATTTCGACGCTGAGCGGGAGCTGTTCCTGAACGCCGCTTCGTCGGGGTTCGTGCTCGCCGCCGCGCCACTCGTCGGCGCCGACGAACGCACCGGCGAGATCCTCGGACAGTTCTTTTCCGAAGGCATGCCATCTGGCGCGTGCCTGCAGATCGTCAACCTGCAAAGCCCGCGCATCGGCCGCCTGCTCGCGCCCTGGTTCCAGCCCCGTTTTCTGAAGGGCGGCGTCTATGAGCGCATGGCGGCGGCGCGCGT
>JBARZR010000222.1:0-1948 GCA_049650205.1 Pacificimonas sp. | reverse complement strand
GGAATGAAAATGCCCACACCGCCGCCGAAGATCAGCGGTTGCAGTTTCACATCGACGGTGCCGCCCGTGTCGTTCGTCACCCGCTGCGAAATCAAGGTCGTCGACCGCGACCGCACGCCAGCGCCTGCCGCGGCGGCGTAGTTGGTATAGCTGATCAGACCGGTGTCATCACGCTCCACACTCGCGCCGATATTGGTCAGCGAAACGCCGACATCATCAGGTGACAAATTGATATCATCGATGAAGGTCGCATTCGGATCGAACGTTCGCACCGCGCCATCAGGCGACAGGGCTTCGGCGTCGAGGCTGGTTTTCGTCACCACACCGGCAGACGCATCTGTCACGAGCATAGACGCAAGCGCAATCGATGCGCCGAATCCAGCAATTTTGAAAATTGTCATCTAAAATCCCCTATATTCGAAATACGGGCCCGGCTCACATTGTGAACAGGGTCATCCCTCATTTACGCATACAGACGGACCGCACTGAACCTGACATGCTCGAAGCATTCGGTCAGGCGCAGCTATGTTGGAAAACGACAAGTTCGTCAATCCTAAAGCTGGATACCACGCGATGCGCATTCCGCCAGCAGTCCCGCCGCGCCCGGATCTTTCAATCCAATCGTGCGAGTGAGAATTTCCCTTCCCGTCTGGCAGGCTGCTTTGGCTTGAGCTTCCTGCCCAGCTTCGTAAAGAACGATGGCGCGATTGATTTCTAGATCGCCGTGATTGGCATGTTCCTGCTTGTAACTTCGATCATACTCGCCTTTTGCAAGAGCGATATGTCGAAACGCTCGCCCCCATTTTTTCTGGCGACTGAGTGATCGCGCTAAGTATACATGTGCAAAACCCACCTGATAATGTCCATTTGGATAAGTATTCTGTAGAGATACAAGTGCCTTTTCATACATATACTGTGCTGCTATATCTTGATTTAGTTGAAACAGCGCATTTCCCCGCATCATTCGCACTGTAGCAAGGGATGGGTGATTTTCATCAAGCACTCTCTGGAATATTTCAATCGCAAATTTGGAGTTGCGAGCGGCTTCTTTCGCATTGCCAGAATTTAACTGCAAAAATGCTAAATTATTTAACGTCGAAGCATAATTAGTATTGTTAGCATCCGAATGTTGCTCATATAGCGCGAGCGCTCTCTCAAATGACTTCTCCGCTTCCACATTCTCAGACTTCAGAGCCAAGACCGAACCGCGCATGTTTTCCGCCCAAGCCCTGTCCCGATCCGCCTTTGCTCCTTCAATTTCATACAAGCGCACAGCGCTATTATATTCCGCTAGAGACGCATCAAGTTCGAACTTCTCCCTAAAAACAAGACCTCGCGTTTCGCGCAGCTTGCCAAGAAGGCTCCATGCATCTAGCCATCTCCGGTCTACTTGCGCCAAGGTGGCGTTCGAGATTGCCAGCGCTTCATCGAGCCGCCCTTCGTGATAGGCGTTGAGGGCGGCGGCGTGTTGAAACCGGACAGCATCCTCGCTGCCCGGCGGCGCGAGGTTTTGCCCTGCCGAAATCATATCATCCGCCTGCGGATAAAGGCCCAGATTCTGGAAGATATTTCCTAGCGCGCCATATAATTTCACCTGCACCTGAGGCTCGTCCGCCAGCTCCGTTTCGATCCGCTCCGCGCCGCGTTCCAAAATGGAAAACGCCGTGATCGTCCGGGCATTCTCGGTTTCTGGATTTGCCACCGCGAATGTGTCCACCAGGAACTCCGTTGTCCGTTCAGCGCGGCGTTCGTTGGCTTCGGCGACCTGGCGCTGTTCGACGGCTTCGATGCGCTGGGTGTTGGCGTAGATGGCGAGGCCGCCGGTGAACATGCTGACGGCCAGCGACGCGCCGGTCAGCATCGCCATGCGCCGCTGGCGCCGCGCGGTGTCGCGCTGCACCAGCTCGTCGAGGCCGATGTCGAGCATGCCGGCGGCCAGCTTCAGGAA
>JBARZR010000221.1:0-4244 GCA_049650205.1 Pacificimonas sp. | reverse complement strand
GCCGTCCACCGCTCACGACCGAACGCGCCGGGCCGGTTATGCGCAGAACGACCGGCAACGGATCGGACTGGCTCGAGACGCTGGCGCTCGCATCGACGCCGACAATGACGCGAGCGGGGGCATAGCTGTTCGGCGGCAGATAATCCGGGCTGTCCGACACCACCAGCGGCGGAGCCGACGGGCTAATGGCGGCGATGGCACTCGAGCCTGCTTCCTCATCGACGAAGCTAAGGATTTTCACCTCGGGACGCGGTGGCGCTTCGAACATCGGGTCTGGAAGGTTCGATGTCGCGATATCGCCGGCAGTCGATTCCTGCCTGCCCCGGCTCGGGGCCGGAGCCTCTGCGGCGGCGTTGAGCTGTTTGCGCAGGATGGCGTTCTCCTGCTGATAGGCGTCGATGACGCGCTGGCCATCAGCGACTGTTTCCTCGTTCTCAGCGCGCAGGCGGGCGAGTTCTTCCTTGGTTTCGGCATCGGGAGCCTTGGCGGCCTTTTCGATACGCTCGAGTTCGGAGTCCTGGCGGCCCATGCGGTTTTCGAACCGGGCGACGAATTCGCGTTGCGACAGCTCGCGGTTGACGAGCCCGCCGGTTTCGATGGTCTTTGGCGCATCCGGATCGACACCGTCCGCGCCGTTGTCACCGCCCATGATCCACCAGCTCCCGGCACCGAGGATGACGGCTGCGCCCGCGCCAAGCAGCAGACGCTGGCGCTTTGCGATGGTGGCGTTCAGCTGCTGCAGGCGATCGCCTCTCTCTGGCGATGTGGATGTCTTGTTTTTGGCCATGATCAGTTCCCATTCCGCAGGACGAGCCAAGCCGATGTCGTGGCGCCAGGGGCAAGCTCATTCGTGCCGATGCTGACCGCGAGCGTGCCCGGAAGACCGAGATCGCTATCTTGGATGATGAGCGGCGCGGTGCCGCGATTCTCGAGGCGGAGGATTTTCCCGAGCAGGGCCTGCCCGCGATATTCAGATATCTGCCGGACGACGAGGTCGCCTGCCCGGATGGGCGCGCCGCCCTGATGACGAATCTGGTAGCCGTCAATCAGCTGGTCAGCCGCCATCGCCTCTATCAGGCGAACGGCGCTGTCCTCGATGGGTGTTTCCTGGTCCCAGCTCGCCGCTTCGGGTTCGGCGAGCGCCGGGTTCGATACGAACACCTGCTGCGGCTCGCCCGGCGCGACGCCGCAGACGAACTTGTAGACATAGCCCTGCTTGGACGTGGCGAAGAAGTTGATGCTGCGCGGCGCATAGCCCTGCGGCACCGAAATATAGATGTCGCCGCGAATGGGCTCGTTGGTGACCGTAAAATCACTATGGGGATAGCCGGTCGAGATTTTGGACACGCTGGCGAAGGCGTCGCCGATGAGGCTGATGCGGGTAAGCTCGCTCGAAGACGCCGTGCAGTCGACCCGCGCATTGTCGGCGGCGACCAGATGCTGGTCGGCAAACGCCGGACTGGCGAGCGCCAGCAGACCAGCGCTGATCAGACCGAAGCCTAGCGGTTTGAGACCGCCATCGACAATGCGATTACCTGCGGCGGCAACGCCGAGCGTCCCGCCGATGATGAATGTGAGCGGCAAGTTCATGGATCAGCCCTCCTCCGAGATCATGGAAAGACCGGTCAGCGACAGGCTGAGACCTGTATTGTCCCAGTCGAAAATGAAGCTGCGCGCGTCGCTGGCGATGACGGTCGAGCCGACGAACGTCGTCAGTTCGCCGTGGACGGTGGAGCGCAGGCGTTTCGCATCGATATCGAGGCCCGTTAGCGTGAATGCCTGGCTGACGTTCGAACCCTGCTGTTCGGTGACGATGGCGACGAGCTCGCGCTTCAGCTTCCCGTGCGCCTTCGGGTGCGCCACCTTCAGGATCGTCTCCATCCAGTAATCGAGATTGTCGGGCGAGCGGTTGAGGAACATGAGCGCGACGTCGCGGGTGACAAGTTCGAGATAGGCCTCGCTGACCCCGGCGCTCGAGATCGTCAGCGGCTGCGGCACGGTTGGTTGCAGTATGATCTCGCGGTCCTTTGTCAGCGCGACCACGAGCAGCCCGGTCACCAGCACAAGCAGTGCACCGGAGATGAGCGCCAAGAGGTTGCGCTGCTTCAGGATGAGCTGCGTCTTCGAATGGGCGATGTCGGCAAGCATGTTCGCTCCTCAGCCTGCGAGCAGGCGGCAATGGGAAGGAGGGGTGAGCCGGAGCGCGAAGAAGCGTCCGGGCAGGTGCCAGTAGGCGGCGTGCGCGAGCCAGGCAGTCGTTTTACCTGACTTTGCTTTTCGTAAGGCGAACCACATGAAGGCTGCGCACACGATGCCGATGACCACATGTTGGGCGAGAATGCCCCAGGTGAACGGGATCAGAAGTCCGAAGAACTCGTCGAGAGTCCAGAGCCCGATGAGCTCCGGGTCGTCGAGATGCTTCGGCACGAGATACCGGTCCGTCATCGTCTCACCCCTCCCAAGGCTGGCGCTAGATCAGCGCCGTGACGGTGGACGTGACGATGGGAACGCCGGTGCCGACCGCGACGCCGACGCCCACAGGCACCGCGACCTGGCCGAGCGTGAACCCGCGGGACGCCATGGCGATGACACCCCCTGCGAGGCTGACGATCGTGATGATCTTGCCGCCCGAGCCCTCCAGGAAGTCCGTAAAGATGGTGAGCGCGGTGTCGAAGGTCGTGTCCGTCCCCGCCATCGCGCCCACCGCGTAAAGATAGGCGATGGCGATCGCCGGGAGGGCGAGATCGGCGAGCCGCTCCGCGCCACGTTTGAAGAATGCCTTGTTCATATGTCGTCTCTCTCGTTTTGATGTTTCCGCAGTCGGTTGCGACCACATGAAGAGAGATGACGGACAGGCAGGGGTGTAGGATATCGAATAGAACAAAACAGGATCAAAAGAGCGAAATGTTCGCCGATTCTGATATTTGTAGTAGGTTTTTACCTAGATCGTTTCGCGATCCTGCTATGCCCTGTCGCAGGTCTGAGACAGGGGTCGCGACAGCTGGCGCTATGCGGCGCAATCAGCCTGCGACTCACCTAATTAACGATCAGCAATGTCACCAAAGTTCACTATTTGTTCTTTTCGCTTTCCTACACGATAGGGAAAAGCATATCTTGCCTCATCAAATGATTCGAACGCGCAAACGGAGACGCAGATATGAATATAAGAGGAGAACACGGCGCGCAGCTGGAGGCTGCATATGGCGGCATCATCAACGGCGCACTGCTGCGCTCGCGGATGTCGCAGCGGCGGCTGTCGCAGAAAACCGGCATTACCAAGGACACGTTATCGCGCATGATGTCCGAGAAGCGCCGCGTACAGACGGGCGAAGCGGTCCAGCTTCTGGAAGCTTTGGGTGCGCCCGCGCGAGGAATTGTCGTTTTGTCCCTGTTCGACCAGCATGCGTTGATCGAGGACTGGACGGCGACCGAAGCCGCTGAGTTCCTGGAAACACTGATAGAGACATTGCCCGCTGCGCTCGAAGCCGAGCTTGGCGACGACCTCGATATGATCCGATCACGCTGGGGCAAACCCACGGCGCACCTTATCGCCAAGCGTATATCGAAGCATATCGCCGAAGCCGCCCGGCATGAGGAAATGATGGGCGATGACGATGTCGGTCGCATCCGTGCTGTCGGTGCTTGAGCCACGTGAAACAGGGAGAGAAACATGTACGACGAAAATCTAATGGACCGTATCCGCCGCCGTGTCGCGGCGATGCCGCAGGATCACATGCTGTGTGACCAGATGCTGGAGTTGGCCGGCGTCGAGCATGACGAGCTGCTTCAGCATGCGAAGCTGTTGATCGATCTGGGCGAGATTGATGCTAAGATTATCGGGCCGGACAACGCTCGAGCGGTATTTGCACGAAAACTCAACGAGCAGGGGTGGGCACGGCTTCTCCGCTTCAACATAGGTTTGCGGGTTGATCGAGCCAATGCAAAGCCTGAGACAGTGTGCAGAGCGAGGAAAGGCACATGAGTGACTGCGAACTTTCCAGTTGCTCGACTAGGCTCATACGGCTTCCTGAAGTTCGACGTCGGGTGGGACTTGGTCGCTCCACCATTTACCGGCGCATGGAAGATGGTACCTTCCCAAGGCCGCGCCAGCTTGGCGGCAACGTCGTTGCCTGGACCGAGCAGGAAATCGACAATTGGATCGATGCCTGTCCTGTCGTAGCAAGAGACACCTAAAGAAACTGATGCTATCTCAATCGCGCGGCAGACAGAAATCAGCCCATTCC
>JBARZR010000220.1:0-1783 GCA_049650205.1 Pacificimonas sp. | reverse complement strand
GGCCCATGCTACTGACCCGGCAGGTGGAAATCGCGGGGAAGACGGCGGGACTTCTGACTGACGAACTTGCGATGGTCGGCAGCGAACTTATTCTTGAAGCATTGCGGAACGTGCAGTCATTGACGCCCGAAGAACAGCCCGAAACCGGCATCACCTATGCCAGCAAGATCGACAAGGCCGAGGCCGAGCTCGACTTCACGCGGGATGCGCTCGATGTGGAACGCGCGGTGCGGGCCTATCATCCGGCGCCCGGTGCCTGGTTCAGGGTCGGCGACGAGCGTATCAAGCTGCTGGAAGTTGAGGTCGTCGATGGCGATGCCGCGCCCGGAACCGTTTTCGACGGAGGTCAGCTCATCGCCTGCGGATCTGGCGCGGTCAGGCTGCGGCTGGTGCAGCGGCCCGGCAAGCGCCCAATGGCGATGCGCGACCTGCTGAATGGTTTCGATATGCCGGAAAGCGTGCCGCCTTGCCCCGCTACAAACTGACCGTCGAATATGACGGGCGGCCCTATATGGGCTGGCAGCGGCAGAAGCACGGGCCGACGGTGCAGGCCAGTATCGAGGAGGCCATCGGCACGATCACGGGCGATATCCCGACGCTGTTCGGTTGCGGGCGCACGGATGCCGGTGTCCATGCGCGCGGACAGGTCGCGCATGTCGATATCGAGCGGGACTTCACCGCCTTTCGCCTTTCGGAAGCGATCAATGCGAAGCTGCGTCCCGAACCAATCGCTATCGTCGGATGCGAACTTGCCGCACCCGATTTCCATGCGCGCTTCGACTGCCGCGAACGCGCCTATGAATATCACATCCGCAATCGCCGCGCGCCGCTTACCTTGACAGCGGGCCGCGAGTGGCGCGTGCCAAAGCCACTGGACGCGGATGCGATGCATCGGGGGGCGCAGCATCTTGTCGGGCGGCACGACTTCACGACCTTCCGCACGGTCCATTGCCAGGCAAACAGCCCGGTGAAGACGATGACCTCGCTTGAGGTAGAGCGCCACCACGATCTGATTGTTATTTCTGCAACCGCACCATCCTTCCTGCATCACCAGATCCGCTCCATGACCGGCTGTCTGGTCATGGTGGGCGATGGGCGCTGGCAGCCGGAGGACATGAGATACGCGCTCGAAGCGTGCGACCGCGCCGCCCTCGGCCTCAACGCACCCCCCGACGGACTGTATTTCATGCACGCCCATTTTTAGGGAAAGGTGTCGGTGAATTTGACAGATTGTTGATGGTTTTTTTGCTAGTTCCCCCTTAGATGGAAGGAAGACATGGAATCCTTTCAGAAAGCCATATCTGGCCCGGTTTTTGCTTCGCTAGTGGAGAGCAGCGTGAAATCCGATCGATTTTCATTTCGGTTTCATAATGATATGATGTTAAAGCACGGAAAGAATCGGCCAATATGGTGATGCAAAGAGCCCAAACCTCGCGTCCCAATTACGGCAACATGATCCTGATCTGGCTTGGTCTCGGCACGCTTCTGATCGGCGCCGCATTCGTTTATGTTTATGGATCGCTGCGGAAACCGACCCTGGACGTCGCATCGTCGGCGCAGGCAGCTACCAACGATATGGAGGCTGGCGCGACGAGCGCGCCGCGTGCGGCGCAAGACAGTCTTCGCGATCTTGGTATAGACCCCGACCAGAGTGGCTTGTCACCCGAAGCGCAGACGGCAATCGCGCGCGCACATCAGGCCGCTCTATCCGCCCGGCAGAACGAAGCGGCGACGCCCCCGGCTGTTGAGGATGGAGCCGCGCCGGACGCGGGCACGGCACCTG
>JBARZR010000219.1:0-1986 GCA_049650205.1 Pacificimonas sp. | reverse complement strand
TTGACACCATGTTTGCGGATCAGGGCAATCACGTCGCTGCCAAGTAAGCCGCCACCAAAGCAACCGATGTCCAGGTCCGCCAGACCGGGGTCTTCCGCGACGGCCTCGATCAGCAATGCGAAGTTTTTATAGCCGCCGCGATCGCCTACGTAGAGCAAATAGGGTTTCGAGTGGGGACGTTCGTCGGTGATTGTACCCCTGGGTGGGTCGAACCCTAGCAGGACGACGCTGGTCTTCAGCGTTGCTTCGGGGATCAGGCGAGTCAGGTCCCGCTTCGTGTTTTCTGATATGCAGATTACATGGTCCGCGTTCAGGACAGCATCACGTTTCCTCGCCATCGTCATATCCGATTCCGGAAAAGACTCCGGGAACAACTCATGAATCATATCGTAGACGGTCAGAACAGTCGGGCAGGATCGCGCTTTGCGCGGACCGGAACGGTAATAGGTTTCATGCACGATATCGGGCTTCAATATAGCGCTTGCCGGTCCAGCCAACAGCTGTCCCGCTATCCGTGCTGCACGGCGTGAAAACCGGGACGGCTTCAGGGCTAAACCGCGGACATTTGCAGTCTTGCAGTCATCCAGATACGCATTGATATGCAGCGGCGCGACGATTTCCGTTTCGATTTCGGGATGCACGGCCAGTTCCTCCGCGATGCGTGCAAAATATCGCGAGATCCCGCCATATCGCTGCATGGCGAAAATCTGTTCGTCGTAAACCACCCTCATGACATGTCAGTCCGAGCGGAGTTTCTGAACCATCCTGTCATGGTCTTGTTGTGTCAACGGTGTGCGACGCTTCTTCAGGACCGGCTTCAAGGCGCGGGCAGGCCTGCTGTAGGCCACGCGCAATGCCCGCTCCGGAAGCGGGGCTCTCGAGAAAAAATGCAATCCGCCTACCGTGGCATACGCCATGCCGATCTTGTCGGCGAGGTGGTTGAGAGTCTTCGGACTGTAAAACGCGATATGCTGGCCGGTATCAAATGAATAATACCACCAGTCCCGTTCCGGCGCAGTGCCACCTGAGTAGGTTTCCGTTGAAAAAATAATCGTCTCCGGATCGGTCCGCTCGGTGATACCTGTCAGGAAAGCCCGCGGGTCTTCCACATGCTCCATAACTTCCATGGCGGTCACGACGCTGTAGCCGCCTTCGCGCATTTCGAAACCGCGTGCCAGCAAGTTGCTGCTATAGGGATCGTACCAGTCAAAGTCATAACCGCGGTCCCGCATCATGCGAACGAAGATGCCGTAGCCGCCGGCATAATCCAGGCAACGTGCCGATGCCTTGTGACTGATCTCCAGATAGTCCGCCACTTTCTCTACGGTGGCGATGTTACGAACCATGATCCCCGTGTCCGTTACCGCGATCGCATCGGTGTAGGCCTCCTCCAGCCAGTGCGGGCTCGCAGCGCACATGAAGTCGCAGTCGTCACATCGCTGATAGCGCGCTTCGTGCTTCTGCAGCACGGTAGCGGTGAACACATCCAACATGTCCGATCCGCAAACCGGACATGGGCGTTGGGGCAGGGAATGCGTGGTCATGCAGATACCAACTGTTTCCAGAGACAAAGATGAGGATTGAGACAAGGCCGTGGCGGTATCGGTTCTAACAGATACCGCATGACCTGTCGTGGATCCTGAAATTAGGTCTGAAAATCAGCCTTCCCGGGTTGTTGCAAAAGGAAACAGAGGACTGGCGGACACGGAGGGATTCGAACCCTCGGTACGGGATAAACCGTACGGCGGTTTAGCAAACCACTGGTTTCAGCCACTCACCCACGTGTCCGCGCTGGCCTTATGACCATCCGGTCAAGGGCGGGGCTATAGCGGGAGGTCGTGGGGCTTTCAACGCCCTTTCGGCGGTTCCTCGGTTTCCGGTCGTTTGTCGGCCTTCAGACGTTCGACGATGCGCTTCACATCCTGCGCGCGGGTGCGGGGCAGGGCGACGACGGCATCCTCTGTGACGATCAACGCGATATCGTCC
>JBARZR010000218.1:0-2092 GCA_049650205.1 Pacificimonas sp. | reverse complement strand
GGTTTTGCGATGGGCGACGTCACGGTAGAGCGTGCCGCACCGCCATCTGCGGGTTTCGCGCGCTGGCTGGCCGATGTCAGGGCGCAGCTGACGCGGCAACTGCAACAGGGCATAGGCGGGCGGTCCGGCGGCATTGCGGCTGCGCTGGTTACGGGTGACCGTGGTGGCATCGATCTGGAGGTCACCGAGGCGATGCGGGACAGCGGGCTTGCCCATCTGATCGCCATATCCGGCCTGCATTTCGCCGTGGTCGTTGGCGGCACATTGTGGCTGGTGAGGAGGCTCCTGACGCTCTGGCCCTGGTTTGCCCTGCGCTATGACGCGAGGATCACCGCCGCCGCCTTCGCGGCACTGGCGGGCGTGGCCTATATGCTGATCGCGGGGGCGAGCGTGCCGAGCGTTCGCGCCTGTATCGCGGTTCTGATCGTGCTGATCGGACTGGCGACGGGGCGCGAGGCTATCTCGCTGCGGCTGGTTGCCGTCGGGGCGACCGCGATTCTGATCTGGCGACCGGATTATCTGCTCAGTCCCAGTTTTCAGCTGAGCTTCGCCGCGGTTACGGGCATCGTCGCGCTCTATCAGTCAGCTTGGGGACGAAAGTGGAGTGCGCCGGACCGGAAACGCGGATGGCCGGCGCGGGCAGGGCGCAGCATCGCCGCGCTAGTAATGACAGGCCTGGTGGCGGAGATGACCATCGGGCCGATCGCGCTGTTTCATTTCAACCAGATGGGTATTTACGGCGTGGGAGCGAACCTGATCGCCATTCCGCTGACCAGCTTCGTTATCATTCCCCTATTGCTGCTCGCGGTTTTGACAGAGCCGCTTGGACTGAGTGGTCCGGTCCATGACGCACTTGGTTATGCCATCGAGCAGCTTATTAATCTGGCCGAAGTGACAGCGTCGCTTCCGGGCGCGGTCAGTACCGCCCCTGCGATGCCGGTATCGGCAATCACCCTGATGGTTGTCGGCGGACTGTGGATATGTATCTGGCAGACGCGGCGACGCTGGGCGGGCGGCGGCGCGGTCCTGGCGGGTGTGGTCATCGCCCTGACAGCGCCGCATCCGGACATATTCGTCGACCCCTCTGGTCGGCATGTTGCCGTGGTGACGGACGACGGCATAGCCATGCTACGTCCGCGTGTCGGCGATTACATTACGGATATGTGGAGCGGCGCGGCGGGCGTAAGGCAGAATATACAGATCGAGGGCAGCGGAAATGCCAGCTGCTCACGCGACAGCTGCCGTCTTGACGTCATACGCAACGGCCGCAGATGGCGGATATTCGCCACGCGAAGCAAGGACTTGATCGGGCGGGGTGAGATGGAGCCCGTTTGTCGCGACGCCGATATCGTTGTCAGTGACCGTAACCTGCCGGACTGGTGCCGTCCACGCTGGCTGCTGCTGAATCGCAGTGAGCTGCAGCGACTGGGAGCGGTCAGTATCGATCTGGACCGCGCGATGTTGCGCTCGTCTGCGGCTGAGGATGGAGAGCACCCCTGGGCGCGGGGGGCTTTGCGTTAGCCCGCCAGCTTCGCCATTGACCGCGACACCTTGAGCGTACCGGCAAGGCGCTGCTGAGGACTGCGCCAGTCCCGGCTGATAAAAAGTTTCTGGTCCGGGCGCAGTTTCACGACGGCGGCATTTTTCTGCAGGAAATTGATGAGCTTTTCCGGTCGTGCGAACTCGCCCTCATGGAAGCTGATGAGCGCGCCCTTCGGTCCAGCCTCGATCTTGTCGATGTTCGCGTGTTTGCAGTTTATCTTGGTTTCAATGACCTGAAGCAGATTCTTGACCTCGTCGGGCAGCTTGCCGAACCGGTCAATCAGTTCCGCCGCGAAAGCATCGATTTCCTCGCGGCTCTCAAGATCGCCAAGCCGCTTGTAGAGCGACATGCGAAGATTGAGATCGGTGATGTAATCTTCCGGAATCAGGATCGCCGCATCCACATTGATCTGCGGGCTGAAACTATCGCGGGGTTTGTCGAGGCCGCTGGCGTCCGCCTTCGCCATCAGCATCGCATCCTCCAACATGGACTGATAGAGTTCGAAACCGACCTCCTTGATGTGGCCGGATTGTTCGTCGCCGAGAAGAT
>JBARZR010000217.1:0-3614 GCA_049650205.1 Pacificimonas sp. | reverse complement strand
TCCGGCGAGCGCACGGGCGAGCGCGATGGACTGCCGCTGGCCGCCCGACAGCCCCTCGCCGCGGTCGGCGAGTTTGCGGTCATAGCCGTTGGTCACATGTTGCATGAAGCCATGTGTGCCTGCCATTTCGGCGGCGCGCAGCATGTCCTCGTCACTGATATCGTCGCGGCCAAGGGTGATATTGTCGCGGACGGTACCGGACAGCAGCACCGTCTCCTGCATGGTGCCGCCGATACGCTGGCGCAGCGCGGCGGGGTCGAGCTGCCGCACGTCATTGCCGTCGATCAAAACCGTTCCCTCTTCCGGCTGGTAAAGGCCGAGGATCAGGCGGGCGATGGTGGACTTGCCGGAGCCGACACGGCCAAGGACGGCAACATGCTCGCCGGGCTGGATGGTGAAATTGAGGCCGTCGAGCGCCTTGTCCGCCGTGTCGGGATATCTGAAGCTGACATTGCGGAATTCGATCTCGCCCTTCGTGCTGGCGAGCTGCAGCGCCTCGCCCGCCGGACCCTCGCGCGGGGTATCCATCAGGCCGTTGATCTGACGATAGGCGGCGCGTGTGGTGGTGAGGCGCGAAAGGAGGTTGGCGATCTGTGCCAGCGGCGCGACGGCGCGGCCCGCGAGGATGGAGCAGGCGATCAGCCCGCCCATGGAAAGATCGTTGGTGGCGATCATGCCGACCCCGACGATGACGACGCCCGCATAGCTGATCATCTGCGCCGACTGCGACAGGGTGATGCCAATATTGCCAAGCAGGCGCTGGCGCAGCGAGGTGGCGGCGTGATCGTCGATGGCGGCGACCCAGCGTTTCGTGAGCATATCGCCCGCGCCCGCCGCCTTCACGGTCTCGAGGCCGCCAATGGTTTCGACAAGAACGGTCTGTTTCAAAAGCCCCTCCCCCATGCCCTGCGCGCTGAGCCGGTCCATGGCGGGATGCGTCAGGAACCCGGCCAGAATCACGAGCGGGACCATGGCGGCGGGAACGAAGACGACCGGGCCGCCGATAATGGCGATCACGGCGAGCGTCAGGAAAATGAAGGGCACGTCGACGATGGCGGCGACGGTGGCGCTGGCGAAGAAATCGCGCAGGGTTTCGAGTTCCCGCATCAGGCCCGCCAGCGCGCCGGTGGAGCCGCGTTTCGCGTCCAGGCGCACGCTGAGCAGCTGGCCGAATACGCGCCCGCCGATGTCGCGATCGATGCTGGCACCGGCAAGATCGGTGAAATAGCTGCGGAGGAGCTTCAGCATGAAATCGAAGACGATGACGATACCGAGGCCGATGCTGAGCGCGATGAGGGAATCGACCGCGTTGTTGGGGACCACCCGGTCATAGACGACCATGGTGAACAGGCTGGAGGCGAGCGCGAAGATGTTGATGAACAGCGCCGCCAACGCCACGCGCATATAGACCGGGCGGTTTTCGCGCATGGGCTGCATCAGCCATTCGGCGAAGCGGGGCCGCTTGCCGGAGAAGTCCATATCGGCGCTCATTCGATGTCCCCCGCTGCCATATCGCCCACGGCCCGGCCGCGCTCGTCGATGCCCAGTGCATCCAGCAGGCGGCCGGTTCTCGCCAGCAGCACATAACGCGCCGCATCGCGCTCGGTCACCGCCTGAATGAAGCTGCCCGCGACGGCGAAATAGGCGTCCTCGGCCTGCAGCACATCGAACAGCGTGCCGCGTGAGACCCGGAACCGCTCCGCAAGGACGTCGCGGGTCTGGCGGCTGGCGATATAATTATCCTGCAGCGCGGCGACCTGGGCATTCAGCGCATCGACGTCCGCCCAGGCGATTGCCGCCTCCCGCGCGGATTCCTCCTCCACCGCATAGGCGCGCGCGCGAACGGCATCGGCGCGGTAGCGTTCGGCATCGGCGCGTGCGAATGTGCCGGCGAAGAAGCGCTGGCGGACATTGACGGTGGCGCGGACGTCATAGTCACTGCCCTGGTCGGTATCGAACAGGCCATAGCGTCCGCCCTCCACACCCGCCGTCACCTGCGGCAGGCGCTCCGCACGGGCGGCGCGGCTGTCGTCATAGGCGGCATTGGCCTCGGAGCGCGCAGCCTCCACCTGTGGCGCGGTACGGCCAAGATATTCCGCCATCGCCTTGGTGATCGCGGGCTGGTCGGGCGCAGGCGCACGCAGCGTTTCCGCGGGCGGCGCACCAATCAGCTCGGTATAGCGCGCCTCCGCAGCGGCGGCGAGGCGGCGGTAGCGGGCGAGATTCGCGCCCGTGACGGCGATGCTGCTGTCTGCGCGGGCGATGTCGCCGCGGGCATTGACGCCGCTGTCGATGCGCTGTTCCACCGACGCGCGAAACTCCCGCTGACTGGCCTGAAACGCCTCGGCGAGCTCAACAAGCGCGCGATAGGCGAAGACGTCATACCAGGCGGCGACCGCGGAGAGCGCTGTACGTTCCGCCGAGGCGTCGATTTCCCAGGCGGCGGCGCGCAGGCGGTGTCCGGCGGCGACGATGCGCGCCGAGGTGGCACCGAAATCGAGGATCGGCTGCTGAACGCCGAAGGTCGCGTCGGCGCGGCCACGCGAACGCGACTGTTCGATCAGATTGTCGGGATCGTCCGAGAAATTGCGGGCAAGGCTCTGCCGCGCGGAAAAGCCGATTTCGAGATCGGGGATCAGGCCCATCTGCGCCTCGCGGCGGCGCGCGCGGGCTTCGTTCAGATAGGCCTCCGCCTCAGCGACGGAGGGATTGCGACTAACGGCGGCGGCGATGACGTCGCGGAACGCCTGCCGCGATTCCGCCTGCCGTGTCAGGTCAAGCAGCGGGTCGCTGTCGGCACTGATGCTGAGCGGCGCACCGCTGGCTGGCGGGAGCGCGGTCTGCGCGAACGCGGGCGCGGTAGCAAGGGCGCAAAGGGGCAGGAAGGCCGCCACCGGCAGGATTCGTCCAGACTGCGCCATATGACCCCGTGTTGATCCCCGCCCTGCGTTGCAAAGTGGCAGATGCGCCGCTTTGGCGCAGCCCTAGCGAAAGCGGGCGCTGGTCACAATTCCCCGGACCGGAACGTCAGATATGCGGCGCACGGGCACGATTGCGCGAAACGGCCATGGCCGCCGCCCTGTCGAGGAAGCGGATGCCCACCTCCCCCTGCGCAGCCCAGATAACTTCCCCGGGGCGCAGGCCCATACGAACGCTGGAAAAACCGATACGGTCGCCCTTTGCGACCGGGGCTGCCGTTTCGACACGCGCACCCGTGATGGAGATGTCCAGCAGAAGCGCATTATGGGGTTGCCCGCCGATTACCACTGCGACGAGATGACGGCTACGCGCGCGGACCTGACGCCGCGCGCCACTGGAAAAGGCCGGGGCGCCGGGATCGAGGGCGGGTTCGCGCGGGGTCGTCATGGCCTCGCATATAGATGCGGGGCGGTTAAAAGAGGCTTATGAGCCAGCCCATTCTGTCCGTTCGCATAGAACGCTTTCCTGTCCTTGGCACCTTCACGATTTCACGCGGGGCGAAAACCCATGTCGATGTGGTCGTCGCCGAAATCAGCGTCGGGAACATAAGCGGGCGCGGGGAAGCGACGGCGATCTATTATCGCGGCGAAAGCGCGGAAAGCGTGGCCGCGGAGCTGATCGGCATGACCGATGCC
>JBARZR010000216.1:0-3467 GCA_049650205.1 Pacificimonas sp. | reverse complement strand
CATGAAGCGGTGGCCGCGCGTGGTGCGGCCCGACGCGATACCGACGATCTCGAACGGCACGACATCGCCGTCCAGCAGGGCGATGATGCCAGATAAAGGCCGGACCCATTTCAGCCCGTCGGCGCTGCCGACCCCCCAGCGCATGGATTTGGGCCAGGGGAAGTTGCGGACGATGGCGGGGATCGCTTCGGCGAGGATGTCCGCCATCGCGCGGCCCGGGGTTTCGATCTTCGCGTACCAGAAACTACCCTTTTTTTCCTCGCGGGCTTCGAGCTCGTCCTTTGCGACGCCAGCGCCGCGCAGGAAACCCTCGAGCGCCTTGTCGGGCGCATCGGTGCGGGGGCCGCGGCGTTCCTCCGACGTGGCGGGGGTTTCGGCGGGGAGGCCGCGTGCGATCAGGGCGAGGCGGCGGGGGGTGGCGTGGGTTTCGATGCTGGCGGGTTCGACGCCCGCGTCCGTCAGCGCGTCCGTGAACAGGCGCGCGAGGTCTTCGCATGCCTTGGCCTGCATTCGGGCGGGGATTTCTTCGGAGCGGAGTTCGAGGAGGAAATCGCTCACGCCGCCTTCTCCTTCGCATCCAGCCAGCCATTGACCTGCATCCAGCTGGTGCAGGCGCCCTTCGCGAGATCACGGATGCGGCCGATATAGGCCTGCCGCTCCGCCACTGAAATCACGCCGCGCGCGTCGAGGAGGTTGAACAGGTGGCTGGCGGCGATGGTCTGGTCGTAGGCGGGGAGGGGGAGGTTCGCCTCAATGAGCTTGGCCGATTCCTCTTGGGCGTTCTTGAATTCGGTGAAGAGTTTTTCGGTCGTGGCATGTTCGAAATTATAGGCGCTCTGCTGCTGCTCGTTCGCCTTGAACACGTCGCCATAGGTGACGCCCGCGCCGTTGAAATAGAGGGCGTAGACGCTGTCCTTGCCCTGCATATAGGTGGCGAGGCGTTCAAGGCCGTAGGTCAGCTCGCCCGCGACGGGGCGGCAGTCATAGCCGCCAACCTGCTGAAAATAGGTGAACTGCGTCACTTCCATGCCGTCGCACCAGACCTCCCAGCCCAGGCCCCAGGCGCCGAGCGTGGGGGATTCCCAGTCATCCTCGACGAAGCGGATGTCGTGCCGGTTCACGTCGATGCCGATGGCCGTCAGGCTGCCAAGATAAAGCTCTTGGAGGTCGGGCGGGCTGGGCTTCAGGATGGTCTGGAACTGGTAATAATGCTGCAGCCGGTTGGGGTTATCGCCATAGCGACCGTCGGTGGGACGGCGGCAGGGCTGGACATAGGCGGCGTTCCAGTGATCGGGGCCGAGCGCACGGAGGGTCGTTGCCGGATGGAAGGTGCCTGCGCCCATTTCCTTGTCATAGGGCTGCAGGATGACGCAGCCGCGGTCCGCCCAATAGCGTTGCAGGGTGAGGATGATGTCCTGAAAGGAAAGCGGGCCGTCGGTCATGCTGCGCTGCGGTGTAGAGGGGCGGGCGGCAGGCTTCAACCGGAAAGCATTTGCGCCAACACGGGCTGCCCCGCTATCGGACGGGACATGAGCATTTCCATTGGCGACATCTGGATCGAAACCAAGGCCGAACTGGCCGCGAACCTGAGGCGTTACGCGCTGCCGGCCGCGGCGTTCGTGTTCCTGCCGCAGCTGGCGGTCAGCCTGCTGGTGCCGCCCATTGAAAACCTGACTGAGCCAATTCCGCCAATGACGGTCGCCGCGATGCTTCTTTCCAACATCATCGCGGTCATGGGCGCGCTGGCGCTGACCATCCTGGCGCTGTCCGGCGTGAACGACGCGCAGGCGATCCGGCGGGCGGGTCAGCTGTTTCCGCTGGGCGTGGTGATATCGATCGCGGCGCAGATCGCGATCGGCCTGGGCATGATCGCGCTGATCCTGCCCGGCCTGTTCCTGTGGGCGCGGCTGATGCTGGTGATCCCCGCCTATGTCGCAGAGGGCGTGGGCGTCGCGGACGCCTTCCGCCGCAGCTGGGCGTTGACCGCGGGCATCTGGGCGAAGCTGCTGGCCGCGCTGATCGTGATGACTCTGGCGATGGTGATCTTCTCGGCGCTTGGTGGCGGTGTTGGACAAGCGGCGGGCCTGCCGCTCATCACCGGCATAACGGCAGGGTTCGCGGCGGCGGCCTATGCCGTGGTGATCGCGATCTTCGCAGCGTTCGTTTACCAGCGTCAGACGGCCTGAGCCGCAGAAAGCGAGGCCTAAACGAGAATGGGGCGGCCTCCATTGCGGAAGGCCGCCCCGTTTCCCATCCAGCGCCCGCCCTAGCCGTGCGCGAGCGCGGCCAGCATCAGGATCGCCACGATATTGGTGATCTTGATCATGGGGTTCACGGCGGGGCCGGCGGTGTCCTTGTAGGGGTCGCCAACGGTGTCGCCGGTGACGGCGGCCTTGTGGGCCTCCGACCCCTTGCCGCCATGATTGCCGTCCTCGATATATTTCTTGGCGTTGTCCCACGCGCCGCCGCCAGAGGTCATCGAGAGCGCAACGAAGATGCCGGAGACGATGACGCCAAGGAGAAGCGCGCCGACGGCGGCGAAGCCCTCGGCGGGACCGGCAATGGCCGCGATCAGGAAATAGACCACGATCGGTGCGAGGACGGGAAGGAGCGACGGAATGATCATCTCCTTGATCGCCGCCTTCGTCACCAGGTCAACCGTCGAGGCGTAGTTGGGACGGCTGGTGCCCGCCATGATGCCGGGATCGGACTTGAACTGGCGGCGGACGTCCTTCACGACTTCACCCGCCGCGCGGCCCACGGCGGTCATGCCGAACGCACCGAACAGATAGGGAAGCAGCGCGCCCAGCAGCAGCCCGACGATGACGTAGGGGTTGGAGAGGCTGAAATTGACCGGGCCTTCGAGGCCAAGCTCTTCGGTGAAGAATTTCAGATCTTCCGTATAGGCTCCGAACAGGACGAGCGCGGCGAGACCGGCGCTGCCGATGGCATAGCCCTTCGTAACCGCCTTCGTCGTGTTGCCCACGGCGTCGAGCGCGTCGGTTTTCAGCCGCACGCTTTCATCCAGCCCAGCCATTTCGGCGATGCCACCGGCATTGTCGGTGACCGGCCCGTAAGCGTCAAGCGCGACGATCATGCCGGCAAGCGCCAGCATGGCGGTCGCCGCGAAGGCGATGCCGATGAGGCCCGCAAGGCCGTAAGCGACGATGATGCCCGCGCAGATGACCAGCGTCGGCAGGGCCGTCGCCTCAAGACTGATGGCGAGGCCCTGGATGACGTTGGTGCCGTGACCGGTTTCCGACGCCTTGGCGATGCTGCGCACCGGGCGGTATTCGGTGGAGGTGTAATATTCCGTGATCCACACAATCAGCCCGGTGACGACCAGCCCGACGATCATGCAGTAGAACAGGTCCATGCCGGTGAAGGGGCTGGCTGCGAGGAAGGACTGCGACGCGTCCGCCTCCGCGACACCGAGAACGAGAGCCGGTTCCAGCGCCTCATGCGCG
>JBARZR010000215.1:0-9142 GCA_049650205.1 Pacificimonas sp. | reverse complement strand
GAACACCGCCGGGTCCGCAGATGGAGACGGAAGCCATGCCGGATGCGATTGCCAGTGACCCCACCGAACTCGCCGCCGCCTGGCAGAGTGTCGTTGCGACGGAAACCCCGGCGGCGGAACAGGCTGCAATGGAGGCATTCTGGCAAAACCATATCGGCGGCACATCGACGCCACTGTCACTTGCACTGTCCAATGCGGAAACCGGCACATCCATGGCTATAAACGACTTCGACGCTGAACAGCCTGAAGCGCATATGGTGCGGATCACGATTGGCGAGAGCGTCTTCGACTATCGCCCGAAATCAGCAGAAGCCTTTGATATCCTGCTAAGGGAGTAAACGCCCGCCACGTCCTTCGCTACTGCGGCGGACCGCCCGTCGGAATGCTCGACACGCGGCCGATATTGCCGAAGATGTCTTCGAACAGGGTCGTGTCGCGCCCGAATACCGGTGTCTTGTCACCGGAGGGATCGAAGCTCGCCACCTGGTCCAGCGTCTGGTCGCGTTCCACGGTCGTCACATTGCCGGTCGCATCGAAGGACACCATCAGCACTTCCTGACTGGTCGGATCGGGGGCCAGAAATGCCAGCTGTTCGGTGTTGCGCGCGACATAATACCAGATGTCGTCATTCCACTGAGACGTAAACGTCGGGCGGCCCAGCGTTTTCTCTACCGATTCCTTGTTATCGACACCTGCCGCTATGGAGCCGATAATTTCGGGTTCGCCCACATAGCCCTGGTGCGCGCGCAGGCGCTGGCAGCCGCTCGTCAGGGTCAGGGCCGCGCCTGCGGCCATCAGGATCATGATGCTGGTCTTGTTCTTGGTCATGCGTGCCTCAATATGTCCGATAGGGATACGCCGCAATCCCCCTCTATCCCCCATGACCGGAGCTTTCGCACCCATGTTTTTCAAGCGCAGCAAGCCCGACCCCGAAAGCGCCGTCGCGCTCGGCCATTATCAGGCGATTGTCGCACGCGCGCGGAAACCGGACTGGTATGTAGCGGGTCAGGTTCCGGATACCGTCGATGGCCGCTTCGACATGGTCGCGCTCATGCTGTCGCTCTACACATTCCGTCTCGAGGCCATCGACACGCCCGCCGCGCGTCGCATGATCGCCCGTGTCGACGAGCATTTCGTCGAGGATATGGATGCCTCGCTGCGCCAGATCGGTATCGGCGACATGGTCATCGGCAAGCATGTCGGAAAGACCATGTCGGCACTTGGGGGGCGGCTGGGGGCGTATCGCGAAGCGGGGCTGGAGGATGACGACGCGATGAAGACGGCCTTGCAGCGCAATCTCTACCGCGGCGTCGAAACGCCGCCGCTGGACTGGGCGCTGGCCCGTGTCCGCGAGGAGCAGTCCCGCCTGGCGGCACTTGCCGATGCGGAATTGCTGGCATGAGCGGCATCGGATTTTCCCGCACCGTACGGCTCGATGAGATCGGCGGGGGCATCCAGCGCCGGATCGAGGCCAGCGAGATCGAACGCGCCGCCCTGGCGAAGCGGTTCGACCTGCTGTCGGTTTCTGAATTGACGGCGAATTTTCGGCTGGAGAGCCGCGCGGCGGGCATACAGGTCTCCGGCAACATCGTCGCCACCGCAATTGCACCTTGCGCCGTTTCCGCCGAACCCGTGCCCCAGACAATCGATGAAGAGGTTGCCGTCCTCGTCGTGCCCGATGTGCAGCGGTCCGCGGACGAGGAAATCGAACTGTCCGAAGGCGAACTCGACGTCGTCCTGCTTCAGGGCGGTAAAATCGACCTTGGCGAGATCGCCGCCGACAGCCTCGCGCTCGCCCTCGACCCCTATCCGCTGGCGGATGAGGAGACATTGGCGACGGCGCGCAGGCTGCTGATTTCAGAGGAGGAGGCCGACGCCCGCAGGCTGGCCGGAAAACGCGCCGCCTCCCCCTTCGCCGCGCTGCAAGGAACCACTCAGGTGCGCGGCGAAGGGAAAGAGTAACGGGCGCGCCGCTAGGCGGCCGCGCCCCGGCGGGCGAGAGCCAGACCCATCAAGCCCAGGCCCAGAAGGGCCAGCGCGCCAGGAGCGGGAACCGGTATATTGCCGATTGGGTCGAACTCGGTCTCGATTCCTCCGGAGTCGAACCAGCCGGTGTTGCTGATCGATAGCGACGCGATGCCGCCGTCCAGATCATAGGTGAAACCGGCGCCACCGATGGGGTGGAACCAGATGCCAATTTCCTCGCCGAACCGCACGCCTTCCCAATTCGGCCCCATCGCCATCGCGTTAATGGCGCTGACATCGATGGAGAAGCCATAGCTGTCCGCACCGGTCTGGCTGAGCGCGCCGACATCGGACTGCAGGAAGATGCCCGGGTTGCTGAAGCTGTTCGGGGCGTTGCTGCCATTATAGACATAGCTGGTGATGGTGCCGCCGGCGACATCGCCGTAAAGGATCGCCAGCTCGTTCGGGATGCCCTTCGGATTGCCGCCATTATTGACCACAAACCAGAAGCCGTCGTCACTGACGTCCTGACCGCTGATCTCAATGTCGAGCGACAGGATGCCGGTCGTGTCATAGCTGGCGGAAAAGTCGGTCAGTTTCGTGCCATAGCCGCCCGTGCCGCTGGATGGTGCCGTCTGCGGATCGCCCTGCCAGCTATAGGTCGGGCCAGCCTGAGCCGCCGCCGCTCCCAGAAGCGCCACGCTTCCGGCCAAAGTGAGTAGGATGCATTTTGTCATTGTTAGTCCCCCATTTGCTGTTACTGGCGGACTTAGCAAACACCGTGCCAGACAGGCGAGTTGTTCTAAAAACAATATGGGTTGAACGGGATGGATAGTTGCGGGCACATACACAATCTTGCCGTGGATTAAAAAATGTAAAGCCTGCCGACAGTTTCCGACCATCGAGACACTACGTCAGGACTGGCTCCTGGCCTTTCCGCGCGTCAGTGACGACACGATCCCACGCAGGGTGCGGACCTCCTGCGCGCTGTAACCCGGACGTGAGAACAGGTTCCGCATGGTCAGGCGCATAGCCGCCTCCCGGTCACGCGCACGGAAATAATCGACCGCATCGAGTGCCGCCTCCAGCTGTCCCGTCAGGCCTGCGACCTCTTCTTGGCTGGCGAGACCATCGTGATTCTCAATACGGGACGGCATGGCTTCGCCACTAGGCCGCGACCACTCATAGGCCGTCAGAATGACCGCCTGAGCCAGATTGATGCTGCTGAATTCCGGATTGACCGGCACGGTCAGGATGGCCTGTGCCAGCGCGACATCCTCGTTGCTGAGACCACTCGCCTCCGGCCCGAACAGGATAGCCGTGCGGCCTTCCCGCGTCTGGCTTTCCGCTGCTGCCCGCTCCGGCGTGACGACTTCCTTCACCAGCCCGCGCTTCCGGACCGTCGTGGCATAGACATAGCTGCAGTCCGCCACCGCCGCCGCCGTCGTCTCGAACACCTCCGCGCCGTTCAGCACAATATCCGCTCCGGCTGCCGCCGGTCCGGCATCCGGGTTCGGCCAGCCGTCGCGTGGGCTCACCAGACGCATCTCGGTCAGTCCGAAATTCAGCATCGCCCGCGCCGCAGTCCCGATATTCTCGCCCAGTTGCGGGCGTACGAGAATGACGACTGGCGGTGTCAAAACAGCGTGTCCTTGGGTTCCGGGCCGTCCTCGCCCTTTTCGTCCGGCATTTCGTCGATCAGCTTGCCGAAATCCTTCGCCTCGCGGAATTCGCGATAGACGCTGGCGAAACGCACATAGGCGACCTCGTCCAGCGCGTGCAGCCCCTCCATGACCAGTTCGCCCAGTTCTCCCGCCTCGATCTCGCTCGACCCCGACGCCTCCAGCTGACGTTGAATGCCCGACACCAGCCGCTCGATCTTAGCCTCGTCGACCGGTCGCTTGCGGCAGGCGATGGTGATGGAATCGAGCAGCTTGTCGCGGTCGAACGGCTGGCTATCACCGGATTTCTTGACGATCTTCAGATCGCGCAACTGCACACGCTCAAAGGTTGTGAACCGCGCCGCGCAGGCCGGGCACTGCCGCCGCCGCCGGATCGCCGAGCCGTCTTCCGTCGGCCGCGAATCCTTCACCTGGCTGTCGCCATTCATGCAAAAGGGACAGCGCATAAACCGCTATCGCTGCGGATAGATCGGAAAGCGCTCGCAGAGCGCAAGGACGCGAGACTTCACGTCCGCCTCGACTGCGCCATTTCCATCCGGTCCGTTCTCGACCAGCCCGTCAAGTACGTCCGCCATCATCTCGCCGATATCAGTGAACTCCGCCTGACCGAAACCGCGCGTCGTCCCTGCCGGAGACCCGATGCGAATGCCACTCGTCTTCGTCGGCGGCAACGGATCGAAGGGAACGCCATTCTTGTTGCAGGTCATGTTCGCCCGCTCCAGCGCCGCCTCCGCGTCTGCGCCCGTCAGACCCTTGGGCCTGAGGTCGACCAGTACGACATGCGTGTCCGTGCCGCCCGAAACGATATCGCACCCGCGCGTTTCCAGCTTCGCCGCCACCGTCTTGGCATTGGCGATCACAGCCTGGGCATAGCTTTTGAAACCCGGCTGCAACGCTTCGCCAAAGGCCACCGCCTTCGCCGCGATGACATGCATCAGCGGTCCGCCCTGCAAACCGGGGAACACCGCGCTGTTGAACTTCTTTCCCAGCGCCTCGTCGTTCGACAGGATCATACCCCCGCGCGGGCCGCGCAGCGTCTTGTGCGTCGTCGTCGTCACGACATGCGCGTGCGGCAATGGCGACGGATGCTCGCTCGCTGCGACCAGTCCGGCGAAATGCGCCATGTCGACGTGCAGATACGCGCCCACCTTATCCGCAATTGCCCGGAACCGCTCGAAATCGATATGCCGCGGATAGGCCGACCCGCCCGCGATGATCAGCTTGGGCTGACACTCGACCGCCTGCCGCTCAAGGGCGTCATAGTCGATCAGCTGCGTGTCCTCGCGCACGCCGTACTGCACGGCGTTGAACCATTTTCCCGACTGCGCGGGCTTCGCGCCATGCGTCAGATGCCCGCCCGCATCCAGGCTCATGCCCAGGATCGTGTCGCCCGGCTTGACCAGCGCCAGCATGACCGCGCCATTGGCCTGTGCGCCCGCATGGGGCTGCACATTGGCATAGGCGCAGTGGAACAGCTGCTTCGCCCGGTCGCGCGCCAGATCCTCGACCGTGTCGGACGGCCCGCAGCCGCCATAATAACGTTTCCCCGGATATCCTTCCGCATATTTGTTGGTCAGGATCGATCCCTGCGCCTGCAGCACGGCCTCCGACACGATATTTTCCGACGCGATGAGCTCGATCTCCGTCTGCTCGCGCTTCCGCTCCGCCGTCACGCCCGCGAAGACCGCCGGGTCGGCATCCGCCAGCCTATCGGTGAAAAAGCCCGTATAATCGTTCGCAGGCGGCATGATGTCAGGATTGGTACTCATGGTGTCAGGCTCCACTATCCAGCTTGTCGACGCGCCGCTGATGGCGTCCGCCCTCGAAAACCGTATTCAGAAATTCATGCAAGGCATCGCACGCGACCTCTACGCCGATCAGCCGCTCGCCCAGAGCCAGGATATTCGCGTCATTATGCTGCCGCGCCAGCCGCGCCATAAGGCCGCTCGTACAATTCGCCGCGCGCGCACCCGGCACGCGGTTCGCGGCGATGGAAATGCCAATGCCCGACCCGCAGACGACAACGCCCCGGTCCGCCTCGCCGCTGGCAACGGCCTTGCCAACCGCCAGCCCATAGTCGGGATAGTCCACCGATTCCGTCCCGTCCGGGCCAATATCGGTCACGACATAACCTTTCTCGGTCAACCAGGCGGAAATCTTCGTTTTCAGCTCATATCCGGCATGATCGGAGCCGATGGCGATGATGCGGGGCGGGGTCATACGCGCAACATCTAGTGACAGGCAGCGCGACTCGCCACCGATTCTTGAGCGGCATATCGCGCTTCACTTCACGCGGGCAAATATGGTAACAGGAGCATATGAACCAGCCGGTGCTTCTTGAAGAATGGGAAGAAATCCCTCTCAAGCTGACGGTCGATAATTTTCTTGAAATCATCGAGTCCGGCGCGCTGGACCAAGCTGGAAAACTGGAACTGGTCGATGGCCGGATTGTCCGCATGAACACTGCGCAGAACGTGCATGTTATGACGCAAAGGCAGGTATTCAGAAAACTGGATGCCATATTTGGTGACGGCCTTGATGGCTATATCGTCGTTCAGGAACCCAGTTACCGACTTGATGATTACAACATCCGCGACCCTGATGTGACGATTATGAAGGAGCCCGATCTCACGCGCGCCATCAACGCGCCTGACATGCTTTTACTCGCGGTCGAAATTGCGGACTCATCCCTCGCGCGCGATCGCGGTCCGAAGCGGCTGGCCTACGCCGCCGCCGGGTTCCCACATTACTGGATCGTCGATACGCAGGGACGGCAGGTCGAAATCTACACCGACCCCAGCGACGGCGACTATAGGACCAAGACGACGGTCGCGTTTGGCACGGCCATCGCCGTTCCCGGCGCCGATAAGGACATTACCATAGAATAGCTGAGGGAGGTCTATTCCCGCGCCGCAATCTCGCCCAGCCGTTCCTCGACCGTATCGGCCAGGTGTCTGCTTTCCGAGCGCAGCAGTAGTTCCGCATTCAGGAACCGCGAGCGCGGATTGAAATTGTGGCTGCCCGTCCAGACGACACGCCCCGCCCTGTTCTCGGTTAGAACCATCTTCGCATGCATGGGCGCGTCCTTGCCGTCTCCGACCCGCTGAACGGCCACGCCCGCCGCCGACAGGTCGGCCAACATCTTGCGCGGAACCCGGCGCTCCGTACCGTGCAGCAGCAATTCGATCCCGACACCTCGCTTCGCCGCCGCCTTCAATGACCACGTCAGGGAGCCGCGTTTCAGATGCGACACCGCGCCCTTCACCAAGTCGCCCGAACGCAGCGCGTCGATACTGTCTTCCAGCGGCGTCGTCCGAAGGCGGGGAAAGGTGAACAGCGTCACGTCCTTCGCGCGCATGGTCTTCGGCAGCTGCGGACTGAACCGCGCGGATAGCGGCGAAGCGTTGCACAGCCCTGAAATCAAGCGGCGCAGGTCCGATACCAGCCGCGCATCGACCAGCTCGACAAGGATATTGTCTCCCCTGTCCTGATCGCCGATTTTCTCGATCATGGCCGCGTCTTCGGGATCGTCCCCCGACGGGTTGAAGGAACCGGTCCAGACGCGGCCCGGATGCGAGAAGGCGTAGAGCTTGGCGTGAAGCCGTCCCGGCCACCAGCGGCGAACGCGGAAACTCCGCAGAGGGGCACCCGCAAACAGGGCGCGCACGTCTTCGTTCGCCCGGCGTTGCCGGGGCGCGGCCTCAATGACGATATTCACCTCCACACCCCGTTCGGCAGCCCGTAGCAGCGCCGCCGCCAGCGCGCGGTCACGGAAATAATAGGTGGCGAAGTCGATTCGACCTTCCGGCGGCACGGCATCTACCTCGGCCTCCAGCAAATCGCGCAGCTGCCGGTAGGGGAGATCCGGACCGCCGAAAGCGACACGGCCAATCGCGCTAGTCATGCGGACGGATTAAAAAGCCAGAACATGAAATAGCGAACGAAAACAGGTGCGAACGGGTTCCCGACGGATCAGGCCGCCAGCCTCATCTCCATCCGGTCCCAGATTTCCACGAGCGCCTTCACAAGTTCCGCCATCATCAGTTCGTCATGGTGCGGGCCGGGCGTGAAGCGCAGGCGCTCGGTGCCGCGCGGCACGGTCGGGTAATTGATCGGCTGGACGTAAACGCCATATTCCATCAGCAATATATCGCTGATCTTCTTGGCCTTTACCGGATCACCGACATGCAGCGGCACGATGTGCGTCGTGGAATCCATCAGCGGCAGATTGGCCTCCACCATCATCGTCTTCAGCCGCGCCGCAGCCTGCTGCTGCCCTTCGCGCTCGACATCGGAAGATTTAAGATGCCGTACGCTCGCCAGCGCGCCGGCGACCAGCACGGGCGAGAGGCTGGTCGTGAAGATAAAGCCCGGCGCGTAACTGCGGATGACATCGATCAGCATTTTCGACGCGGTGATGTAGCCGCCCATCACGCCAAACGCCTTGCCCAGTGTCCCCTCGATGATCGTTACCCGGTCGGCGCAGTCGTCGCGCTCCGATATGCCGCCGCCGCGCTGGCCGTACATGCCGACCGCGTGAACTTCGTCCAGATAGGTCAGCGCGTTGTATTTCTCAGCAAGATCGCAGATGCGGTTTATGTCGGCGACATCGCCGTCCATCGAGTAAACGCTCTCAAAGGCGATCAGCTTGGCCGCTTCGGGATCGTCCGCCGCCAGCAGTTCCTCCAGATGCGCATAGTCATTGTGCCGGAAAACGCGTTTCTCACAGCCCGCGCCCCGGATACCCGCGATCATCGACGCGTGGTTCAGTTCGTCGGAATAGACGATGCAGCCGGGCAGGATCTTCGCCAGCGTCGACAGCGTCGCCTCATTCGATACATAGCCGGAGGTAAACAGCAGCGCCCCCTCCTTGCCATGTAGGTCGGCCAGTTCGCGCTCCAATTGTATATGCAGATGCGTATTGCCGCCGATATTGCGGGTGCCGCCGGAGCCTGCGCCGACTTCGTGCAGCGCGTCTTCCATAGCCTCAATGACATCGGGGTGCTGGCCCATCGCCAGATAGTCGTTCGAACACCAGACCGTGATCGGTTTCGGGCCGTTATGTCCTGCAAAACACTTCGCATTCGGGAAATTCCCGCGATTGCGGAGAATGTCGATGAAGACGCGGTAACGTCCCTCTTCGTGCAGGCGGTCGATCGCCTTCTCGAAAATCTGGTTGTAGTTCACGTTCCGCGCCCGCTGTCGTTCATCCTGGCTGGTCTTTAACGCATGAAGCATCGGGATACAGCCCCCTCTTTGTCGCAAGCTCTTGGGATGAAACACTATTGCGAACAATTCGCAACTTCTGCTCCGTTCACACTCCGGGTACAGGCTGCCCCGTATGAATTTTGCGAACGCATTATTTCGATGTTCGGGATTGAGCGCGTGATGAGGATCGTGGCTACAGTATCAGATCGCCATGCGGCGGTTCGGCGAAATAGCCGTCGACCATCTCATCCGTCACATCCCGCAAATTGGACGGCGACCAGCGTGGC
>JBARZR010000214.1:0-12020 GCA_049650205.1 Pacificimonas sp. | reverse complement strand
CGTTTTGACTGCGCCCGACATCGTCCAGCGTGTTGAGCCGGATGCGGACCTTGCCGCCGCACTAAAGGCCAAACACCAGATTTTCAAAAACCTTTACGCAAACAGCCGCAAGGCGATGGGAGACGACAGATGAACCCCGAAGATTATTTCAAATCGCTGCCCCAAGTGAAATATGAGGGGCCGGACTCGACCAGCGATTTGGCCTATCGCCACTATGACAAGACGCGCATGGTCATGGGTAAGTCCATGGAAGAGCATCTGCGCCTCGCCGTCTGCTTCTGGCACAGCTTCTGCTGGGACGGGTTTGACGTGTTCGGCGCGGGCACGTTCGACCGGCCCTGGCACGCGATGTCCGACCAGAAGGCGGCGGCGCGGGCGAAGCGCGTCGCGGCGTTCGATTTCTTCAAGGCGGTCGATCTGCCCTATTACTGCTTCCACGACGTGGACGTCATGGAACCGGCGACGACGCCGAAGGAACATGTTGCCAACCTAAACACCGCCGTCGATCATCTTGAGGACCTGATGGCGAAAACGGGCCGCAAGCTGCTCTGGGGCACGGCCAACAACTTCTCGCATCCGCGCTATATGGCCGGTGCGGCGACGAACCCGAACCCGGACATCGCTGCCTTTGCGGGCCTGCAGGTGCGCGAGGCAATGAACGCGACGCACCGGCTGGGCGGCGAGAATTATGTGCTCTGGGGCGGGCGTGAAGGGTATGACACCATCCTGAACACCGATCTGGGGCATGAGCTGGACCAGTTCGGGCGCTTTCTGGAGGCGGTCGTCGCGCACAAGCACAAGATCGGCTTCACCGGCGACATCCTGATCGAGCCGAAACCGCACGAGCCGACCAAGCATCAATATGATTCCACCGTGCAGACGGTTCATGCATTTCTGCAGCGCTATGGTCTGGAAAAGGAAGTGCGCGTCAATATTGAGGCGAACCACGCGACACTCGCGGGCCTCAGCTTCGAACATGAAGTCGACATGGCCTTCGCGCTGGGTATTTTCGGCTCCATAGACCTCAATCGCGGCGATCCGCAAAATGGATGGGACACCGACCAGTTCCCGAACGATCTGCGCGAAATCACGCTCGTCATGAAGTCGATCCTGGAAAATGGTGGCTTCGGCAATGGCGGCCTGAATTTCGACGCGAAAATCCGTCGTCAGTCAATCTCCATGGACGACCTCGCCCATGCCCATGTCGGGGCCGTCGACCTGATCGCCCGCGCGCTTTTGAATGCGGAGGCGATGATCGAGGATGGCCGCATGGCGGAATTCAAGGCCGAGCGTTACGCGGGCTGGAAATCGGGCATTGGGGCGAAACTGCTGAAGGGCGAAGCGTCGCTGGACGAGGTTGCCGACAGCGCGCTGTCATCCAACGTGTCGCCGGAACCGGTGTCGGGTCGACAGGAATGGCTGGAGAATCTGGTGACGGAATTCACAAAGTAGCGCAAATTCCCCTCCCTTTTAGGGAGGGGCAAGGGGAGGGTGCGAGACGCGAAGCGACGAGCTTCAAGGCTTGCGGCATGCTTCGACGCTCGCCTTCGGCATCGCGACGCTCCCCAAGCCCCTCCCTTGAAAGGAGGGGAGCGCATTGGCATCATCTCGCTTTTCTTGGCTCCGCGCGCTAGGCGCGGCGGCATGACCGACTACGCTCCCGTACCCTTCACCGATTTCATCGACTTTCCGGATGATGAGATGCGCGCCCGTGCCGCCGCCTTTTACGCCGATATCAAACGCCGCCACAGCTGCCGCTTCTTTTCCGATGCCGATATCCCTGTCGGCGTCGTCGAGGACGCCATCCGCGCGGCAGGCACGGCGCCCTCAGGCGCGAACCACCAGCCGTGGCATTTCGCGGTCGTCTCGTCACCGGAGCTGAAACAGCAGATCCGCGAAGGGGCGGAACAGGAGGAGCGGGAGTTCTACGCCGGGAAGGCGTCGGACGAATGGCTGGACGCGCTTGCGCCGCTGGGGACCGATGATGTGAAACCCTATCTCGCCACCGCCCCGCACCTTATCGTGGTGTTCGCGCAAAGGCGCGGCGGCGCGCTCCCCGACGAGGACCGGCAGAATTACTATGTGCCGGAATCCGTTGGCATCAGCGTCGGCTTCCTCCTGGCCGCGCTCAACCACGCCGGTGTCGCCACCCTGACCCACACCCCCGCGCCCATGAAATTCCTGAATGACATCTGCAAACGCCCCGCGAACGAGAAGCCACTGATGATCGTGGTGTGCGGCAAACCCGCCGAGGATGCGACCATGCCGAAGCATGCGACGGTCAAGAAGCCGCTGGAGGCGATTTCCAGCTGGTTGTGAACTTGGTGCTCCGCGCCGATCGGGCGGATACGAGGTAAGGCGATGAACGCGCGGTCAGGTCCAATGGGTTTATTCCATCATTTTGTCAGATCCGGTGGCATTCGCGGTAAGTATCGGATTCGGCGATGCCCAGCATGGCGCGACCGTCGCGACGCGCCTGACACGCGGCATCGAGCAGAGGCGCGCGGCTGCCGTCAGTCAGGGTCTTCATGTGAAGGGCAACTGCATAACCGATCAGCGTATGCCCGTGACTGGGCCGCTGGCCATGGGCGAACAGCGGTACCTACTGCTCACCCGGCGCGTCGCGGTCATCGCCGGTCAGGACGTCAGCGGGTATGCCGAACGCGCAGCGGCTCACGTTCGCGTTTTACTGCGTGGCCCCTATGGTGGCCATTCGAGCATATGGTAGCGAATGGCTTATTTGACCCAAAAGTGATTAGTGCGTGATCATGGCTCGAATTTAACTTTGGATCGATCACACCGCTCCGACGCAATAGCCCAGCGACCGTGCATGGATAGCGATTGCCTCGAATGACAGAAAGCCACTGGCAACTAAGAAGAAGATAAACTGAACTTTGGATCGCGTCGAATATCTTCTGAATCTGGCAGCAAGCCAAAGGATAAGAGACAACAAAAAAAGAAGGACCAAGACATTCAGCCCATAGCCTGCAATCCCGATCACGCAACCTGCATCGTTTCCGAAATCGTCGTAAGTCAGCTCTGTTGCGATAAGCGCTGTAAGAGCCCCTACCACTTGGACTCCCGCCACCCATTTCATTTTGTGGATGATTGATGTCAGCTCGGTCTCCAGCTGTGCTCGTCCCGCCAAAATGAAAAATCCTGCGGCGATAAACAGTAAACACATGTGTAGCCACGCCGAAGACAGGATGAACGGATTCAAGTCCATCGTCTTGCTCTCTCCCAAAAAGCGATAACGTCTTTGGTTTGTATGTTATTAAAGTGCAATCTGGCACATGTTTGCAGATCACGTTCTATGGCGCGGATGACATCCAAAATTATATCAGCGTTTGCGCTGATCGGGAAAAATGGCGAGGCGAGCTCCGCTTTCAACAGGTCTGATAGCTTTTGAAAAACCGCTCATGGAAAACGCCATTGGCATCTCCGTCGCAAAAAATCAAAGCTGTGCGCTTAAGGATGACTTCACCTGGATATCGCCAAAGCGGTCATTGGGGCGAGCGCACCTGAGGACAACGAAGTCTGCCGACCGAACCTTTACCGGAGAATACGGAAACACACGCTTTGCAACTATTAACGCATATCCAAACGAGACTATTGCGAACAAGTCGCATATGCAGTATCTCCGGTTTCAGGAGGACGCTCATGGTCGTTTGTGTGTGCAATGCGATTCGGGAACATGATGTGCGTGGCGCAGCGCGCAGCGGGGCGAGCTGTCCAAAGTCCGCCTATGCCGCGCTTGGCTGCCGGGCGCGCTGCGGGCAATGCCTACCCTTCGCACGCGAGATCGTCCGGGCGGAACGCGCATCGGCCGGCTGCTAGATTCGCTTGATCCTGCCAAGTCTTGCAGCGTAGTTTGAAAATCCCAGTCATTCCTGCCGGAGAGCTGCCATGAAAGGCAATGCCGACGTTATCGCCTGCCTGAACGAGGCGTTGAAGAACGAACTGACGGCAACGAACCAGTACTGGCTGCATTACCGGCTGCTGGATCACTGGGGCATCTATCAGCTGGCCGCCTATGAGCGGGCGGAATCCATCGACGAGATGAAGCACGCCGATCAGCTGGCCGCGCGCATCCTGATGCTGGACGGGCTGCCGAATTTTCAGATGGTCGGTCGGTTGCGCGTCGGCGAAAGCGTAAAGGAAGTGCTGGAAAGCGACATGGCGCTGGAAATCGAGGCCGTTGCGCAGCTGAAGGCCGCGATCAAGATTTGCGACGACACGCAGGATTATGTCTCACGCGAGCTGTTCACCAGCATTCTCGCCAGCGAAGAGCATCACGTCGATTATATCGAGCAGCAACTGGAACAGATGGGACGGATGGGCGAGCAGAATTACATCCAGCTGCATTCGGGAACAAAGACGGCGGAGTAGGCTTACTCCGCTCCCTGGAAGGGAGCGGAAATCCCTAAACCACTGCGCGTCCGAAGCCTCTGCGCTTTGGCGTCTGCGCGTGCAAAGGGTTGGTTTCGCGGTCGAAGATCGTCATCGTTTCCCGGAACAGCGCGCGGAGCTTGGCGACGGCGACCATCAGGTCTTCCGGCCCCTCCTGGATCTCGACGCAGTGGCGTGCGCCGAGCTCGATATCGTAGCAATGATCGCCCAGCGCAATCGCGCCCAGCTGCCTTGCTTCGGTTTTCAGGGTATGCGCGGGCATGATCATGGCCGAGGCATCCCCTGACCGCTGTGCATGTTCCATGGCGGCGACAGCCTTCTCGCCGTCTTCCTTGAAATAGCCGATGGTCGTGATGAGGCGCGGACCCATCAGGGCGCGGATCTGTTCAAACGCCTTCATGTCCACAGTCATCATCTTGCCCCGTCAGCGAAAATTCGCGGTCTTGGTGTTTGTGCACCGCCTTGGGTAAACATTAGGTTTCGGAAGCGGGGAGAATTTTCATGGCCAGGATAACCGGCATCGGCGGCGTGTTCGTCAAAACGAAGGACATTGCGGCGCGCAAGGAATGGTATGAGAAGCATCTCGGCCTGTCCGGAGAATATGGCGCGAACCTGCGTTACCGAGACGACAGCTCGGAGGCGTTCTGCGTGGTGTCCTCCTTTCCCGAAAGCACGGATTATTTCGACCCGTCGCCGCATGGCGTTATGGTGAATTTCCGCGTCGAAGACCTGGATGCCTTTCAGGCGAAGCTTGAGGCGGAGGGCATTGAAATCTTGGACCGCCAGGACGAGGTTTACGGCAAATTCGCCTGGATAATGGATCCGGACGGCGTGAAACTGGAACTGTGGGAGCAGCTGGGGCCAGCGCCGGAATAGGGGTCAGCCAAGACGACGAATTCGCCATTTCCCCGACCCGAGGGTTTCGCAATGCCAGCCCATTTCCACACAAAAGGCGGGTACGTCCCTGTTCGCCGCCGGATCGTCGGCGGACAGGGTCAGCGGCGTATCGGCGGGCAAGGACAGTGCAACTTTCCGCAGGCGCAGGACGGGAAGTGGGCAACGCAGGCCGCGCGCATCTATCGCAGTCTCAGCCGCACTTTTGTCAGTCTGCGCATTCACACCGGCGCGCTATCACGAACACCGATCTTTATCCAAGGGAGAGCAGTGCCATGACCATGTTCCGCGACGATGTGATGAAGGGCCAGCGCCTCCTGGTCACGGGCGGCGGCACCGGGCTGGGGCGCTCCATGACCGAAGCCTTCATGCGGCTGGGCGCGCATTGCGTGATCTGGGGCAGGCGCGGCGGCGTTCTGGAGGAGACGGCGGATGACCTGCGCAAGGAAACCGGCGGGACATGCGACACGATGAGCGTCGATATCAGAAACGGCGCGGCCATTGACGAGGCGATGGAAGAAATCTTCGACGGCGGCGCGCTGACCGGGCTCGTCAACAACGCGGCGGGCAATTTCGTCTCGCCGACGGAGCGGCTCTCGCCAAATGCCTTCAACGCCATCGCGTCCATCGTCGCGCACGGCACGTTCAATACGACCGTCGCGGCGGGCAAGCGCTGGATCGCGGGCGGACACAAGGGCTCGATCCTGTCCATCGTTACGACCTGGGTGTGGACCGGCGGGCCGTTCACCGTACCGTCCGCCATGTCGAAAGCGGGCGTCGCCGCCATGACGCAATCGCTGGCGGTGGAATGGGGACCGAAGGGAATTCGCGCAAACGCCATCGCGCCGGGGCCGTTCCCAACGAAGGGCGCGTGGGACCGGCTGATGCCCGAACCGCTGATGAAGAAGATCGGCGGACGCGAGGGCGCGGAACGGGATTCGATCCCGCTGGGGCGGGTCGGCGACCATCAGGAACTCGCAAACCTCGCGACGTTCCTGATGGCACCGGGATGCGAATATCTATCAGGCGAGGTCATCGCGCTGGACGGCGCGCAATGGCTGAATTCCGCAGGGAATTTCAGCAATCTGGGTGCGCTTGACGATGCCGACTGGGACATGATCTCAGAAGGCATCAAGGCGACCAATGCGGAGGACCGCAAGGCGCGGACGACCTAGGGGCGCAATTCTAAAATGATCGTCATTCCGGCGAAGGCCGGAATCCATCTCCTGAGTCTGCATCCAAACGCATGCGTCAGAGATGGACCCCGGCCTTCGCCGGGGTGACGATCATCTAATTAATCATGCTTCTGGATAAACGCCTCGACCACGGGCGCGATCTTCGTGCGCCATTTGGAGCCGTTGAAGATACCGTAATGCCCGACGCCCTCGGCCAGCAGATACTGTTTCTTCGACTCCGCCAGATTTTTCGCTAGCGTCAGCGCCGCCTTCGTCTGGCCGATGCCGGAGATATCGTCCCGCTCGCCCTCAATGGCGAGAAGCGCGACGTCCTTGATCTTCGCCGGGACGACGGGATCCGCACGGTGCGTCATCTGGCCGGTGGGCAGCAGGTGACGCTGGAACACCGTATCGACGGTCTGAAGGTAGAACTCCGCCGTCATGTCGCAGACCGCGCGATATTCATCGTAGAAATCCTTGGTCTGGTCAGCACTTTCGCCGTCGCCATCGACCAGATGTTTGAACATCTCCCAATGGCTCATCATGTGTCCGGCAAGGTTCATGGACATGAAACTCGTCAGCTGCATGAAGCCCGGATAAACCCGCCGCATCGCGCCCGGATAAAAGGGAGGCACGGTGGCGATCATCTGCTGTTCGAACCAGGCGTGCGGCTTGTTCACCGCCATACCGTTGACCGCCGTCGGCGCTTCCCGCGTATCGATCGGACCGCCCATCATGGTCAGGGAGGCGGGCAGGGCGGGATGCTCGTCCGCCGACATCACGGCAACAGCGGCATAGACGGGGACGGAGGGCTGGCATACCGCCAATATGTGCGCGCCCGCACCGATATGTTCCAGAAACTCTATCGTGTAGTCGATATAATCATCGAGGTCGAAGCTGCCCTCCGACATCGGCACCAGCTTCGCATCGCGCCAGTCGGTGATGTAGACATCGTGGTTCGGGATCATACGCTCGACCGTGCCGCGCAGCAGGGTGGCGTAATGCCCCGACATCGGCGCGACGATCAGGAGGCGTGGCTGATCCTTGTTCCCGTCCTTTTTCACGAAGCGCTTCAGCTGACCGAAGGGCAGGCGCATGGCGACCTCTTCGGTCACCTCATGGATCTTGCCGTCATGCTCGACGGTCTCGAGACCGAAGTCCGGCTTGCCACGCGGTTCAACGGCGTGCGCGAACACATCGAGCGCCGACGCGGCGACCGTTCCGCCCGGCATATAAGACATGGGGTTGCCGACGTTCGTCAGCATATTGGCACCGGCCTCGGCGGCCTTGCCCATGCCTGCCATCATCGCCCGTTGCATCTCGTAAGCCTGGTACAGCATAGTCACTCCTGTTCTTGCCCTCTATGTTGCACTGCAGCATGATTTTTACAAGGAGTATGACAACCATGTCTGGACAAAATCTGAAGGGCCGCACCGCGCTCATTACCGGTTCCACCAGTGGCATCGGCGCGGCAATCGCCGAACGCATGGCGGCGGCGGGAGCGAATATCGTCCTGAATGGCTTCGGCGATGCGGACGGGATCGAGGCGCAGCGGGCAGCGCTGGAGGCCAATCATGGTATTCGCGCGGTCTATATCCACGCCGATCTGACAAAGGGTGCGGACGCGACGGCGCTGGTCGAGAAGGCCGCCAGCCAGCTCGCGCCCGTCGACATTCTCGTCAACAACGCCGGCATCCAGCATGTCGCGCCCGTCGCGGAGTTCCCGCCCGAGAAGTGGGAGGCGCTGATCGCGATCTGCCTCTCCAGCGCCTTCTACACCAGCGCCGCTGCCCTGCCGCACATGAAGGGACAGGACTGGGGCCGCATCATTAACATCGCCAGCGCGCAGGGCAAGGTCGCCAGTCCCTTCAAGTCGGCCTACAACGCGGCGAAACACGGCGTCATCGGCTTCACGAAGTCCGTCGCGCTGGAATATGCCGAAACCGGCGTCACCGCGAACGCAATCTGCCCCGGCTATGTCAACACGCCGCTGGTGCAGGGCCAGGTCGCCGGGCAGGCGAAGGCGCACAACATGTCGGAGGAGGACGTGATCCGAAACGTCATCCTTAGCGTACAGCCTAACAAGCGCTTCGTGGAACCGGAGGAGATCGGTGACATGGCGGTTTATCTGTCCTCGGAATGCGCCCGCAGCATCACCGGCGCGGCGCTTAGTGTCGATGGCGGCTGGACCAGCTGGTAGAGGAAAACGGATATGCCCACCGCCAAACTCAACTACGTCGAATTGCCAGTGTCGGATTCAGAGGCAAGTGCGAAATTCTACGCAAGCGCCCTGGGCTGGGAGCTGACCCGCTTCGCGCCCACCTACGCGGGAACCGTGGGCGCGCACAGCGATCTTGGCCTGGACGCCGATCCCGACATCACCGCGCCGCTGCCGAATATCGAGACCGACGATCTGGAGGCCATGCTGAAAAAAATCGAGGCGGCCGGCGGCAGGATCGTGGAGCCGATCTTCAGCTTTCCGGGTGGGCGGCGCTTCCATTTCGCCGACCCCGACGGGAATGTACTGGGCGTGTGGCAGCAGCGGGAAAATGCGGTTTGAGTCACAACGCTTTCACTCAAGCGGGGTCTCCCTAGTTGGCGATATCGTCCGCAAGACTGTTAATGCGCGTTTCCAGATCTATGCGATCGTCACCGTCAAGGCCCTCTTTCAGCGACTCCGTGATCACATTCGACTGGGTTTGCAGGTCAACGACGGCGGCCGCATCCTCACCCAGCGCGTTGGCAATCGCTTCCTTGGCGCCATCGGTCAGCTGACCGGTAGTCTGATCGAAAAGCTCACCGCCGAAGTCCTGGAGCGCATTGGCAACGACGCCGCTATTTGGCCCGAAAAGATTGGCCACGGCGTTCTTGCCGATGCTACTCAACGGAACGGCCGAAAGGCCGACGTCAACGACGAAATTCACGAAGGCCTGACGTGCCTCGGCACTTTCGATCTGCTCACCCAGCAATTGCTGCGACGCGTCCACGGATGCCACGCCGATCTGGGCCAGCGAGCCATAGGCCGCCTCTACTTCGGAGGCCGATGCGGGCCGAGTGGTCGGCGTCCCATAGACATCGCCATTTGGAAGCGTTCCAGTGTTGATGATTTCACGCTGGGATGCCGCATATTCGCCAAGTGCCGCCGAGGATTCGGCCTGGAACTGGTTGTCGGCATCCATCACCGTCAGACGCAGGAACTGACCCAGTTCGACGGCATCCCTTTCAGCATGAGTGACGTTGTCGGCACCATCCTGACCATTTTCAACGATGCCTGGCGTATAGCCAGCCAGCTCAGTGAAGATCGCCTCGCCATGTTCAGCTGTCAGATGACCGAGCGCGTCTGCCCGCTCACGGATCAGGTCGCCACGTTGATAGAACTGGCTGTTGTGCTCGCCAGCCGCGAATTCCGCAATTTCAACTGCGGAGGCGCTGGAGCCATGGTCGGCGACTGAATTCACCACCTGCGAGAAAGGGTCTGCCTCACCGCTGTTGATATAACCGGTACCGTCGGACAGCACAGTAAGCAGGGCGGCCCTGTTTTCGCTACTCAGACCTTCGTAAATCCGCGCGAGCATGGCCGGATCTCCCGAGTCTGCCGCGATACGTATGGCGAAGGCGGTTTCGTTACCAAGTGGTCCGAAATCGCGTTCGAGAGAGGCTTCTATGCTTGCGGTTGCGAAATTCTCCCTGAAGACATCGACTTCCTCGCTGTCACCGGCGGCAAGAAAATCGAGGGGGCGGGTAAAGGCATCGCCGGCCTGTGCTGGCGCCCATTCGTTGCCGTGGACCGAATTCAGGAAATTGACGGCATCGATATATCCGATATCGCCATCGTTATAGGCTTCGGCAAATCCGTTCGCGAGCGCGGTTTGCTGCTCTGCGGTTATACGCCCTTCGTCGACCAGGTCGCCAATATTCCGGGCATTCAACCAGCTGTTGATCGCACCTGGATCCTGGCGCAGGATTTCCTGATAAAGCTCCGACGCGGACTCTTCGGACAATGGTGCCACAACCTCGGCGAAATGTTCGAGACGCGCATCGTGGTCGTCGGATCGCCATGTGCGGTCGCCAGTTTCCAGCACGTCCGATGCCGTCTGCCTGATGTCCTCACGGTCGAGATTCTGTCCGCCCTCGCTTGGCGCCCGAGCGGGCTTGTTCGCCACCTCTGGGGGAGCGCGATAGATTTCAGATGGCGAAAAATTGCGACCGACGCCTTCGATATGTGCCACGATGCGGACTCCCGTTTACATAATTCCCTGCGTGGACGCATGATAATCCGCACGTGGCGCGCGGATATGCGGGATATCCCTTAGAGACTGTCTGCTGTGTCGGGCGGAAGGGGAGGCGGGTTGTAAAATGTGGGTGGCGACTATCTGCTGACCACCAGCCGGTATCCGGCATCCAGCTCCTCGCGCGCTACCACATCCGCGTAGCGCCGCGCCCACGCGCCGCTTTCCAGATCGTCCGCCAGCCGTGCCAATGCGGCGTCCACACCATCGATTGCCCAGAAGGAGGAACTGCCCGACCGGATCCGCTTGTCCAGATAGGCCGCGGGCTGCCGCCAAAAGGCGTACAGGAAGCCATCCGTGCAATCATGCGGAATGGGCACGGGCGTTACCTCGACCGGCCCCAGCCACATTTTATAGTCGGACATTGCGGGCATTTGCTCCTCGTCAAGGGTCACCAGCTCCGGGAGGTGATCGGTCAGCCACGATCCCCTGCACGCCGGGTCAAAAGTCAGCAGCACGACGGGACCGCGCGTGACGCGGCGCATTTCCCGCAAACCCCTCGCCTTGTCGGTCCAGTGATGCACGGTCAGGACCGCCATGGACGCATCGAATTGATTGTCGGGAAAGGGAAGGTTCTCCGCATGGCCGCGAAGGGCTGGGGCGGCGCTGGCGGAGCGCTGGCCGATCATTTCCCGTGATGGCTCCAACGCGGTCACGTCCAGGTGCCGGGGCTCATATGAGCCAGTGCCCGCACCGACATTCAGAACGCTTTTGGCGGACCCCAGTGCCGCGTGGACTGCCGACGCGATGCGCGGGTCCGGTCGTCTCAGGTCGGCATAGTCGATACCGATGCTGTCATAGATCGCAGCCATCGGCGCAGCATTCCACAGCGCCGACGTCACCTGCAAGTGCCGCCCACCTTCCCACACGCCCTATCGCGCATTAAGTCGCCCCGCATGACCTCGACCAATGACATCCGCGCCAGCTTTCTCGATTTCTTCAAGGAGGATGGTCACACGCCCGTGCCGTCTTCTCCGCTGGTGCCGCAGAACGATCCGACGCTGATGTTCGTCAATGCAGGCATGGTGCCGTTCAAGAATGTGTTCACGGGGCGGGAAACGCGCGACTATGTGCGCGCGACTTCGGCGCAGAAATGCGTGCGTGCGGGCGGCAAGCATAACGACCTGGAAAATGTCGGCTTCACCGCGCGGCATCATACCTTCTTCGAGATGATGGGGAATTTCTCCTTCGGCGACTATTTCAAGGCCGAGGCGATCGAGAAGGCGTGGACGCTGGTCACGAAGGTCTGGGG
>JBARZR010000213.1:0-6324 GCA_049650205.1 Pacificimonas sp. | reverse complement strand
GCCGTCCTGTGCGTGCGTCCGAGCCCTTGTATGGCCGCATCGGCGCGCCAGCCCGGTTCCAGGAGATAGTGGATGCGACGCTCCTGGTTCTTCGCGCCGAGATCGGCATGATAGCTGCGTCCCGTACCGCCGGCATCGGAGAATATGAGGATGCGCTTGTCGCCGTCCATGAAGGCGTTCGTTTCGTGAATGTTCGCCTTGCCCGAACGCCGGTCGACCCGCTGGCCGCCGTCGTCCGTCGGCACGAGCCGCCGCGTGCGCCCCGTGACTTCCGCGACGGCGCCCGTTCCGAACCGCTCGATAAGGGCATCGAGCGCGGTGCCGATCGCGGGCATGGCGCAGAGCTTCTCAATAAGCGCCTCACGCGCGGCCGCGGCGGACCGGCAGATAACGGGGTTGCCATCATCGTCGTGCATCGGCTCGGATTTCGGATTGCCGTTCTCGTCCATGAACACCCGCATCAACTGCACGGGAAAACTCTTCACGAGATAATCGACGACATATTCTCGCGGGGAGAGTTCGAGCGACAGGTTTTCGCGCTCTTCGGCGGACATGGTCGCCAGCTGCCGGTTCAGCATGGCTTCGGCCGTCGAGACGATCTGGATGACGGTGCTGTTGCCGTCTTCGAGATCCCGCTCGATCGCCGGGATGAGGCTGGGGAGCTTCATCGACAGGAGAAGCTGGCCGAAAAAGCGCTGCTTGGTGCCTTCGAACACGGACTTCGCGGCGGCTTTCGCACCGCTGTTCAGCGTATCGCCGGTCATGTCGTCGACGATGTTGGTCGTTTCGAGCGCGGCCTCGAGATTGTTGTGGATGATCTCCCAGGCAGCGGCATAGGCGTCGTAGATGCGGATTTGCGCTTCGGTGAGCTCGTGCGCGAGGACGTCATATTCGACGCCGGCGAACGACAGTGCGCGCGCCGTGTATAGGCCGAGCGATTTCAGGTCGCGCGCCACGAGCTCCATCGCCGCGATACCGCCCTTGCGGATGTCCTCGACAAATCTTGACCTGGTCGCAAACGCGGTCTCCGGTCCCCAGAGGCCGAGCCTTGAGGTGTAGGCGAGGTTGTTGACGTCCGATGCCCCGGTCGCCGACGCGTAGAGGACGCGGGCGCGGGGGAGCAGATTCTGCAGACGGACGCCGGTGACGCCCTGCAATGATCCGGCAACCTTGCCGCGGCTGCCCTCGCCGCCGGCGGCATTGGCCATGGCGTGCGCTTCGTCGAACGCGAGAACGCCCTCGAAACCGTCTCCGGCCCATTCGAGGATCTGGTCGAGCCGCGTCGCGGTCTCCCGGCCCGAGCGCAGCGTTGGATATCCAACGAACAATATGCCGTCACCCATCCGGACCGGCTCGCCGAGCTTCCAGGCCGACAGCGACTGGATGTCGAGGCCGACCCCGCCGAGGGCTTCCCAGTCGCGCCGCGCATCCTCGAGCAGAGTCTCGTTCTTGGTTAGCCAGATATGACGGCGGTTGCCGCGCAGCCACTGGTCGAGAATGACGGCGGCAAGCTGGCGGCCCTTCCCTGCCCCGGTGCCGTCGCCGAGGAAATAGCCGTGGCGATAGGCGATTCCGCCCTCGTCCTCATTCGCGGCGGCGAGTTCGCAGCCCTCGTTCTGCGGCGCCGACAAGCCCGGAATGTCGCGCTCGAAGGCGTTTCCGGCATAGATGACGGTCTCCAGCTGCGCGGCTGACAGCGCACCGCTTTTAACCAGAGATTTCGATAGAACGGGCTTGTACGATGGGACCGGAGCCGCGACCGACCCCATGGCGATTGACTCGACGAGTTCCGTCGGATGCGGCGCGGCGTCCGCGATGGCGATCCGGCTCGGCCTATAGGGAAGGTAGATACCGGCCTGCTCGCCCATGGGCGCGGGGGTTTCCAGGATGGTGTAATCCAACGGCACAGGCGCGAGCTGCGCCGTTCTGGGCGAAGGTGCGGGGGCGATAGGCTTCCGTTTGGCGAAACCGCCGAAGAGCACAGGGGTCTTGCGGTCGTTCGCTTTCGGCTTTGAGAACGAACCGGACAGCTTGGTACGCGGCGCGATCTTCGCGATCAGCTCATCGAACATTTCGACATTGTCGGCCTCGCCGGTAACGGCGGCCGCCCTGGTCACGCCTTTGTCAATCACGACGAGACGGGTGTCGATCGATGTCCCGTGCTTCAGGAACGCGCCGGAAAGACCGATGCTTGCGCATAGCATCATTTCATCATTTGAAGATTTGATGCTCTGAACATTACAACTGGGGGGAAGGATCGCGACAAGACGGCCGCCATGGCCTAGCCTCGTAAACGCCGATTTCAGATGACGCGCAGCCGCATGCCGGTCGACGCCCCGGTCCAGTGACCGCGAAAAGGGCGGGTTCATGAGAACGACGCTCGGGACGAGGTGCGGAGCGAGCGCGTCATCGATGATGGCACCATCATATGATGCGATGTTGGCATGTGGGAATGATGCTTCGAGACAGGCGCGGCGGAGGTCGTCGATCTCGTTGAGGATGAGCTTTGCCCCACTACAGGAGGCGCGCAGCGCGAGAAGCCCCGTTCCCGCTGATGGCTCCAGCACGGTATCGCTGCAGACCAGCTGCGCGGCAGCGCCAGCGGCCCAGGCGAGCGGAAGCGGCGTCGAGAATTGCTGCAGATCGATCTGGCTCTCGCTGCGGTAGCTCTGCACCGGCAGCCTCGCGGCAAGGTCCGCAATACGCTCCGTGAGCGCGCTGGCGTCGTCGCGCGACGCCCATTTCAAGACCAGCATGATCTGGGCATGTTCGAGCGCGGTGTAGGCATCGCGCATCGACCAGGTGCCAGAAGCGTCGCTTTCACCGGTTTCGGATTGGAACAACTCTTTGAGCGTTTGGCGCGTGACCGCCCTGCCTTCGTCGTCAAAGATATCGGCAAGTGCTGCCGCGACATTGAGAATGACGGTGGCAAGCGGCTTGGTTTCGAACGCGAGTGCGGTCTGCATTGGAGGTCTCCTGAAGCATCCCGGCAGCGCCCTTCGCCGCCTTGGATCATCTTCGGGAAAGCCCCCTCCCCTCTCATGTCAGCTCAGCTGCTTCTCGCGCCATCTTCGGTGGACATCGTCCCAATCGTAACCAGGGACGCGCGGTTGCCGTTTGGTGATCGTTCGTCCCGGCTTTTCGAAATACGCCTGACCGAGTTTCCAGGCCGTCTCGCCACCCTTATCATTGTCGACGAACAGATGAAGGTCATCGACGCTTTCGGGAATGGCTGCTGTCCCGAAACGCAAATTGCCGAGCAGCGCCCAGCAGGGGATACCGGTCAGCTGCGTGACGGCCAGAGCGTCCTCCACGCCTTCGGCAAGGCCGAGCTGGCCGGTTTCGGGCCAAGCGAGCCTGACGGACCCGATGCCAATCGGTCCGAGCGAGCGACGCTGCGGCGATGCGGAGGGGGCTGAATCCGATCCGCCGTCCAGAAAAATGCGCTGGACGGCGACGACGCCTTCATCCGCGCGAACCGCAGCGATCATTGCAGGAAGGTGTCGCACATTTCCCGATGGCCCGAGCGGTGTCCGCGCCAGATACCGCAGTTCCTGCGAGACAGGCTCGAGACCACGATCTTTCAGATGTCGAGCCGCAGGCGTGTTCTGGATGGCTTTAGCTTTCGCCCAAAGATCTCTGGCGGCGCGCTGAAACCTGGACCCGGACGTCTGCGCCCTGCCCGCTCGTCCGGTTGGAAGCCGCGACGGGATGATAAGCTTTCGATCTCTAATCGCGGCCATGACCTCACTACGGGCACAGCCTGCAAAGCACTTAAAGAGCAGCGCTTTTTCGCCGACCTTGACCGACAGCGACGGCGTTCGGTCGTCATGCGCAGGGCAACAACACATGCCGCCATTTCCGGTCCAGTGGCCGCCAAGATTGGTCAGCAATATCTGAGCTTCGTGTTCGAGGCTTTGCATGGGGCACGGATCTCCAGTCTCGCCGCAATCGACGAATCCCCAGTCGCGCCCTTCCCTCACCGATCATTGCAGACGCTTTCCTATAGCTCAATGTTCGATTTATGTTCCAGCTAGCATGTGGGAGACGTTTATGTGGTGGAGCATGACTGCCAGTTCATTCGTCGCGAGATTTTGCGTCGCATTTTGTCTGATTTCGATCACAGGCCTGGGGGCCGCAACTCAGGAGCTTTCACCGCTGCCTGTCGAAGGTGCGGCTGCAAGTGGGTTAGACGCGTTCAAGCTTCACGAACATCGCCTGCTCGACAATTTCGATCTATCCACGCTCAAGCCTGAAACTTCACCGCTTCCCCATTTGAGGCGCTTCGCAGCCATGCCAGCTTCGACAAGCCGGGCTCGTTCCACGGTAGTGGACATGATTGGTGCGGCCGAGCGACGATATGGTCTGCCAATGGGGCTGCTCGACGCGTTGATTTGGACAGAGTCGGCCTATCGTCCTAATGTTGTCAGTGAAGTAGGCGCTGCGGGACTAGCCCAGCTAATGCCAAAAACAGCTGGAGAACTGGGCGTCGTCGACCGCTTGGATCCTCAATCCAGCATTTATGGCGGCGCAAAATATCTTCGTCAGATGCTGGAAAGGTTTCAGTCAGTAAATTTGGCTTTGGCCGCGTACAATGCGGGGCCAGGAAATGTTGACAAGTTTGGGGGTGTCCCACCATTTCCAGAAACGATAGCCTACATAGCCAATGTCATAGGACGGCGCGCTCAGCTGGTACGAAAGGCACGGAAAGATATGCACAATATAGAAAAGCGTTTCTTCGCGCGATAATGTATGTTATGTTAAGTTGTTGATTGTGTTGTGTTATGTCAGGAAGCTTGAGTCTCATCTCGGATGACTTCCAAGGCAATGTTCTGAAAATCATCGGAGCGGAGAGAGATCCGATCAATTTGTGTCCCGCCTGCGACGCGGCGCGTCCCCTTCTGATTCATGCGGATGTAGAAGGTTTCGACGTTGCGTAGTGTGGCGCCGACAATTGCCTTATCGCGATCAACAACCAGATTTTCGACGGTTCCCTCATAGCCAAGAATATCGGAACCATTTTTGTTAGAAGTCAGTGCAAAAGCGTTAATATATGCGTTTTCAGGCCTTGCTTTATCGATCAGAGGATAAAGCCATCCATAGAGGAGCTCGTTTCTTGCCTCCCAGCGCCCCTTTGTTCCAATCCATCCAACCAACGCGCCGATCAGCGAAGGCCATAGGAAGCCTGTGAGCGATAACCCAATTTGCTGAAAACTGATCGTTGTGAACGACGAAGGCGACAGGAAAAGATATGGATTTGCTATTGGGATATTGAGCTTAATCGATAGCCCCACTCCGATTGATAGAATGAACGCGTAGACAGCATGACTGCCGAGCGAAATTAACCCAATCATTGAGATCGAATAGAGAGAGTTCAACGGTGGAGGCTGAACATGAACCTCGGCCGTGCTTATGGTTGAAAAAAAGATAAAAAGCGCGACGACACCTGGCAGAATCAGGGCAAACGCCCAGACGATGGCCAATGAAAGTCCCATTGCCGCTTATTAATTTGCTGGCTGAGGACTGTCTTCTCGAGGCGCGGAACCAATCTTACGCTCTCGAATGACAAGAACGCCGTCCTCGTCCCGCACGGCCTCTTTGCGCGCCTTAGTCCAACTTCCACCGAAGCGTTGGAACGTAGCAGCAGCGCGTTTCATAGATTTGGTGGAGTTCACTCTCATAGTTCCAATATGGCGCAACAGCGCCTCATCCGCAATCCCGCGCGCTAACAGCGAGTACGAAGTCACGCCATCTCTAACTTAGAAGCATTCAGTACGCTATAGGCGCTTCGCTCAGCCGCGTCGTCCAAGCCGGGCTTTTCTGTTGCCTCCTGGTGTCATAGCTGCGCTCACCCTGCCCTTCTGCAGCAAGGCGTATCGTCGAACGCCCGTAGCGCGCATTCAGGCCGTCCATGGCCGCAAGCAGATCACCGCCACGCGGATCTGTTTTGGCGAACAGATCTGTTTGCGCCGCGCCTTGCGCGTGCAGCCCTTCCAGCATGACACCGCATTTATTGTAGATCGAGCCGGGCACGAACATGGATTCCGTCATATGGCTCGCCATTGCGGCGATGACGCGGGGATCATGTGTCGCTGGCGACAGCCGTGCCGACCTTGCGGCCGACGGTGCATCCGGTTTGAACCGGCTCCCATGGGCAAAGCAGATCAGCCGTTCCGCGACCAGACCCTGCGCCCTGATTTTTTCCGCCGCGCGCACCGCGCGCCTCACCATGACCTCGCGCAGCGTGTCGAGATCATCGACCGTCTGTCCAAAACAGCGGGTGACTGCAGTTCCTTTCAGCAGTGATGCCTCGACAGTGAAATC
>JBARZR010000212.1:0-2989 GCA_049650205.1 Pacificimonas sp. | reverse complement strand
GCTATGTGCACTGAGGTGCCCAATACTGCTGGCATTTCTTGACCAAGGAAGCGGGGGACTGCTCAGTAGACCAAGGAAGCAAACCTGGCATGTGGCCATGAGGGCGCTGGTATGTAACAACAGCGGTATGACCCAAAAGCGATACGAAGCTGATGTGGCACAAAGCTCGTGAGTGGTGCCCATGGTGTTGTGCAGCCGCTTGTGCATGAGTTGTTGCTGGTTGACGCAGTGGTCAGCGTGTGTACCACAGCAGCATTCACTGTGGCACCACTGCCATCTTCATCACAAGAATAATGCTCAAACGCAGGTGTACTGCCAGCTCAGATTCACCCACAGGTGTCGCTGGCGTTGTGTGCTACGATCTGTGCATGCATTGCGATGGTGCTGCGCCATTTGTATTGCGCACAAAAGGCAAGCAAAGCTGTGACCTAATCCAATGCAATAGGCTGCCCCAGCTGCACGCAACCTCATTTGTGCTCTGTGAGCGCGCGCAACCCCGGTAGATCATGCCCCTCGATCAGAGCCAAGCTGGCACCACCGCCAGTGGAAAGGTGCGTAAAGTGTTCTTGCAAGCCCATTTGTGCGACTGCTGTCACAGAGTCGCCACCTGCAAGTACCACAACGGCTGTCAAACTGACCTGCAGGGGTGGCTTCTGGCTGCACCAATTCATGTACAAGTGTCCAGCACTGCAAATTGATGATTGCCATGTACCTGACGACGCACAGCTGAATGTGAGAGCTCACCACCAACAATTGTAGTGCAGCCCTCTTGTGTCTGTTTAGCAATGCCATTTGCAATGGCTTGTGTACCGTGCGCGTACGCTGGCGCTTCAAACCTGCCCATGGGGCCGTTCCAGAAAATGGTTTTGCAACCTTGCAAGGTGGCAGCAAACGCTGCGCTGCTCTTTGGCCCAATATCTGCCCCATAGGCATCAGCAGGTATGCATGGCGCATCTGCCGTGCAGCAGTTGCGTGTGAGTGGCTGCGTGCAGCATGGCTCTTCTGCATCTAGATCATATGTGCACACCACATCGCTCGGCAGCAGCAGCTTGGTACCCTGCATGCCAACTGACACGAGCTGATCGCTACCCCAAAAGGTCAACACGTGCAAAGTGGCATGCTGAAGTCATGGCGGGATGTCAAAGTGAGGCAGCCGTGATTGTGTAGTCAGGGTGCGAGCCGAGAGATGATGGCCATACCTTTCGCTGCGCGGTATTGAGCATATCACGCGCTGCAGGCAGCCAGCTCTCCTCGATTGCGGTGCGCCCCACCGCCACGCCCTGTGCAGCAAGGAACGTAAACGCCATGCGCCCACCTATCAGCAACACATCTGCTTTCTCCACCAGCTTCCACAGGACTTCGATCTTGTCTTTCACTTTGGCGCCCCCAATCACCACTGCAAAGGGCCTGCACAGGCAGCTAGCTGTCTGAATGGAAAGCTACTAGCAAAACAGGCAGCATGTGCCAGAGCACAACAACGTCAAGAGGTGACTGTGCAGAGGAAACCCCACAGCACAACCGTTGCTGCTCATCAAACCGGCGGGAAGCCTCGCATGACGTGCAATTGATGCGCTGTCACACAAGTCCAGGGGGGCGCGCTGCCATTGCGTACCTCTGCGGTTCCTGAAGCGCCGACCACAGGAAGTGCAGCTCCCGGCACATGAGCAGCCCTGGATGGGCATGCTCTACATGCCTTGTTATCGCGTTCACGGAGGCCTGCTTGCGGTGGCATACGCCAAAGGCGTCGTTGACGTACCAGCCACCACACAGGGCTGCCAGCTGCTGTGCGAACGCATCATCGTTTGCCTCCTCGCCAGCATAGAATCTGACATTCTCGAGCAGAAGCACCTGCACTGCACGAGGGCGATGCACTGCAGCACGGCAAAGCCGCATGTGATCCACTGTGTTCTGGCAAGCATTGCCACGTGCGCAGAGCTGTGCATCTGTGCGCATGTCGGATGCCAGGGCCCTTGAATGTACACGGAGCTTGCGCACAGGCGTGATGGTGCTCCAATGGGGTCAGGTCACAGGATCAGGTCACAGGAGGTGATGCGCGCACCTGTCCACTTTGCAGCTGTTGCACTGCCCTTGGCGGCTGTGCGCCAATTTGCTCGGTGCATAGGCCCTGAAATGCGGCGCCAAGGCGCTGCTGCAAGCCACTGCAGAGGACTGCTAGGGAGTGCTGCTGCAAGTCTGCAGGTGAGCTTGTGGCAGGCTCCGGGCGGCCGAAGTGCGAAAGCAGCAGAACTTTTGCACAGCGCTGCAGCAGCAGCTCGATCGTGGGCAGAGCTGCGTCCACCCTGGTCCAGTCTGCAACGGCGCCATTTGACACGGGCACATTGAAATCAACTCGCAACAGCACGTGCTGGTCGGCGCATGACGACGCCTTGTGTAGATCCTTCGAAGCCGACAGCGCTGTACGTACAACCTCGGCCAGCGAGCAGGGCTGCACGCCGCTGTCAGGTGTGTTCAAAGCCATGCGACACGCGTGTCGGTGCCCCCTACGCTACCGCTTCCCCTTCCAACATCCATACAGCGTCACACACGACAATGCAATGATGCAACAGCTGACAAGCCTTGAACACAACCATGAGTAGCTGGCGTGCATTGTATGCGGCTCTACCTGATGACGCAGCCTCTGTAGACGTCCGCGCTCAGAGAATATTCTCGCTCACGGCGTCGGTGCAGGTCTTTAGTGAGACGACACACAGCTTCCGCGCAGGGACGTGCACTTTGTATGTTGAAGCTGCCAAGGTAACGTGCGCAAGCATAGGTACGATCTGCTGCAGCTCCAGCTATCTCAGAGACACAGCTATAAAGAGCTATAAACCTTCACAAAGTCAAGCAATGATGTGAGAGCAGCCAGCCAATAGCAGTAGAGGATCACATCGATGCCATAGCCACCTTTCAGCAGCAAGCGCCTGGGAAACTCGCAGTCTGACAGGTAGCAGAGTTCACTTGCAATCAAACACTGCAGCGCACCGATGCC
>JBARZR010000211.1:0-1977 GCA_049650205.1 Pacificimonas sp. | reverse complement strand
CAGATGGGTCCAGGCCTTGCCGTTCATCTGGCGGCCTCTGGCGGTGCGGGCGAGGAGGCCGATCTGGATTAAATAGGGTTCGATGACATCCTCGATCGTGTCGCGCGGTTCGGATAGGGCGGCGGCGAGGGTTTCGACGCCGACTGGGCCGCCGAGATAGTCCTCCGCGATGACGCCAAGGTAGCGGCGGTCCATGGCGTCGAGGCCGAGGGCGTCGACTTCGAGGCGCATGAGGGCCTTGTCGGCGGTCTTGCGGTCTATGCTGGTGTCGCCTGCGACGGAGGCGAAATCGCGGACACGGCGCAGGAGGCGGCCTGCTATGCGCGGAGTTCCGCGGGCGCGGCGGGCGATTTCCTCCGCGCCGTCGGGTTCAAGCGGCATTCCCAAGAGCGCGGCGGCGCGGGTGACGACCTGCTCCAGTTCCTTTGGCGTGTAGAAATTGAGGCGCACAGGAATGCCGAACCGGTCACGCAGCGGAGTGGTAAGCAGGCCGGAACGGGTGGTCGCGCCGACAAGCGTGAAAGGCGGCAGGTCGATCTTGACGCTGCGCGCCGACGGCCCCTCGCCGATCATGATGTCGAGGCTGCGGTCCTCCATGGCCGGGTAGAGGACTTCCTCGACGGCGGGCGACAGCCGGTGGATTTCGTCGATGAAGAGGACGTCGTTCGGTTCCAGATTGGTGAGGATCGCGGCGAGGTCGCCCGCCTTCGCGATGACCGGGCCGGAGGTGGCGCGGAAACCGACGCCGAGTTCGCGCGCGACGATCTGCGCCAGTGTCGTCTTGCCAAGGCCCGGCGGGCCGAAAAACAGTACATGATCCATCGCCTCCGTGCGGGCTCTGGCCGCCTGAATGAAAACACGAAGATTGCCGCGCGCCGCTTCCTGACCGACGAAGTCCTCCAGCGTCTGCGGCCTGAGGGCAGCATCGACGTCTTCGGCTTTACGGGTCGGCGCGATGACGCGCTCTGGTTCGGACATGCGCAGGCTTTAGCGACCCGGCGCGGATATGGGAATCCCAGCCTCGATAATATTCGTCATTCCAGCGCCGACCGGAATTCGTTTCCATTGATCTACCAAGGATACAAACGTGGGAGATGGACCTCGACCTTCGCTGCGGATGACGATCTTCTATGGATGCTTAATCCAGCAAATCCATCCGCATCGGCGCGCTGACGACGCTGGCGAGGCCCGCCATTTTGCGCGCGGCCTCCGCCGTCCGCGCATGTTCGGTTTCGTGCGTGATGATGGCGATGAAGACGTCGTCATCGGCGCCTTCGCCGCGCTGGATCAGGCTTTCGATGCTGACGCCGCAATCGCGCAGGATCGCGGTCAGGTCGGCCATGACACCGGGTTCGTCGGAGACCTGAACGCGCAGGTAGGAGCGGCCCACACCCTGTTCGTGGTTGCCGGGTTCGACTGTCCGCAAAGACGTTGCGGGGATGCCGAAGGCGGGCGTGGTTTCGCCGCGGGCGATGTCGATCAGGTCGGCGACGACGGCGCTGGCGGTCGGGCCAGCCCCCGCGCCTGCGCCCTCGAAGGTCAGGCGGCCGACGAAATTGCCATCCGCGACGACCGCGTTGAGGCTGCCGGTCACCTTTGCGAGCGGGTGTTTCAAGGGCACGAGGACGGGGTGGACGCGCTGGAGCAGCTTGCCCTTCGAGAGGCGCGCCTCGCCGACGAGGCGGATGCGGTAGCCGAGCGCGGCGGCGCGTTCGATGTCGACTTTCTCGATCTCGCGGATGCCGCGCGTTTCGACCGAACCGAAATCGAGCGCGGTCCCGAAGGCGAGGCTGGCGAGGATGGCGAGTTTGTGCGCGGCGTCGATGCCATCAATGTCGAAGGTCGGGTCCGCTTCCGCATAGCCGAGCGCCTGCGCGTCGGCGAGGACACCCGCGAACGGCGCGCCCTTCTCCTCCATTTCGGTCAGGATGTAGTTGCAGGTGCCGTTCAATATGCCGAACAGGCTTTCGATCTCGT
>JBARZR010000210.1:0-4488 GCA_049650205.1 Pacificimonas sp. | reverse complement strand
GTGTGACGCTGGCCGGGCTCGCTGTGGGTCTGGCGGGAGCCGTGGCAATCGGGCTTGGCGCGTTCGGCTGGGGACTGGCGCTGATCCTGGCCAACCGGATACTTGACGGGCTGGATGGGGCCGTGGCACGCGCCAATGGTCCGAGCGATTTCGGCGGCTATCTGGATATCGTCGCGGACTTCGCCTTTTATGTTTCCGTGCCGCTGGGCTTTGCCTTGGCGTCGGAGGACAATGCGCTGCCCGCCGCCGTGCTGATCGCCAGTTTCGTTCTGACCGGTGTCAGTTTCCTCGCATTCGCCGTGATGGCGGAAAAACATGGCGCGGCGACCGAAGCGCATGGGCCGAAGAGCTTTTTCTATTCGACGGGCCTTGCGGAGGGGGCGGAGACCATCGTCGTCTTCGCCGTCATGTGTCTGTTTCCGGTTTGGTTTGGCATGATTGCCTATGGTTATGCGGCGCTGTGCGTGTTGACCGTGTTTCAACGGAGCGCGATGGCGGCGGCGATGTTCCGGTCATAGCTTGACGCCGCGCCCGATGGACCGGAAGGTTACCCGCATGGACAGAATTCTATATGACTATTGGCGTTCTACGGCGGCCTACCGGGTGCGGATCACGCTGCACCTGAAAGGCCTGGAGCATGAGCATAAGGTCGTCGATCTGGTGAAGGGCGCGCAGTCGGGGGTGGGCTTCAAAATCCTGAACCCGCACGGGCGCGTGCCTTACCTGATCGATGGCGAGGTTGGACTAAACCAGAGCCTCGCCATCTGCGAATATCTGGATGAGGTCTATCCGGAGCCGCCGATCCTGCCCGGCGACGCGGCCATGCGTGGGCGGATCCGGGGGGCGGCGCAGATCATCGCCTGCGATATTCATCCCCTGAACAATATGAGTGTCCTCAAATATCTGAAAACCGAGTTCGATCAGGATCAGGAGGCGGTCGACGCCTGGTATCATCACTGGATCGACACAGGCTTTCGGGCCCTGGAGGAATTGGCGGAGGCGGGTGAGGGGCCATATTTGTTCGGCGACCGGGTGACGCTGGCGGACATCTGCCTGGCCCCGCAAATGTACAATGCGCGGCGGTTCCGCATGGACCTGACGCCCTATCCTGGCCTCGTTGAGATCGACAAGCGGCTGTTGGCGCTGGATGCGTTTCTGGCGGCCAGACCCGAAGCACAGAAGGAAGCGAACTGATGGCGAAGTGGCTGGTGAAGTCGGAACCCTTCAAATGGTCGTGGGAGGAGCAGAAGGCGAAGGGCGTGGAGCCATGGGACGGCGTGCGCTCCGCGCAGGCGCTGAACAACATGCGCGCGATGAAAAAGGGCGAGGAGGTCATGTTCTACCATTCGAACAAGGGGCTGGAGATCGTCGGGCTGTGTTCGGTGGCGCGGGAATTCTACGACGATGTCGACGACCCGAAATCGGGACTGATCGACCTGAAGACGGAGGGCGACATGCCCGCGCCGGTGACGCTGAAGGAAATCAAGGCGGACGGGCGCTTCGACGAGGTGGCGCTCGTTCGGCAGTCGCGACTGTCGGTCATGCCGATCCCGGATGACAGCTGGGACCAGCTGATGGCGATGTCGAAAGCGAAGGCAGCAGCATGAAGGCCGTCGTTCTGGGCGGTTCGCGCGGGATCGGCGCGGGGATCGTGAAGCGGCTGGCCTCGGACGGGTGGGATGTGGCTTTCACATATTTGGGGTCCGCCGACGCGGCGAAAGACATGGCTTCGGCAATCGGCGCGGATGCGCGCAAGGTCGACAGCAGCGACCGGAAAGCGGTTGCGAACCTATTGTCCGATATCGGTCCCATCGACGCTTTGATCGTGAATGCCGGTATTGCCGTCGGCGGCGATCCGCTGAACAGCGATCCGGATGAGATCGACCGCATGATCGACGTCAACCTGCGCGGGGCGTGGCATGCGGCGGTCGAGGGTGCGCGGGCGATGAACGACGACGGGCGCATCGTCTTCATCGGGTCGGTGAATGGCGACCGTATGCCTGCGGCTGGCGGTGCGGCCTATGCGATGACGAAAGCGGGCCTGCAGGGCGCGGCGCGGGGGCTGGCGCGCGATTTCGGCAAGCGCGGGATCACGGTCAATGTCGTGCAGCCGGGGCCGGTCGATACCGACATGAATCCGGCGGACGGCGAGCATGTGAAGGCGATGTATGGCGCGATGGCGATCCGCCGTCATGCGCGCGCCGATGAAGTGGCGGCCATGGTGGCCTACTTGCTGACGCCCGAGGCGGCGATGGTGACGGGCGGCACGCTGAACATCGATGGCGGATTCGCCGCCTGAAACATCGCCGCCCGCTTTCCGGCGGTGGGACCGGAGAGAAGCTGTAAGGACAGCGTGATGCTGTTGACCGGTCCATCCGATGACGAGCTTTACGACGCGCTGATCGCGCGCGATCCGGCGCATGAGGGGCATGCCTGGGTCTGCGTCACGACGACCGGAATCTTCTGCCGCCTGACCTGTCCGGCGCGCAAACCTCTGCGGGAAAATGTCGTGTTCGAGCGGGATATCGCCGCCTGCATCGATGCGGGGTTCCGGCCCTGCAAGCGCTGCCGTCCGCTGGACGCGCCGGATCATCCGCTGATCGGACCGCTGCTGGCGCGGCTGGACGAAGAGCCGGAGCGGCGCTGGCGGGAGAGCGATCTGACCGCGCTGGGGCATGACACTTCGACGGTGCGGCGGGCGTTCCGGCAGAAATTCGGCATGACCTTCATCCAGGTCGCGCGGGCGCGGCGCTTGGGGTCGGTTGCGGCCAAACTGGTGGCGGAGGAACAGGTGATCGCGGCGCAGATCGATGCCGGCTATGAAAGCGGCAGCGGGTTTCGGGAGGCGTTCCGGAAACTGCTCGGCGATGCACCGGAGCGCTTGAAGGGTAGGGGCGTCCTGAGCGCGCTGTGGATCGAGACGCCGATAGGGCCGATGGTGGCCATCGCTGACGATAAGCGGCTGCACCTGTTGGAGTTTCTGAAGCGCAAGGCGCTGCCGCGCCAGATCGAGCGGCTGCGCGCGGTGCATGGCAAGGCCATTGTCCTGGCGCGCAACGATGTGAACAGCCGGATCGAAGCCGCGCTTAGGCGCTATTTCGCGGGCGAGGCGCCGTTGCAAATGCCGGAAATCGGCGACCATGGGACGGCGTTCCAGAAATCGGTCTGGGCCGAACTGGTGCGGATCCCGCTTGGCGAAACGCGGTCCTACCGCGATCTTGCCGAGGCGCTGGGCAATCCGGGCGCGGTCCGGGCGGTGGCGCGGGCGAATGGTGCGAACCAGCTGGCGCTGCTGTTGCCCTGCCACCGCGTCATTGGCGCGGATGGATCGCTGACGGGATATGCGGGCGGACTGTGGCGCAAGAAATGGCTGCTGGAGCATGAGCGGCGCATGGCCGAAAAGGGGAATATGAATGAGCAACGATAAGTCCGACAAATTCCGCGCCCTGCACGTCAGCGGGACGCCGCTATGCCTTTACAACATCTGGGACGCGGGCACGGCTGCGGCGATTGTGGAGGCGGGGGCACCCGCTGTAGCGACGAGTAGCGCTTCGGTCGCAATAGCCCATGGCGCGAATGACGGCGAAGACCTGTCACTCGATCTGGTGCTGGCGAATGCAGCGAGGATATGTGCCAAGGTGCCGGACACACCGGTCAGCATTGATTTCGAGGGCGGCTATGCGGACGTCCCGGACGAAGTGGCGGCGAATGTCGTGCGCTTGATCGAAACAGGCGCGGTGGGGATGAACTTCGAGGACGGAAAACCGGGCGCCTCCGGTATATTTGAAATCGACGAGCAAGTCGTACGGATTGAGGCAGCGCGGGATATCGCTGCGGCGCTCTTCATCAATGCGCGGACCGACCTGTTCCTGCAGGCGAAGCCCGAGAAGCATGAGGGTCTGATGACAGAAGCTGTGGAGCGGGGCATCTCCTATGCGAAGGCCGGTGCGGACGGGTTTTTCGTTCCGGGACTGATCAACGAAGCGCTGATTGCGCGGATGTGCGAGGCGGTATCGCTGCCCGTGAATGTCATGATGATGCCAGGCGCGCCTTCGGTCGCGAGGTTGTCGGCGCTTGGTGTCGCGCGCGTCAGCTTCGGGCCGTTTCCGTATCTGAACGCGATGGAACGGCTCGTCGCCGACTATCGCGAGCAGACAGCCTAGAAACTGCCGCTGACATTCATGCGAAAGGTCGTGCCGAAGCCGCGGTCGCGGGTTTCGGTGAAGGCCAGACCATCTGTGCGGCGCCCGGCGAAGACCTGCCTCGTGCTGCGCTTGCGGGCATCGCCGAGATTGCCGACCGCGCCGCGCACGGTCAGGCCGAATATATCCTTGTGCTCGGCGAAGGCCTGAATGAAACCGGGCGATTCATATTGTTCGAAGATACTGTCGAGGCGGACTTGCGCCGCCTCCCTGCGGTTTTCCCAGAAAGCACCTACGGCCCAGTCGCTGGTAGGGATGTCATAGCGAAAGTCGATCTCCAGATCAC
>JBARZR010000209.1:0-6493 GCA_049650205.1 Pacificimonas sp. | reverse complement strand
CCAGATCGAATGGCTGACCTTCATCAATGACGATGACAGCACACGCGGCGGGATCGGCGATATCGAATTCCGCGATGTCAGCGTCTTCGAGGACGGCACCGCACCAACACCCGATCCAACGCCCGATCCGGATCCGGCCCCGACAGGCGTGATCGACTTCGGCGCGGCTTCCATCGAGAGCTACACGCGCAGTCAGGACGTCGACCGCACGGACTTCTCCGCGAACGGCGCGAATCTCGCTATCGACGGCAACAGCTGGAAGCGCATCGCATTCGACTATGACGTCACGGACGACACCATCCTGAAGTTCAGCATGCGCTCCAGCGTCGAAGGCGAAATGCAGGGCATCGGCTTCGACACCGACAATGCGCAAAGCGGCAAGCAGTTCTTCCAGCTGCACGGCACGCAGAGCTACGGTATCGACGATTTCCAGTACACCGCGAATGGGGGTTGGCAGACCTTCGAAATCCGTCTGGGCGATTATACCAGCGGGCAGATCGAATGGCTGACCTTCATCAATGACGATGACAGCACACGCGGCGGGATCGGCGATATCGAATTCCGCGATGTCAGCGTCTTCGAGGACGGCACGAACACGCCCGAGCCCACGCCGGACGCAGCGGCGATAGATTTCGACGCCGTGACGCTGGACAGCTACACCCGCAGTCAGGACGTCGACGATACGGCCTTCGCCACCAATGGCACGACGCTGACGATCGACGGCAACAGCTGGAAAAAGACGGCGGTCGATTACGATGTCACGGATGAAACCATCCTGACATTCAGTTTCCGCAGTTCAATCGAAGGCGAAATGCAGGGCATCGGTTTCGACACCGACAACGCCCAGAGTGGCAAGCAGTTCTTCCAGCTGTTCGGGACACAATCCTACGGCATCGACGACCTGACCTACACGGGCGACGGTGAGTGGCAGACCTTCGAAATCCGTCTGGGCGACTATACCAGCGGCGAGATCGAGTGGCTGACCTTCATTAACGACGATGACAGCACACGCGGCGGCATCGGCGATGCCGAGTTCCGTGACGTTCGGCTTTACGAAGAATCGTCATCATCGACAGCGTCAAACATCACGTTCGGCTATGATGAAACCGACGATATCCCGGAATTCGGACATTTCGGTCACGATCATGGTTGCGGACACGATCACGACCATGGTGGTGAACACGGCTCCTTGGAAGATCACGGCCTGGGCCACGGCCATTATCATGGCGATGGCCACGATCATGGTCCTGCCCATGATCATGGGTGCGATTGCGGGCAGTGCCCAACAGGCGGCTCGGAGCCTCTCGGCTTCGCGGACATTTTCGAGCCGGTCACGGACAGCGGTGAAGGATATAACCAGCTCCGTCCGGACCTGCCCTTCATGGCGAGCAACATGCCCGCCGAATTCATGACTGCGGAATATTTTATCGCCTAGGCAGTCGCAAAATATCGAAAAGGGGCATCGCGGCATGGCTGCGGTGCCCCTTTTCAATTCAGCCAAGGGCACAGCTACGGCTCTTCCCCCAATCGGCCCATCCCATTAGGGAACATCCCCGTGACCGCCGCGCCCGCCCCCACTTTCCGCATCGTCGACGTGCAGCTGGACGAGCGCACGATCCTGTGGCGTAGCGCCGATATCGAACAGGAACGGCGGGTCGCGATCTTCGACCTGCTGGAGGGCAACAGCTTTCACGTCACCACCGACGCGGCGGGCGACTATCCCGGCCCCTACCGCATCGTCCTGCGCGTGGAGGATGGCCGCTTGGTGGTGGACGTCAACCGAGCGGATGACAGCGCGCTCGACAGCATCGTCATCGCGCTCAGCCCGTTTCGCCGTACCGTGCGCGACTATTTCGCTATCTGCGAAAGCTATTATCAGGCCATCCGTCAGTCCACACCGCACGAGATCGAGACCATCGACATGGCCCGCCGCGGCATCCACAACGACGCCGCCGAGCTGCTGAAAGAGCGCCTCTCCGGCAAGATCGAGGTCGATTTCGACACCGCGCGGCGGCTATTCACGCTGATCTGCGTGCTACATATCAGGGGATAACAGCCAGATGTCCGTCATGTCCGACAAGTGGATCCGCACGCAGGCGCAGGATCGTGCCATGATCGAGCCGTTCGAGGATGGCCAGCGGCGGGAAGGCACGATCTCCTATGGCCTCAGCTCTTACGGCTATGACGCGCGGGTCGCGGACGAATTCAAGATCTTCACCAATGTGAACAGCGCGGTCGTCGATCCGAAGAATTTCGACGCGAACAGCTTCGTCGATCGCAAGACCGACTGCTGCATCATTCCGCCCAACAGCTTCGCCCTCGCCCGCACGGTGGAATATTTCCGCGTGCCGAAGGACGTTCTGGTCATCTGCCTCGGCAAATCGACCTATGCCCGTTGCGGCATTATCGTGAACGTCACGCCCCTGGAGCCGGGCTGGGAGGGGCATGTGACGCTGGAATTTTCCAACACGACGCCGCTGCCCGCCCGCGTTTACGCCAATGAGGGCGCGTGCCAGTTCCTGTTCCTACAAGGCAACGAGCCCTGCGAGGTGAGCTATGCCGACCGGGCGGGCAAATATCAGGGGCAGCGCGGCGTGACCCTGCCGAAGCTGTAGGGCTTTGACGTTAGGGGATCAGGCGGCTACGGCGGCCGCGGAAAAGCGCGCCGGCCTGTTCGCGGCTCTCGGCGCCTATCTGCTCTGGGGCATGATGCCGGTCTATCTAAAGTTGTTCGACGGCATGTCGGCGGCGGCGGTGCTGGCCCACAGGGTCCTGTGGTCGGCGGTCCTCCTGATGCTGGTCGTCATCGCCATCCGGAAGGGCGCGGCCCTCACTGCCGCGCTGTCCAATCCGCGCCTGATGGGCTGGCTCATATTCTCCGCCCTGATGATCGGCGCGAACTGGTATATCTATACCTGGGCCGTCCTCAACGCCCGCGTACTGGATGCCAGCCTCGGCTATTTCATCCAGCCCATCATCAATACGGCGCTGGGTGTCGTTCTGCTGAAGGAGCGCCTCACCGCCTGGCAGTGGCTCGCCGTCGGGCTGGCGCTGACCGGTATCGCCATCATGACGGCGGCGATGGGCAGCCTGCCGCTGGTCTCGCTCGGCCTAGCGGGTGCATTCGCGCTTTATGCCCTGGCGCGCAACCGCGCCGCCGTCGATGCCATCACCGGCCTTCTGATCGAGACGGCCATCCTCGCACCAGTTGCGCTCTGGTGGCTAATGGCCCGCGCGGGCGGCGTGTTCGCGCAGCCGCTGGACCTCATGCTGCTCCTGATGCTGTCCAGCGTCGTGACGTCGGTGCCGCTCGCGCTCTATGGTCATGCCGCGCGCCGCCTGACGCTCAGCGCGCTCGGTTTCCTGCAATATATCGCCCCGACCTGCGTGTTCCTTCTGGGGGTGTTCGCTTATGGCGAGGCCATGGATGTGGGCCGCCTAACCGCATTCGCGTTTATATGGGCGGGCCTAGCGGCTTTCTCCATCGGCGGCTTTCGTGGACGGCGGGGTCGCGCTAAGGGCTGATCCTATGGACAAGATCATCATTCGCGGCGGCAGACCGCTCTCGGGCAAAATCCAGATTTCCGGCGCGAAGAATGCCGCGTTGACGCTGATTCCCGCGGCGCTCCTGACCGAGGAGCCGCTGACGCTGCGCAACCTGCCGCGCCTCGCCGATGTCGACATGTTCGGCCACATGGTGAACCAGATGGGCGTCTCGACCGAGATCGAGGGCAAGCGGCCCGAAGTCTTCGGCCGCGTGATGACGCTGAAGGCCGGGCGCATCACCTCGACGGAGGCGCCCGCCGATATCAACCGCAAGATGCGCGCCTCGATTCTGGTGCTTGGCCCGCTGCTCGCCCGCTGCGGCGAAGCCCGCGTGCCGCTGCCCGGCGGCTGCCAGATCGGCGCGCGGCCCATCGACCTGCACCTCAAGGCCATGGAGGCGCTCGGCGCGAAGATTGAGATTGGCAACGACAGCGTCGTGGCGACCGCCAAAAAAGGTCTGAAGGGCGGACATATAAAATTCCCGGTCGTCTCCGTCGGCGCGACGGAGAACGCGCTTATGGCCGCAACCCTCGCAGAGGGCGAGACCGTCATCGAGAACGCGGCGCAGGAACCCGAAATCACCGACCTCGCCAACTGCCTCGTCGGCATGGGCGCGAAGATCACCGGCATCGGCACCGGCACTCTGACCATCAAGGGCGTCACCAGCCTGCACGGCGAGACCTACCGCGTCATGTCCGACCGCATCGAGGCGGGCAGCTATGCCTGCGCCGCGGCGATAACCGGCGGTGACGTCGAACTGGTCGGCGCTCAGGAGGAGACGCTGGGTGTCGTCCTCGACAAGCTGCGCGAAGCCGGCGTCACGGTCGAGCCGACCGAGGCGGGGATCCGCGTGCGGCGCACCGGGGCGATCAAGCCTGTGAATATTGAAACCCAACCCTTCCCCGATTTCCCGACCGACATGCAGGCGCAGATGATGGCGATGCTGGCGCTGGCGGACGGCACGAGTGTGCTGACCGAGACGATCTTCGAAAACCGCTTTATGCATGTTGGCGAGCTGGAGCGCATGGGCGCGGAGATCGACGTGATGGGCCGAACGGCGACCGTGCAGGGCGTCGGCGGCCTGACCGGTGCGCCCGTCATGGCCACCGACCTGCGCGCCTCCATGAGCCTTGTCATAGCCGGACTGGCCGCCGAGGGCGAAACCCAGGTTCTCCGCGTCCACCATCTCGATCGCGGCTATGAGCGGCTGGAGGAGAAACTGAGTGCGGTCGGCGCGGACATCGAACGCGCCAGCGCCGACTGAGACACTGCGTGTCGGCGGGCGAAAACACTCCCGATCTGTGGCGGCATTTGCTGCCCCGGCCTGCCGCGGACGGTCACAAATATGATCGCGGGCATGCGGTCATCCTAGCCGCGCCCGCGCTGACCGGCGCGACGCGGCTGGCGGCGGAGGCGTGTTCGCGCATGGGAACGGGCCTGGTCAGCGTGCTGGCGACGGAACGCGGCGACGTCTATCGCGCCAGCCTGCCGTCCGACATCATGGTCTCGGAAGGCCATATCGCGGACATCCGCAAGCCAACCGTTCTGCTGGCGGGCTGCGGCGGCGTGGCGGGTGCGCATGAGGCGGTTCTGCACGGCCCGCCGGACGATGTCGTTATGGTCCTGGACGCGGAAGCCATCGGCAAGGGACTGCCCGCGCCGTCCGATCAGCCCGCGATCCTGACGCCGCATGAGGGCGAATTTGCCCGTTTCTTTCCAGATATCGAGGGCGACAAGCTGGACCGCGCCCGCGCCGCCGCCGAACGGACGAACGCCATTGTCGTCCTCAAAGGCGCGGAAACGGTCATCACTGCTGCCGATGGCCGTGCTGTCGTCAATCGTCATGCCAGTCCCTGGCTCGCCAAGGCGGGAACGGGTGACGTCCTGGCCGGGATGATCGCAGGCCTTGCGGCGCAGGATATGCCGCCCTTCGACGCAGCGTGCGCTGGCGTGTGGATACATGGGGAGGCTGGGCGGCGCATCGGGCCAGGATTGGTGGCGGGGGATATTGCGAGCGAAGTCCCGGGGATTCTGGCAAGGCTGCTGAACGAATAAGACCCGTCATCCTGAACTCGTTTCAGGATCTCTTTGCATAGGGAGCGATCATGCCGATGCGAAAGAGCGGCTATGTCTATATCCTGGCGAACAAGCGCCACGGAATTCCGTACATCGGCGTGACGTCTGATTTCGAAGCGCGCTTCAGTGAGCATTGCTCGCGCGAAATGTCGAGCTTCACGAAACGATATAATCTGGACAAACTCGTCTATTACGAAACGTTCGATGACATTGCCGACGCCATCGCGCGCGAAAAGCAGCTCAAACGGTGGCATCGAGAATGGAAAATCAACTTGATCGAGGGTGTGAATCCCGACTGGCGCGATCTGTCGCTGGACTGGACCGGTGAGGAGGTTCTGCCGGCGGGGTCCGCGTCTGCATTCCCACGAGATCCTGAAACGAGTTCAGGATGACGGTTTTGGGGAAAGGCAGAAGCGCGCGTCCCCTACCCCCTCAAACCTTCAGGATCAGCTTCCCGAAATTCTCTCCGCTGAACAGCATGTTCAGCACCTCGACATAGCGCTCGACGCCGCCGTCACGGATGTCTTCCTTCGCCGTCATTTTCCCTTCGGACAGCCATTTGGTCATGTCGGCTATGCCCTCGGCATAGCGGTCCTGATAGTTGAAGACGACGAAGCCCTCCATGCGCGCGCTTTGGACGAGCAGGTTCAGATAGTTGCGCGGACCCTGGATTTTCGAAAAATCGTTATAGCCCGCGATCGCACCGCAGATAACGACGCGGGCGTTCTTCGCGAGCAGCGTCATCGCCGCCTCCAGGATCGGCCCGCCGACATTGTCGAAATAGACGTCGACACCCTTGGGACAGGCGGCGGCCATGGCCTTCAGGACGTCGTCCTTTTTGTAATCGATAGCCGCGTCGACGCCGAGTTCT